>JBILUL010000126.1:0-14164 GCA_044371005.1 Phycisphaerales bacterium | reverse complement strand
CTACATCCCGCGCGGATACGACCGGTCACGGCCAACGCCTCTGGTGGTGGCGTTCCACGGAGGCGGCGGCAACCCCGAGAACATGGTGAGCTTCTGTGGCCTCAACGCCAAGGCGGACCAGGCCGGGTTCATCGTGGCGTATCCGTATGGAACGGGTCGACTGCCCAATCGCCTGCTGACCTTCAACGGCGGGAACTGCTGCGGCTATGCGATGGAGCATGCGATCGATGATGTGGGGTTCGTGCGCGCGATGCTTGATGATCTTGCGAGCATCGCGAAGGTCGATGCGAATCGCGTGTATGCAACGGGCATGTCCAACGGCGGCATCATGGCGTATCGAGTTGCATCGGAGCTGGCGGATCGGTTCGCGGCGATCGCCCCCGTGGGCGGACCGATGGGGACTCTGACATGCGCGCCCTCAAGGCCGGTGGCGGTGATGCACTTCCATGGCACTGCGGATGCGCAGGCTCCGTTCAACGGCGGGCAAGGCCAGGGCAACCCCCTCACGGACGTACGGCCAGTCTTTCTCTCGGTGCAGCATTCGCTGGACCAGTGGATCAAGGCCAACGGGTGTGACGCAGTGCCCGCGGCGGTACCGCTGCCCGACGTCGCTTCGGATGGCACGAGCGTGCTTCGCAAGACCTGGAGCGGAGGCAAGGACGGATCAGAGGTGGTGCTGATCGAGATCACCGGCGGAGGGCACACATGGCCTGGGCAGGAGCCGCGGCTGGATCGGCTTGGGGCATCGACGAAGGACATTTCGGCCAATGACCTGATGTGGGAGTTCTTTGAGCGGCATGCGAGGGGGAAGAGGGAGTGAGGGGCAGAGAGAGAGCAAATTTCAGACTTTCAGAGAGCAGAGCAGAGCAAAAGCAGCACGCAGAAGAAACGGGAACGCGGCGGAAGAACGAGGAGATGTGGGTGTGGCGTTGATCGTTCGATCGACCGGCTCTTTCCCTAACACGATCCAAGTACTGTGATCGGGGTGTGGAGGGGCGTTCAAGAGACGCGGCGGGGCACGCGCGGGGGGAGGAAAAGGGGTGTTTGTGGTTCAAACGCCATCAGATACCGGACCCCGGTTGGGGGGCGGGGCTCCTATCCTTACACCCTTTTCCCAATGACACTGTGAAGCTCTGTCCGGGGCTCTCCAATGGTGAACCAGGATTCGAAGGGGCGTACCGAGTGATTTCCGTACGACCTGTTGCGGTGACCATTGATTTCGAAGCGGCAGCCTGCCGCGGCCGACGATTCATATCTCTCTCCCGACGCTCTCATGCCCAAGCCCAAGAACACGCGTTTTCGCATTCTCGTTCCGGTCATCGCTTTGGCGATCGGTGCGCTCATCGTGTATGCGACGCTCAAGAACAGCACGCCCACCGCGGTGAAGCCCGCGGTCCCCGCCGCGTCGCCGACGCCGTCGCCCAACACGGCGGTGGTACCGGCGGCAACGCCGGCTCCGGGAGCGGAGGCTGCCAAGACTGAGCAAGCCGCGGCGGTGCCTGCGAAGCAGGAAGCGGCGCCCGCCCCTGCACCCGCAGCTGGCTTCACTCTGCGTGCCCGCTCCTTCGGCGCTGCGCTTTCGAACAACACGGTCGGCTCGCTTGAGAAGGATGGAACGGTCCGGGCGCAGATTGACGTGGCGGATTCGGGTGTTGGCATCCGTTCGCTGCGGCTGGCCAAGCACTTCACGACGATCGAAGAGAAGGCTCATGTGGAGCTGCAGGCGCAGCACACGATTTCGACATCGGCCGGCCCTGAGACACTGATTCCCTTCGCGGCGTTGGCAGTGGAAGTGACTCCTGCAGGCAGTGCACCGCAGATGGTGCCGCTGTTTGGCGACAAGGCCAACTCGCTGTGGGAACCCACCAAGGACGGCTTCGTGGCGGTGATCGAGGACGAAAAGGGAACTGAAGTTCTGCGGATCGTCCGCAAGTTCTCCATCGCGGCGGATTCGGGCATCTTCGAGGTGCATCAGGAGATTCAGAACACATCGGGTCTTTCGATGGCGGTGCGCTGGTTCCAGACAGGTCCGGTGGATCTGACGGCGGACTCGGCCTCGTACGGCGGTGATCGGCGATACTTCCGTGTGGGCTATCTGCTGCCTGAATCGCGTGATCCGGGCCGGACGCCGGTGACGCTGACTTCGATCGATCAGCCGCGGGCGAACATTCTGGGACAGCGATACTCCGCGATGGATACGGCGGGCGCGACGTTCTATGCCTATCGCGAATGGCAACTGTGGCCCACACCCGAGACGCAGCAGGCGGGCCTGGAGCCCTCGTGGCTTGCATTCAACAACCGGTATTACGGCGTGGCGGTGCACCCGCTGTTTGACGCAACGCAGACAACCGCGGCCAAGCCGCTGGCGTGGCTTGGGCAGGTTGACCGCATTGTGCTCGATGGCGGCGATGGCGCCCAGATCATCGGGCTTCGCCTGAGCAGCAATCCTTCGCTGCTCGCCCCGGGCGCCCGCGTGGACCTCTCGCACGGCATCTTCGCGGGCCCGCTGTCGCGCAAGGAGATTGCGGCCGAGCCCGTCCTCAAGTCGCTTCGCCTCAAGAACATCGTCGTCTACAACTTCGGCGGCCCCTGCGGCTGGTGCACCTTTGATTCCATCACCGGCCTGCTCCTGTGGGTGCTGCAGTCGATGCACGCCTACATCTTCAAGGACTGGGCGCTTTCGATCGTCTTCCTCGTGGTGGTGGTCCGCGGCACGCTGCACCCGCTGACGCGCTGGACTCAGATCAAGATGGGCCGGTTCGCCAAGCAGATGTCGGCCATTCAGCCCAAGCAGAAGATCATCCAGGAAAAGTACGGCAACGACCCCGCCAAGCTTCAGCAGGAAACCGCCAAACTCTGGCGCGAAGAGGGCATCAGCCCCGCCGGGTTCCTGGGCTGCCTGCCCGCCTTCTTCCAGACCCCCGTCTGGATCGCGCTCTCAGCCATGCTCTTCTTCGCCGTGGAACTGCGTCACGAGCATGCCTTCTACGGCATCGTGCAGTCGCTGGTGAGCAAGGGCTCGACCTTCTGGTACTTCCTGGGCGATCTGGCCGAGCCCGACCGCTTCATCTACTTCGGCCGCACGATCTTCAATGCACCGCTCCTGGGGCCGATCGATTCATTCAACCTCCTGCCCCTGATTCTGGGCGTGATGTACTACCTGCAGCAGACCTACTTCAATCCGCAGCCGACGGCGACCCAGACGCCCGAGCAGGAAATGCAGATGAAGATCATGAAGTACATGACCATCATCATGTTCCCCGCGCTCATGTACAACGCGCCCGCAGGCCTCTCACTCTACTTTGCGGTCAATACCACGCTGGCGATTCTCGAGAGCAAGTGGATCCGCTCGTACATGGAAAAGCATGACATGCTCAATGTCGACAAGATGCGTGCAGAACGCCAGGCCCGTGCCGCGGCGAAGGGCGGATCAACAAGCCAGGGCGGCATCATGGCCGCACTCGAACGCTACGCCCGCGAGAAGCAGGGCCAGACCGAGAAGCGCTTCGGGCAGGACAAGCCGAAGAAGTAAGAGGGGGAGTTGGAGAAGTGCCTGAGTTCCGAAGTTCCAAAGTGCACGAGAACACATGTGCGGTTGAGCGGGTGTGATGAGTGCGATGCGTTTTTGAACCTCTCAGGACATCAGCCCCGAAAGACCCGTACCGCACTCCTGCACTTGGGAACTCAGGAACTCAGGAACTCCCGCCCAACCCGCCAGCCGCCGTTTCGTTTCGCTCCATTGCCTTCGCCATCGCCCCCCTTCCCCCCTCCCACCACCCAATGACCACGACACGCGAAATCGTTCCGATTCTCGACTTTGGATCGCAGACGGCGCAGTTGATTGCTCGCCGCGTGCGCGATGCGGGGGTCTTCTCGCTGCTGGTGTCTCCCAAGATCACCGCGGCGGAGCTCAAGGCGATGAACCCGGCGGGCATCATCCTCTCGGGCGGTCCTTCGAGCGTCTACGAAGCGGGCGCCCCCACCTGCGACCCCGCGCTCTTTGATCTGGGTGTGCCCGTCCTTGGCATCTGCTACGGCATGCAGCTGGCCGCGCATCTGCTGGGCGGCAAGGTGCAGGGGGCCGACCACCGCGAGTTCGGTCGCGCCAACCTGAGCCTCAAGGGCAAGAGCGAGTTGTTCACGAGCATCCCCGACAAGACCACGGTGTGGATGTCGCACGGCGACCAAGTAACGCAGACCGGCGATCTCTTTGAGTCGCTGGCCTCCACTCCCACCTGCCCCTTCGCAGCGGTGAAGATGAAGGGCCGCGCCTTCTACGGCGTGCAGTTCCACCCCGAACTCACCCACACGCCCCACGGCGCCGATCTGCTTCGCAACTTCCTGTACGAGATCTGCCATTGCAAGGGCTCGTGGCGGATGAGTTCGTTCGCGGAAACTGCCGCGGAGGCGGTGAAGGCCAAGGTCGGCACCTCCCAGGTCATCTGCGGCCTCTCCGGCGGCGTCGATTCATCGGTCGTGGCCGCACTCCTTCACAAGGCCATCGGCTCACAACTCCACTGCGTCTTCGTCGATACCGGCCTGCTTCGCACGGGCGAACGCGAGCTGGTCGAGACCACGTTCCGCGATCACTTCAAGATTGATCTGCATGTCGTGGATGCCGAGAAGGATTTCCTCGGCGATCTTGCAGGCATCACCGATCCGCAGGAGAAGCGTCGCCGCATCGGCCACCGCTTCATCGAAGTCTTCAAGCATGCCGCTCGCGACATCAAGGATGCCACCTTCCTCGCGCAGGGCACGCTCTATCCCGACGTGATCGAATCAGGCCACGGACACGCTGGCACCTCGGCGGGCATCAAGCTCCACCACAACGTCGGCGGATTGCCCGAACAGCTCGGGTTCAAGCTCGTCGAACCGCTGCGTGAGCTCTTCAAGGATGAGGTGCGCAAGCTGGGTGAAGTGCTCGGGCTGCCCGAGCAGCTCGTCTGGCGCCACCCCTTCCCGGGCCCGGGCCTGGCGGTGCGTGTGCTGGGCGAAGTCACCCAGCCGCGGCTTGATCTGCTGCGAGCCTGCGATGAAATCCTCCTTGAGGAAATCGTCTCCGCCAATCTCTACCGCTCGACCAGCCAGGTCTTCACCGTACTGCTGCCGGTGCAGAGCGTGGGCGTGATGGGTGATGGTCGCACGTATGAGCACTGCATCGCGGTGCGTGCGGTCGAGACGCAGGACTTCATGTCGGCCGACTGGTGCCGCTTGCCTTACGAGGTGCTGGCTCGCGTGAGCAGCCGCATCATCAACGAGGTCCGGGGCGTGAACCGCGTCGTCTACGACATCTCGAGCAAGCCGCCCGCGACCATCGAATGGGAGTAATCGATGTCGGCCGCTGCTTCGCCCAGGTCTCAGCCCAGAATCCTGCTGCGCCATCCGGTCGGCACTGATCGTACGGAAGTGGCGGCGCTGCTGAATCAGAGCCGCGACCATCTGATTCCGTGGTGGTCAACGACCCCGCGGCATGATGATGAGGGATTCGACCCCGAAACCTCATTCGATCGCATCCTCAGCACAGCTCGACTCGAGTCGTCGATGCGATTCTTGATCTGCCTGAAAGCGACCGGTGCGGTGGCTGGCGCGATCAGCGTCAGCAACATCGCACGAGGTCCATTTGAGAGTTGCACGCTGGGCTACTGGCTCGGTGCGCCGTACACGGGTCAGGGACTGGTGACCGAAGCGATGGCGCTGGTGCTCAAGTTCGTGTTCCGGGAACTGAAGCTGCACCGGTGCGAGGCGAACATCATGCCCAGGAACGAGGCTTCCACCAAGCTGGTGCAGAAGTTCGGGTTCCGTCATGAAGGTGTGGGGCTTCGGTACATCCGCATCAACTATGTCTGGGAAGACCATGCGCGGTGGGCGATGACGGCGGAGGACTACGAGGCCCTCGCCAGTGCGGGAAAGATGCTCTTTTCTGACCTTCCGGGCCGAGCCATTCAGTTCTGACTCCATTTGGTGCCCTATCCAGCTCCTCCAGGGCAACCGCTTGATCCAGAGCCGCCTCCTGCCGCCCCTCTTGCACATCACACCGACCCATCACTGCTTTGCGTCTTTCATCCTGCACATCCTGTCTATCCATGTTCCTTTCTCCGACCAGGAATGGAAACATGGATAGGCAGGATGGACAGGATGGATGCAGAGGCAGGGCACTGTGGCCCTGAGAGCGTGCGACAGCCCTGTACAAAGGCCTGATCGCTGAATTCAACCAGATAGGCTGCAACTGGGTTCCGTGTTCCTTTCGACCCAGACCGAGCTTTACTGATTCCCGTGCTCAGGCTCGTCTGCAGACCGTTCCTGGTGGGTACGTCGAGTGGAATGGGGTACGTTTGAGCGATCGTGCGATTGCCCTGCTGGCTCCCCGCGGCGAGGAACCCAATCGATGCCGAGGGGTCTGATATGCATACGGCGGCGATCCTTCGCGCGATGAGGCGTGGGGCGTTGGTATCGCCGCGTACGATTTGGTGGGGTATTCTGCGAGGGAATCATGGCAGCGACACACACTCTGTTCGGCAAGCCTCTTGAATCACTTGAATCGCGGCTTTTGCTGAGCCAGGATCTGATGTTTGATTTCGTCGCCGCGACGGCCAATGCCAGTGGCTCCAACGGTGTGCTGATTGCGGGCGTTGATTCGCTCTCGATTGATGCGACCGTGCGCAACCGGGGCAATCAGGATTCCTTCCACTCCGACCTCAAGGTGATCTTCACACGCGACCTTGAGATTCCCGATTCTGATCGGGAAGACCTGAGCATCGGCAAGCTTCGCGTGCCGGACCTGTACACCAACGAGTCGATCAGCATCAGCAGGACCTTTGATCTGCCGTCGCTCGAGAGCGGCGAGTACTACGTCTTCCTGCGGCTCAAGCCCGAGGAGGGGTTCGGGATCTTCAGTTCGTGGCGTGATCCGAAGATCAACAACACGATGTACACGGGGCTGAAGGTGGTGGTCGATGGCACCGCACCGCCGGAGGATCCGGGCTTGATCACGGGTGGTATCCGGGCGAGCCTGCGAGGGCCGGGAAGCGTCTCGGTGATCCGGCGTGATGATGGAAAGTTCAATGTCGAAGCGGTCGGAACGACTTCGACTTCGCGGCTGACGATCGAACCTGCACCGGGGTACAACCATCTGGGTGATGTGCGAGTGCGTGGCTCACTCAGTTCGCTGGAGATGAAGGTCGCGCTGCCGGGGAACCTCACGATTGAGGGTGATGTGCGCGAAGTGAATCTGCGGCATGTGCTGGGTTCCACGATCTCGCTGCTTGGCACGGGGCGTGAAGCGACGGTGCGGGCGTGGGCGATGGATGGGGTGAATCTGACTGCCGCGGCTCCGCTGAAGTTGCTGCAGACGGGAGCCTGGCTGGCACTGGGCGACACGCAGGGCCTCATCACTGCGCCCGCGATCAAGGAGATGAAGATCCAGGGATCACTCGCGGCGGATGTGCGGCTGACCGGGTTTGCGGGCCGCGTGACACTGGAGAAGGTGACGCTGGATGACTGGCTGCTGAGCGAATCCTTCAGTGTCCGGGGCAATCTCAAGCAGTTCAGGGCCCAGGGCCTCTATGACGGCGCGGGCCTGACGGTCTCGGGCGATCTTCGCACCTGTGACATCCGGGGCGACATGGAAGGCATCGTCTCAGCCACCACCATCGGCAAGTTCAGCGTGCAGGGCGACATGACCGATTCAACGCTGCTCGCTGGCGCATTCCTTGGCAATGATGCACAACTGGGCGGCGGCGATGATGTCTTCGGCGTCGGCCGCATCGATGACTTTTCGTGCATGGATGATGTGCTCCGCAGCACCATCAGCGCGGGCCTCAACCCGATGAACAGCATCGTGGGTGATTCGGATGATCGCTTCGTCACAACGCCCGGAAGTCGCATCGGCAAGATCGCAGTCAAGGACCGCCTCTTTGATTCAACGTTCTACGCGCCGATCATCCCCAGCAAGGTGCGAATTGGTGGATGGACCATTAGCACGGCGGGTGATTCGCGGTTTGTCACGCGGCTGCCGTGACTGTCTGCGGTAGCGCGACCAATGCCGTGATTCACCCCTGCGTGAAGAACGGTGTTGATTCTCAGCGTGGTTTCAAGATCACATTCCCCCGAGGCCAGCGGCCTCATAGTCAGTAGCCAGGGGTGAAGCACGCCCTTGGCGTGCGCCACCCCTGGTGAAAGACGACGACAGACCCGCACCCCAGCGGGGTGCTCGTAGGAACGTGGAGACGTTTGGTCTACGGAATCTTCGACGCGATGCGGGCGATCAACGCGCAATCACGCGACGCCCCGGACGATCATTGCGCAACGACACGTTGATTCGCAATCGACTTGCACGCCTCTGGCGTGCGGTTCGTTTTCTCGCCGCCGTACACGGGTGGCGCCCGCAGAGCCGTGCTTCACCCGTGCCAACTGACTTCCAGGCCCGCTGGGCCTGAAGAAGGGGGAGACGAAAATCGTCTCACGCTTGCTCAACCGCTCGCGTGCGCGGCTTGCCCGCAACACACACCAGCGTCGCGGCGATGGTTCCGACGACCAGATGCCAGGGGAAGGCGATCTGAAGGTCCTTGAACTCGGGCCAATACTGCCAGACCTTGAACTGGAAGCAAGCGACCACACCAAAGCCAACGAAAAGGCCAAGAATGACACTCGCCGCGTTGCCCCGCCGCGTGAAGAGCGCGGTGAAGAACATGCCCAGCAGGCCCGCGTAGGCAAACCCCATCACTCCCAGCACGAAGGCCAGGAGCGAACTGCCCTTGGGGTCGTAGAGTGAAATGCAGATGCATCCGAAGATGCCGAGCAGCACGCCCGCAGCGACAACACCCAGCCGCCCGACGCGCAGGTAATGGATCTCGTCCCGCCCCGGATGCCCGCGGCGGTAGATATCGCTCACAAACGTACTCGACATCGAGTTCAACCCGGAGTTGATCCCGGCCGGCCCCGCGGCGAAGAGCCCCGCAAGAAACAGACCCGCGAGGCCGCCGCCCATTTCCTGGTAGGCAAAGGTCTGGAAGACCTGATCGTCGGGAGCGCCATAGGTGGGTGCCGCGACACCCATGATGTCAGGCCGCTGATAGAAGACATACAGCAACAGCCCCACCACCAGGAAGATGCAGACAGCCGGAATGCCCACGAGCACGCCGCTGATGACTGACGCAGCACCCTTGCGGCCGTTGCGGCAAGTCAGCATGCGCTGCACGAGATCCTGATCCATGCCGTGGGAAGCAAGGGTGAGCAGCACGAAGCCGGTGGTGACGGTGAGGAGCGTGAACTCCTTGGAGGGGTCAACGACCAGATTGGGTGCCACGAACTTGATGCCGGGATCGATGATCGTGAGTTTCGAGTCCCCCGTGGGCGGGTTCGCCAGTGCGTGGATGAGTTCGTCAAGGGGCAGCGGGATTCGATGCAGCAGGACGGCAATAGTGACGACCGCGGCACCCAGATAGACGCTCACCTGGATGACATCGGTCCAGATCGCGCTGCTGACGCCGCCCATGAACGTGTACGCGATTCCGAAGATGATGAAGGCCCAGATGACAATGATCATGTGGGCAGGTTCGATGTCGCCGAAGATGGCGAGGGAAGCGGGCAGGGCACCGACGAAGACGCGTGCGCCGCTGGCAAAGACGCGGCCGATGAGGTAAGCCCACGACGCGGCGGTACGGACACTGGGCCCGAAGCGGTTTTCGAGCAGTTCGTAGGGGGTGCTGACGTTGAGGCGGTAGTAGGCGGGGATGAAGACCGCGGCGAGGATGATGGCGGCGATGATGCCGCCGATGTTCGCCGCGAGGTAGGTGAGGTTGCCTTTGTAGGCAGATTGTGGAACACCTGTGAACGTCGCGGCGGATTGGGCGGTAGCCAGAATGGAGATCGCGACGGCCCAGACGGGCATGGAGCGGTTGGCGAGGAAATAGTCCTTGGTGTCGGTCACCTTGCGTCGAGAAAACCAGACGCCTGAGCCGATGAGCATGATGAAGTAGGCGCCGAGAACGAGCCAGTCAGCCTGGGTGAGCGAGGTCGATTCAGCTATGGTCAGGAATGTCACGAAAATCCTCCGCCGCGTGATGCGTGGGTTGCGCCTGAACTGGCCTGCTCCGTCCGTGGAGCACCGCCAGCATATCCGTGTGGCGGCGACGGTGCTCGGCGGGATCGGGCTGGGGCTCCTGCCGATGGTGGCCTGGTCGGGCTGCGCCGGGGGAACGAAGGCGACGCCAGCGAGCCAGAAGGCGTATCAGCGCAAAGGCGACGAGATCATGGTGGCGGGCCAGCTCTTCCACACCGGCGCACCGGTGGTGCTGTGGACGGATCCGGGCGGCTATGACGGGTACCGGGTGGAGAAGCGGTTCACGCCCTTTGCGGATTCGGGGTGGGAAGCTCTGGTGAAGGCGGGCAAGGCGCCCGATTCACCCAACCGGTACAACATCCGCTCGGCGAAGCTGACGACTGAGGAGCTCGAGCGCGTGCGGGGCGGCGGCTGGGACTTGCCGCTGCTGCAGCGGGTCGTGGATCAGTTCGTGATTCACTACGATGTCTGCGGCACGAGCCGGCAGTGCTTCAAGGTGCTGCACGACATGCGCGGACTGTCGGTGCATTTCATGCTGGACATTGACGGCACGATCTACCAGACCCTGGACCTCAAGGAGCGGGCCTGGCACGCGACGACGAGCAACGACCGATCGGTGGGGATTGAGATTGCGAACATCGGGTCGTATGAGGTGGGTGCGAAGGACCCGTTTGCGGAGTGGTATCAACTGGATGCCGCGGGGAAGGCGCAGCGGATCACGCTGCCGGGTCGGCTGGGCGATGGCGGAGTGCGGACGCCCGGGTTCATCGGGGTGCCGATGCGGCAAGAGCTGATCACGGGGCCGATTCAGGGAACGCAGCAGCGGATGTACGACCTGACGCCCCAGCAGTACGACTCACTCATCAAGCTGACCGCGGCATTGTGCACCGTGCTGCCGAACATCAAGTGTGCCTACCCGGCAGATGATGCGGGCAAGCCGCTGACGGACAAACTGCCCGATGACCAGCTCCCGAGGTACCAAGGCCTGCTGGGCCACTACCACATCCAGAAGAACAAGGTGGATCCGGGTCCGGCGTTTCAGTGGGAGTATGTGGTTGAGGAGGCGAGGAAGCGCATGCGGCGGTGAGGGGCGCAGCGAGGACGCGTGGTGATCGTCGGCCACGGCCCGGTGCATCGCACGCGGCGGGGTACACGGGCAACATCCCAGTGCGGCCATTCCCCGAGGCCAACGGCCTCGTAGTCAGTAGCCTCGGGTGAAGCACGGCTTTGCGTGCGCCACCCGAGGTCGAGGCGGGAGAGATGGCCGCACCCCGCGAGGGGTGCACGTGGGGAACGAGGAGGCGTTTGATCCACGAACGCCCCGGACGATCATTGCGCAACGACACGTTAACTCGCAATCGACTTGCACGCCTCCGGCGTGCGGTCCGCGTTTTCGCCGCCGTACACGGGTGGCGCACGCAGAGCCGTGCTTCAACCGTGCCTCCTTCCTTCCAGGCCCGTTGGGCCTGAAGGAACAGTGGCCATGGCATCACGCGTTGACGACCAACTGAACGTTCATTGTCCACCCCAAAACGACAACCGCCGCGGCATTGCTGCCGCGGCGGTTGGGATTGTTACCAGTTGTGACCGGCAATCAGCAAGCGCTGATTACTTGTCGACGAAGCCAATCACTTGTCGACGAAGTTGGTGAGTTCGTCGTCGCGGACGGGGGTCTTGAGTTCGGCGCAGGTCGTCTCGCCGACAACCAGGAGCTCGCCGCTCTTGGTGGCCTTGACGATGAAGCTGCCGTTCTTGATGCCCTTGGCGGGGACGGTGCCGAAGTTGAACTCGACCTTGCCACCGACGAGCTTGCCTTCAGCCGAGGAGACGAACTCCATGCCGGCGGGGAGGGTCACGATCATCTTGGTGTTGGTCAGGTTGACCTGGCCCTGGTTCTTCACTTCGACGCGGAAGGTGTGGTTGTCACCGACGACGACCACGCCGTCATCGTCCGTCACGAGGGTGCCGATGTCAGGCACGCCGATGACGTCGATGGAGCAGTTGGTGTTGGCGGGGGCAGCACAGGTGGCCGAAGCGACGGCCGAGAGGGGCAGGTTGCCCAGGCTGGCCGAGGTCAGGCAGACCTTGACGGTCTTGCTGGCGCCCGGAGCGAGGTCACCGAGGTTCCACACGCCGTTGGCGCCGCCATCGCTCATGCTGGCGACAGTTGCGCCGGCCGGGAGGGTGACGTTGATCTTGGTGCCCTGGCTGACTGCATCACCGCTGTTCTTGACGGTGATCTCGTAGCAACCCTGGCGACCCATCATGATCTTGCCGCCGGCCTTGCAGGCGATCTCGAGCTTGGGCTGCTTGACGACGGTGGTGACCTTGTTGGAGTTCACTGCACCGACGCCATCGGCCTTGGCCGAAGCCATGTTCTCGAAGCGACCGGTGTTGGCCGCCTTGATTTCCTTGGTGATGGTCTTCGAAGCGCCGGGGGCCAGATCGCCCACAGCCTCGTCGAAGGAGGTGCCGCCGCCGACGAAGGTCAGGCCGCTGGGGAGCGTGTCCATGACGTGCACGTTCGAAGCGGTGCCCGAACCGGTGTTCTTGATCTCGACGGTCATGTTGATCGGCGAGCAGTTGAGGATCGACTCAGGCGTGATGGCCTTGGTGATCTGCAGAGCCGGCTGCACGACGTTGATCGTGCTGCACAGCGCGGTGCTGTAGCTGGCGCTGGCGCAGCTGTTGATGCTGCCGACTGCACCCGCCGAACCCTTCATCACGATCGTCTTGCTCTCGCCGACGTTCAGCGTGCCCAGGTTGTACGAGCCGTTGGCTCCCTGGATGCTGCTCGAGACGAGGTTGAAGTTCGCGGGGACCGCTTCGGTCACAACCACGTTGTTCAGAGCCTGGCTGGAGATGTTGGTGGCCTTGATGATGTAATCAAAGGGCTGACCAACAGTCACCTGCGAGGGATAGATCTTCTCGATCATGAGGGCGCTGCTGGCCCGATCGCCGGTGGGGATGTACATCACGCTGCCCGAAGCCGCGGCGGCCTTGGGAGCAGCTGCCGGAGCAGCCTTGGCCGGCTCAGCAGCCTTGGCCTCAGTCTTCGCGGGAGCCTCGGCAGCCTTGGGAGCAGCCTTCACGTTGTAGTTGGCGCCCGGGTGCGCGTGCGGAGCCGTGCCGCCGTAGTTGTCGCCCGCACCAACCGACTCGCTCGCACAGCCACCGAGAGTGACCGCGGTGCCAGCGATTGCCGCCAGCGTCATCGTGTACATGTTGACCTTCATGATGCTCCTCAAATGCAAACTGGGGTAGTGGTTTCGAGAGCGGTACCGGTAACCCCAGCTTCACCGACCGCAAATGAGAATGTTCACAGACGCCCTGGGCCCCAGACCGGTTCCCGGACGAAGGGCAATCGTAGTCCCCAGCGCAGTGATTTTCCTCATTTTCAGCATAGATCGTACGAACAGAACCCGTTCGCCAATCGCCCACTGACCGAACGACTCGCCGCGGCATCACACTAAACTGTTACAGACAATGCACTTGCATGCCCCGCCCAGCCAGGGGGGTTCTCCAAAGAACATGGGCCACATGCGGCACCGTCGAGGCGGGGAACGAGCGCAGCCATCTGAAATTTCAAATTTCAGATCTCAGAGGGGCATCGCGCCCGTTCAGTAGACTTCGAGCATGACACGCTTGGTGGGCACCAGCGTCTTGCTGATCATCTTGCGATCCCACGCCTTGGGCTCGCCCGCTTCGGGCTTCACCGTCAGGTACTGCGCCAGTTGTTCCGGCGTCAGCATCGCGGCGAGACTCTGGAAGATCCCCAGCTCCATTCCGGCAATGCCACACACATAGATCAGACACCGCTCACTTGCGAGCTGCGCCGCAAGGCGGTCGCGCTCGGCCAGCAGTCGATCGTGAGCGTACATCGATTTGCCCCCACTCCCCCCACTCCCTTTCTCGCGGCTGATGGCCGTGAGATACGTGAAATTGGGGTGCTGTGCCGCGAGGGCTTCGAACTGCTGGTGGTAGAGCAGGTCGCTGCTGTAGGGAGAGCCCATGATGAGCGTGACACGCGAGGGGCAGTTCTGGGAGAGAAGCTCCATGATCATGCCGCGGAAGGGGGCGATGCCGGTGCCGGTGGCGAAGAAG
>JBILUL010000021.1:0-49639 GCA_044371005.1 Phycisphaerales bacterium | reverse complement strand
CCCTCGCACCAGTGCGAGGGGCTCGCGGCCTTTTTGTGCGGGCAACCAGAATGCCATCGCGGCGGCGAGGTCACGGTGCATTGCCGCGGACGTCACATATGAGCATGCTCCACGCGGAGAGCTCCATGCCATCACCACTGGCCCGCGGCGGGAGGAAAGCGTGCCTTGAGAAAGATGTGT
The DNA here is from genome assembly GCA_044371005.1 of Phycisphaerales bacterium. GTDB lineage: Bacteria > Planctomycetota > Phycisphaerae > Phycisphaerales > UBA1924 > UBA2402. Next base: position 49,459 of record JBILUL010000021.1, on the reverse strand, counting down.
GCAACTTCACGAGATCTGCACACAATCGATTCGACCTGAGCAGTCGGGGGCGAGACGATTGGAGCATGAGCATCATCGTGTTGATTGCGTGCATTCTGTGCCTGAACTGGGGTGGCGACCCCGCCGCTTCGGCGCCGGGTACATCGGAGACTGCCCCGTCGGCACCGGTGGCTGCAGAGAACCCGGATGCAGCTGCTGCCCTGACGTTCGCGGAGTTGTTCGTGATGCCCGTCGGGCCCCGCGGTGCTGAGTACACGCCGCGTGCAAAGGAGCTGGCGGGCAAGCGTGTTCGTCTGAGCGGGTACATGGTGCGGCGAGCGACCTACACGCCCGGGCGTTGCATCCTCACCTCATCTCCGATTCAGTTGAATGAGCGGGAGATGGGGATGGCGGATGATCTGCCCGTGAATGCGACCTGGATCGACATGCCTGGGGGCCGTGGCGGCTTTTCGCGTGTGAGCGGACGCATTGAAGTGACTGGCCGGCTTTCGCTTGGGCCACGTCGGGAATCAGATGGACGTGTGAGCCATGTGCGCGTGATCGCGGAGTCGATCGTGCCGAGCACCGGTGATGCCGGTGCGAAGGCCGTTGTGCGTTGAGTGGGAAGCCGCGGGTGGAATTTCTTGCAAGTGAGCTGCACCATGTTTGAGCGTTGGTTGGTTGTCGTTGCTTCCATGATCAGCGCGGCCGTGGCGGCGCGGGCGCAGCCCGTGGTGACGCGTCTGGTGCCTCCCAGCAAGGTCTTCGCGGACCAGAAACAGGAAGGGCCGATCGTCGCGAGGTTTCTGCCCGGACAGCGGTTTGACCTTCAGGTCACTGTGGATGCCGGAGCCGCAAGCCGCCTCGACCGGGTCGAGTTTCTCGTCGATGGCGTGAGCGTGGGCGTTGTGACGACGTTCGCAGGTGCAACGGCGACCCCGTCGCCAACGGACTGGGTGGCAACGCGGCGGGCATTTTCCTGTGAGGAGCCTGGCGAACATCGAATCACGGTGAAGGCGACCGATGCCGCGGGGGCTGTGGCAACGGCTCACGGCAATTTCGAGGTCGTGAAGATTCGTTCGCACGAGCGCAAGGCTCGGAACCTGATCATCATGATTGGTGACGGGATGGGCATGGCGCACCGAACCGCAGCGAGGATCATGAAGCAGGGTGTGAGTTTCGGGAAGTCCGATGGATTGCTTGAGATGGACAAGCTCGGGCACACGGCGCTGGTGACGACGCATTCGCTCAACTCGATCGTTACGGACAGCTCACCGGGTGCCGCGGCGTACTCGACCGGGAACAAGTCCAACAACCAGCAGCATGGAGTATTCCCCGATGACACTCTGGCCGCGTTCGACAATCCGCGTGTGGAGAATGTCGCGGAGTTTCTGTCGCGCACCCAGGGCAAGGTGCTCGGGCTGGTGACGACAGCGGATGTGGCGGATGCGACACCCGCGGCATTTGCAAGTCACACGCAGAATCGTGCTGCTGGAACCGGTGTGTGTGATCAGTTCTTCGATGAGCGGCAATCGCACGGGTTGCATGTGCTCATGGGCGGCGGACGGAAGTGGTTTCTGCCGCAGGATGTGCCGGGCAGCACCCGTGCCACCTCGAATGATGGGGATTACCAGCTTCCCGCAGATCTGGCGGATGCGTGGAAGGTGCCGTCGGGGCGTGTGGATCCGGACCGTGACCTGCTCGCGGAGTTTGAGGCCGCCGGATTTGCCTACGCGGGTGATCGCGCAGGGCTGGTTGCAGTGCCCGCGGGGTCACGGCGAATTCTGGGCTTGTTCAACTTCAGCAACATGAATGTGTCGCTGGACAAGATTGCCGGACGCCGCGGACACGATGGGCTGGTACACGACTACGGATTCCCCGACCAGCCGATGCTCGAGGAGATGACGCAGCGGGCTTTGGACGCGCTCGCGCTGAACGAGAAGGGGTTCGTGCTGATGGTGGAGGGCGCGAGCATCGACAAGCAGTCGCACAACATGGATTCAGACCGGTGGATCCACGATGCGATCGAGTTCGATCATGCGGTTGGTGTCTGCCGGCGGTTTCTTGAAGCGCATCCCGATACGCTGCTGATCGTGACGGCGGATCACGAATGCGGCGGCGCAAACATCATCGGCGGCTCGATGGTGACGCAAGAGCAGTTGAAGACCCGAGGTGAGAGCGGCGGGGGTGCTGCGCAGGTGCGAGATGGTGTGGTGGGGACCAACGACGATGCCAGGTTCCCGCGGTACGTGATGGCTCCGGATGGGTATCCGACCACCACGGACATCGACTACCGCATGCTCATCGGATATGCGGCGAATGCGGACCGGTATGAGGATTGGCGCACGAATCCGCGGCCGATCCGCGACCCGCAGCAGCCATTCAACGATCTCAAGCCGCTGAACACCTACCCGACCAACCCGATGCAGCGCGATCTCAAGGGTGGTTTCATGGTGACGGGACAGATTCAGGACACGGTGGCGAGCCACACGGCGACCGATGTTCCGCTCACTGCCGATGGGTGCGGTGCAAGCCGCTTCAGGGGAGTGATCGACAACACGGAAGTCTTCTTCCGTGCGATGCAGGCGGTGCTTGGTGGCGCTCCGGTGGAGGATTGAAGCCACCGGTGTGGGTGCGGGGGCATGGCAGTCCCGGTCGGGTGGGCCTCTGCACCCCGGGGGTACCGCTGAAGTCGTCGAAGATCGCCGAGAATTTCCAGCGAGCTATGGAGGGAAGGCAGGCTCTGACTTGAGCGTGTGGTTTGCTGCGCCGATAGCACGACGCGCAGTCGGGTGTCGACGTGGACCACACAGTTCGGGGAGTTGTCCGGATGAACAGGCCCTCGGGGGTGACATGGCTGATGGCGGTCGGGGCGTGGGGCGTGCTGCTCGCAGGCTCCTTTGCCGTCGTTCACGCCTACATGGCACGGCCCGGTCCCGTCGCAACCGTCGTGGCCGCTCGGTGGCCTGCGCATACCGAGCTGGGCCAGCCGAGTGGTGTCGCGCAGCTGCTCGTCTTTCTGCACCCCAGGTGTCCATGCACGGATGCCACGCTGACCAATCTGTCGACGTTGCTGCGTGCGGAGAGCGATTTGGGAGCGCCGGCTGAGCTCACCGTGGTCATCAGTGGACCAGCCGCATCGGGCGGGTGTCCGCCGCAGCTCCAGCGCACGCTCGACGCGATGGGGCATGTCAAGGTTCGAATCGATGCTGATGGGCGCATGGCGAGGGATTTTGGGGCAGCAACAAGCGGGCACGTGGTGTGGAGCGATGGTCAGGGGCGAGTTGGGTTCAGCGGCGGCATCACGCCGGGCAGGGGGCATGTTGGTCCGTGTGAGTCGCTTGCACTGCTCGCCGCCGCGATGAAGAACCGTGGGAGCGACAAGCCAGTTGAGGCGACAGCGGTCTACGGCTGTTCCATCTTCGATATCGATGTGCGAGGGCAACGGGCAGTTACGGGCGAACCATCGAGAGACATTCCGATCTGCTGTGAACAACCTTGAGGGGAATGAACGATGACTTCTGAGAAGAACACGACGATTCCGAATACAGCTGCTGCGGCTATCCCGGTGGGCGGCGGGGCTCTGGCGGCCCAGATCGCTGCGGGATTCTCGCGGGAGATCGGCGCGGGTCTGAGCCGCGCCGACCGGCTCTTAGGCATCGGTCTGATGGTGCAGTGGGCGGTGCTGCTTGCCGTGGCACTGATCTACACGCCACGTACGTGGGTTGGCTCAGAAAGCTCGACGCATGCGCATGTGTGGGCCGCGTTGTTCATCGGCGGGCTCGCGGTGCTGCCGGGCTTCCTGCTCTCGCGTGCGAAGGCCGGGGCGGTGGTGACGCGGACGGTGATCGGTGCTGGTCAGGCGGCGGTGGTGGGGTTGTACATCTTCCTCATGGGCGGGCGCATCGAGGCCCACTTTGCGGTGTTCGTTTCGCTGGCGATTCTGCTGGTGTATCGCGATGCGTGGCCGATCCTCGCCGCGGCGGCGGTGACGGCCGTGGATCACCTGCTGCGTGGAGTCTTCCTTCCCCGCACCCTGACGGGCGCCCTCGATGCCAGTGTGCTGATTGTCGTGGAGCATGCGACGTACGTGGTGATTCAGGTCGCGTTCCAGCTCTACTGCGTCAAGATGATGCGTTCGGATGTGAAGCGTGCGGTGGAGCGGGAAGTGGAGGCAACGCAGGAGCGGGATGAGTTCCGCCGCGGCGTCTCGCAGCTGGTGACTGAACTGGCCGGCGTGGAATCGCGTCATGATCTTCGCGAGCAGGTGGGCGCAGGCATCGGAGGTGCGCTGGGTGAACTGGCGGCGGGTGTCAATCGGTTCATCTCATCGCTGCGAGGGGTGATTGCGCAGGTGTCGGAGATGTCGCGGGCAACGGCGGCATCGTCGACACAGATGGCCAGCACCGCGGAGGAGTTGTCGCAGAGCGTCGGACAGGCGGCGATGAACATCGAATCCGCGGGGAAGAGCGCAGAGCGTTCCGCGGCGGATGCCGGCTCGGGTGCCCAGGTTGTGACCGAGACCATCAGTTCACTCTCCCGCATCAGCGATGGTGTGGCACGCAGTGGGGGGAGCGTCGATGGGTTGCTCGAGCACAGCAAGCGAATCACGCAGTCGGTGGAGTTGATTCAGGACATCTCCGATCAGACCAATCTGCTGGCGCTCAATGCTGCGATCGAGGCGGCGCGAGCGGGCGAACACGGCCGCGGGTTTGCGGTGGTGGCCGATGAGGTGCGCAAGCTCGCCGAGCGCACAGTGTCGGTGACGCACGAGATCACGCAGACGATCACGCTGATTGGGGAGCAGACCCAGCAGGCAGCCAACGAGCTGACGAGCGCACGATCGGTGGCGGAGGAGGCACGGCTTCGCAGCGACGGGGCACGTCAGCGGCTGGAGGCGATCGTGCGCAATGCGCAGACGATGCGTGACACGATCGGAACAGTGGGGGGTGTCATCAACCAGATCGCTCAGGCCGGTGAGCAGGTGGGCACCGCCGCGACTGATGTGTCGACGCAGGCCGAAGCGCTTGATGCGCAGGTGCGAGCCTTCAAGGTGTGACCGCAGGTTGTGCCGAACGTGCGCAGGGAGCCGGGAACGGGCCCGGTGCTGCTGGGTGGTCGCATTCCGGGCTCGCCTGCCGGACGGGGCCTGAGCGGGCAGGTGCTTGTGGTGCTGTCCGGAAGGCCACGGCGAAGGGGTGAAGCCAGTCTGGGGCGTCGCCACGTGGCAGACTGGGATGTCTGTGGCGGTGTGTACGTGACGGGATGCCATGTGGGGGGGGGGGGGGGGGGGGGGGGGGGCCACGCCCGTGGGGCCAGGTCGTGTGCCGCGGGCTGGCGGCAATGCCGCATGGGTAGATCGTGGGGTGGCGAGCTAATCTGGCGTGAATCTTGCCCAAGTTACGGGTGAGAGGGCCCCGGCAGGGACGAGGCACGGCGATTGTGCGATTCCGATCTGAATTCTTAATCAGACGCGCAAGATGTGTGCTGGATCTGCGATGTGTGCCGGTACACTGAATCATCGTGGTTCACTGATCCAATCGAATATCGCGGTCAGAAATCGGGGTCGTCCCGGTTCAGGAGACTTCTCATGCGCTCGCTCAAGTCCATCGTCGCCCCGGCGGCCCTCGTCATTTCCTCGCTTGCTGGGCTTGCTTCCAACGCCCTCGCGGTGAACTACCCCATCACCTGGCTGAACATGGCTCCGACGCCCTTTGGCAGTTCGGTGCCCAACAGCTCCGTCTTCTTCATGCCCGGCGTGGGCAATGTCACGGTGACGTACTCAACGCCCGCGGTGATCACCAATACCCGTCTGCAGAACCCCTTCATCATCTCGGGCAATCTCTCTGCTGGCGGCAACACGTACAACTGGTCGAACTTCGAGGCCTTTGCCACGATCTTCACGGCCGGTGGCAATCCGCTTGTTCCGGAAGTCTGGCGCATCACCTACACCTTCCCGTCGACCATGCCCGCGGGCTCGCTGTATGTCGGCGTTTCGGGTCTGGGGCAGACGAGCAGCTTTGGTGGCGGAGCCTCCATCGCCAGCGTCAACAAGAATGGCACCTTCCTGGGCGACTGGTCGGGTGCTGGCGGTCCCTGGGGCCCCACGCAGTTCAGCGCAGGCCCTCCGTTCACGATGAAGAACTCGGTGATCGGCGCGGGCGGCGCTGACCCGTGGTGGAACACGCCGCTGGGCGTTGTCCGCATCGATGATGCCACCAACTCGGTCACGATCGACATGAGCCAGATCCGCGGCGACGGCGTGGGCGTCAACATCGGCTATTCGCCGGTGCAGACCAGCCCCTGCCCTGTCCAGTGCCCCCCCTCGCAGCAGATCCCGATCTGCTACGAAGCCGGACGCGTTGACAACTACGCGGCTCCGGTCGATCCCACGACGCCCCGCCCCTTCTTCGCTTCACTGCTGGCCACCTATGCCATCAGCAAGCCATTCGATGACACCCGCGTGAACGCGGTCTGCGGGACGACCTTCCAGAACCTCCCCTGCGGCATCACCTCCGCCACCCTCGAAATCAAGCTCCGCGCTGAGAACGACATCCCCCAGAACGACTCCATCTACCTCCAGTGGCTGGGCAGCAGCTTCGCATGGGCCTCACCCATCAGCGCACTCCCCGGCGCTGGCGGCACCTGGAACGCCGGTCAGCAGCAGACCTTCACCATCAACCTGGGCTCACTCTCCGGCGGTCTCATCAACCAGATGAACCTCTCGCACGCCCTCGATGTACTCGTCTCTGACGACACCACCGTCGAGTACGCCCGCCTCTCCATCAACGTCTGCCCATGCGATGGACCGGTGCGTGTCTACACCGTCGGTACGCCCGACAACATGAACGCACCCACCGAACCCACGTCGCGCCGTCCTCGCCTCACGGCCCTGCGCACCCTCTCCCCGTTCCTCTGGAAGGACAACGACGATTGCACGCAGGACCGCGGCTGGGGCAACACCTTCGCAAGCCTTCCGCCCGGCATCGTCCGCGCTGACTTCAACATCCTCATGAAGCCCTGTGGCGGCGGCGCCAGCAATGACGGCCTCGCCTTCGACCTGCTCAACCTGGGCGCCCCTGAGACCTTCTCACGCGGCTTCAACATCAACACCATCGCGCCGCCGTGGGTCGCCAACCCCCTTACCAACTTCTACTTCAACCTGGGTGCCACGATCCCCTCCACCGTCTGCGGCAGCAACCTTCTGGGCGACTTCGGCGACCGCACGTTCGATGTCTACGTCCAGGACGATACCGGCATCGATGCCGCCCGCCTCCGCGTGCAGCCCTGTCCTCCCCTGCGTCACATCTGGGGCACGCCCATCGAACTCACCGGCGCCGCCACGCTCGCTCAGGGACCCACCGGCCAGCCCATCATCACCGACATCTTCGGCTCAGACCGCGATGGCGTGAAGTTCGATGCGCACGGTACCGAAGGCCAACGCATTGATTTCCTCCCCGGGACGTTCTCGAACTTGGCTCCCGGCACTGAACTGACGGTCGCTCTGGAAGGCGATTCGCCCTCGGCGGATGGCGCAACCAGTGGCTTGGGTCGCGGAAAGGTCAGCCTTTCGAGCTTCAACGTGATGCGTGTAGCCCCCGGACCCAACGGCACTGGCACATGCACAGGCATCCGCATCAAGGATCGCGCCACCGGCCAGTCGGTGAGTGCTTGCCTCTCAGATGGCGAGGAGATCGAAGTCCACAGCACCGACATTGCAGCGATCAGCTGGGGCAACGGCGATGGCGAACCGAGCAGCGACGGCACCATTCACCACAACATCCGCATCCACCTGGCCGATGACGCGGAGATGATTCTGCCCGATGGCCGCCGCGTCCGCGGTGCAACCATCGACATGGACGAAAACGACTTTGCACCCGGTGCTGCTGTTGAAACGTGCAGCTTCAGCTGGGGCCTCTCACAGGCCCAATACAACGGTCCCTCAACCGCCGGATTCGCCCGCGTCTCCAGCACCATCAACGGCCTCGTCCACGTCGCCGTCGGCCCCGATGGCCTCCTCAACACCAACCCCGGCAGCCTCACCGTCGGCAACATCGGAAGCAGCGGCCAGGATGGCGTAGAGATCAAGTGGCCGCGAGCCTCGCTGGCCTCGCTGGGCGTGGACATCACGCCGGTCTGCGGCAGTGATTCAAGCGGCGGCTGCGACACCACAGTGCAGCAGGTTCACTTCCGCGCCCAAGGCACCTTCTCCGACGGCGTGGCACGTTCAGTCTCTGTCGGCACCAGCGGCAGCCCCAGCAGCTTCTTCGACATCTTCTGTGACTTCACGGAGGTCGGCGCCGATCAGGTGCATGCCAGCGTCCTGGACGAGAACGGCACCGTCGTCGGCGAGTTCGATGTCGGAGCGGGCAGCGTCCTGCGTGCAGTCACCAACGGCGGACGCTTCGCTCACTGCGACACCCGTGAACTGCGGGTCAATGACAAGGCATCGATGCAGCTCATGCTGAGGTGCAGCAACAGTGCCACCTTCGGCGTGGCGGGATCGCCCCCGGTCACCGGTAGCATGCTGCTCCTCACCTCAGTGCAGAACCCCTATTCGCTCCGCAGCTTTGAGTCACTCACAATCACCGGCAGCGGCATGAGCGAACTGGATGTCTCCGGCCACTCGCTCACCACCGAGACCGGCCCTTACTGCCCGGCTGACTTCAATCTCGACGGCGGCGTCGACGGAGCCGATGTCAGTGCCTTCTTCGAGGCTTGGGAGAATGGTCTCGCTGAAGCTGATGTCAATCTTGACGGCGGCGTCGACGGAAGTGATATCGATACCTTCTTCCGTGCATGGGAAAATGGCGGCTGCTGAGTAGCCGATCACGCCGCGATGAACGTGGCACATCACTGAAAACACGAAGGGCGGGCCAGAAATGGCCCGCCCTTTTCTTTGCGATAGTCGATATCACCGAAGCCGGCGATGGATGCTCAGGCACTGCGAACACTCAGCGTGTTGCAACCATGTACACGACAAACGGATCATCCATTTCTTCCCGGGGCTCAAGCTCGCGGATGAAGAGGTTGCCTTCACCATCCACCGCGTCGCCCAGGCGATCAAAGACCCGCACACTGGCAAACCCTGCTTCGAGCATGCAGTCCTTCATTTCGGCAATCGACCAGAGCCGCCAGTCGTAGGTGAATGCGTTGCGGATCAGTTTGCCGGCGCCCACTTTGAAGTGGATCGCGTTCTCAACGCGGGACGTCTGCGGGTAGGCCGCGACCTGCTCCCAGTGGTACTCGATCTTCTCTCCGCTGGGGCCTCGAAGCGGCACTTTGGTATTGCAAGGACGGAATGCGTCGCTACCGCCGTAGAGGTCGCAGCAGAAGACGCCGCGGGCATTGAGGTGCATCCGGGCATGCCGCAGGTAAGCCAGGAGGTCGACGCGTTCGTGCGAGTACCCGGCCGCGAAGTTCGTCGCGGCGATCACGTCCGCCTTCGCCGTGCACTCCATCACATCAGCGTGAATCGCCGCGAACCGTTCATGACGACCGCAGGCCCTGATCGCCTTGGCATCCTTGTCGACGGCAATCGCCAGACCGACTTGAGCAGCCCAGGCTCGGGCAAGGGCACCAGAGCCGGAGAAATCCTCGCGCAGGGTGGGGGAGGCACGGCGTGTCCGGGGCTGCTGATCCCGCCACGCCGCGGCGAGGAACCGGCACATCGGGCCGGGATTCGTCACCGCCAGTTCATACAACTCAAAGTTCGTCAGCACAGAACGTCGGGGCTTGGGGGCGCGTGGCATGCCCGGAGTGTAGTGGCAGAATTGAAACAGGCGGCCAAAGGGGCCGCCTGCTTGGTCGTCGTTGACTTCTGAATCATCCCGGTTCGATGCCAACGGCAGGCACCTGAGGCCTCAGGCCATCCGGATCCACTTGATCAGCGTGCGGAAGTTCGGCGGCTTGCCGTACATCAGCACCCCGACCCGGAAGATCTTGCCCGCGGCCCACAGGCAGAAGAGAATGGTCACGCCACCCAGGGCGATGCTTGCTGGGATCTGCCAGAGCGGCACTGGCTCGGAGCCAGAGAGCCGCAGGATCATCACAAAGGGGCTGATGGGCGGGAGGAAGCTGCAGATCTGGGCGAACATCGAGTTGGGGTTGCGAAGGATCGGCATCCAGAGCATCATCGGGATGACCAGGACGATCATGATCGGACCCAGCAGGCTCTGAGCCTCACGCACATCGCTCACGGCGCTTCCCACCGCCGCCATGACGCTGGCGATGATGAAGAAGGCGATGATGAAGTAGATGAACAGATAGAGCAGATTGATCAGCGGCAGGATGCTCATCATGCTCGCCAGCAGGAGGCCACCGATGCCAAGTCCGCAGTAGGCAATCAGGATGATGAGCCCCACGCACATCTGGCCGACGATCTTGCCCGTCAGCAGCTGCATCGGGGAAACGGCGCTCAGAATCACCTCCATCACGCGGCTTGACTTCTCCTCAATCGTCGAGGTCAGCAGGTACTGACCACACGTGAAGGTGCTGATCCACAACAGGAACATGAACGCTCCGGGGATCAGCAGCTTGGCCACATCATTGATCTTCTTGTCGCCATCCGCAGTGACGCTCTTGACCTCCGGGCGGGGCCGTTCGGTCATCGCCATGATCAGCTTGGGGTCATAGCCGCTGGCGGCGATGCGAGCATTCACGATCGACGAACCGATCTGCGCACGGATGTCGCCCTGCACTTCTGGATCAAGCTTCGGAGCCGTGTAGAGGTCGAAGGTTCCGAACTCACCCTTCGCGTTGGCCTCAAGCGACGCGGCGGGGATGACGGCAAGTGCCAGACGCGGATTGGTTCCCTGCGCGTCCTTGGCCTTGTCGCCCGTCGCAAGGATGGCCGCCTTCGCTTCGTCAACGGACGTCTTTGCATCCAGAATCTCGACCGTCAGCGAGGTATCGCTCCCCTTCTGCTGCTCCCCTGCGATCTTGGCTCCTTCGGATGCCAGTTGCTTGGCAACCTCGGGTGCGGGCGACTGCTCGATTTCCTTCACCAGTCGTTTGTTCGAGCGTTCCGCCATCTTCTCAGCCGAGAAGGAATCCTCGATCCGATCCGCGACCTTGCCAGTCTGGTCGATGACGGCGATGTGCCCGTTCACTTTCGGCGCTGCCTTGTTCATCAGCAGCGGCATCAGGGTGAACATCAGGCCCATCAGCAGCGGCGGCAGGAAGACGCCGAAGATGAAAGCCTTGGTCGCCACCGTTGCAAGGAACTCTCGCAACGCAACATGGAACACCTTATTCACGCGTCACCTCCGCTGCCCGGATTCGATCCGCCCGAGCCAATGCCAAAGTGCTCCAACTCCGCGGCGAGCCCCGCCTCGGAACCTCCCACATGCCCGATGAAAATCTGCTCAAGGTTGGCCCGAGCCAGCTCAATACGCCGCAGCGGCACCATCGATGCCGCCAGTGGCATCACCTGCTCTGCCGTCGTCGTCTGGTCGAGCTTGAGCTCCAGCCATTTCTCCTTGCGGTGCACCTCGATCACGCCAGGCAGCCCGCCCCACCGAGAGTCCTGTACATCCGTCGCGTGCAGCGGCTCCACCTGAATTGTTCTTGGATCATGCTCCTTGAGCACAGCCTCCAGCGTGTTGTCCAGCACCTTCTTGCCCTTGTGGATCATGAACAAGTGGGTGCACAGCTGCTCTGCCTCGAACATCGCATGGGTCGAGAAAATGATCGTCCGGCCCTTGGTTCGCTGCTCATCGATCAGTTCACGCAGCAGCACACGGTTGACCGGGTCAAGACCGCTGAAGGGCTCATCCAGAATGATCAGGTCAGGCTCGTGAATCACGGCAGAGATGAACTGCACCTTCTGCTGCATGCCCTTGCTGAGTTCCTCGCACTTCTTCTTGTACGTCTCCCCCAGGTTCACCCGGTCCAGCCAGCTGCGGACCTTCTGGTCGAGCGCGAGGCCGCCATCCAGGCCCTTGAGCTTCCCCATGTAGTTGAGGAATGCACCCACCTTCATTTTGCGGTAGATGCCGCGTTCTTCGGGGAGGTAGCCGATGCGGTCCTTGCTCTCGACTGCCGAGGCCTTGCCCAGCACAGAGAGCTCGCCTCGGTCGGGAAAGATGATCGACATGATCATGCGGATCGTCGTCGTCTTGCCGGCACCGTTGGGGCCGATGAAGCCGTAGACGCTCCGCTCGGGGATCATGAGGTCCAGGTTCGCCACGGCGACCTTGGGACCAAAGCTCTTGGCGATGCCCCGCAGGACGATCGCAGGGCCGCCCAGAGTCGCGGCGGTCTGCTGCCGCGTGAGTGGGGCAAGCGGTTGTTCAAGGTGGTTGTTCGACATGAGTGTCATCAGGTGGTCGCTGCCGAGATCCGTCGTGTCAAGGGGACAACCCTAGACCTGCTTCAGAGAGAAAGTCACCAGACAAGCACCGATCTCCCCAGGGGTGTCTGGCGGGCACGGGCACCGTCCCGAACATCAACGCGGCCGTGATTGCAAGGTCTACCCAGTTGGTCCTGAGCCCTGTCTCAGGTGCTGGCGGGGTCGATACGAACGGTCGTAGCCAGCCACTGACTCTGACACGGGGACATTCGGTCCTGCCGCGGCGAATCTGGCACTCCCCACAAACCGGTGGTCGGACCAGCCCCCGGGAACCCGCCGGGGACCAATGGTTGGAGCCGGCGGTCGGTCCCTGACCGATGGAGAGGGGGTATGGCACGCAGTGGCGCTGCAGGAGCATCCCGGACGCTGGTATTGGGCGATGGCGGCCTTGAGTCGCTCCTCGCCTGTGCCTGGGTTCGCGAACGCCTCGCGGCGGATGGGTCGCCCCCCGATGCCCCCCAGCCCATCCTGCTGCCCTGGACCGAACGCCTGACCGAAGCCCACGTTGAAGCCGTCATCGCACACGCGGCGTCCTTCGGCCTCAGCCTGGTGGAGAGCGTTCCAGAGGCATCAGTCCAGTTTGCACCGGTTGGAATGCGGGAACTGACGCATCGACTGCTCGCCGCGGCACATCACGCCGCGAGGTTGGGGTGCGATCAGGTGCTCTGGCCTGTGACGGCAGGGATGGGTGAGGGAATCGACGTGGATCGTGCCGCGGCGATCGAAGACATGGCCTGGCTGGTCTCGCGGCTTGTGGCACTCGACGCCACAGAGCACGGCGTCCCTTCCATTCACATCACGACCCCCTTCGTCCATTTCTCGGCCACGCAGATGGCGGAGCTGATCATGGACATGGATCTTGATCCGGCATCATGCTGGTGGTGGAACGCGGCGACTGTTCCGGCCAGCGGTTCCGACGCCGCGGCGAAGCAACGAGCTTCGTGGCTTCCGCTGCTGGAACGTGCCGGCGTCATCACCCGATAAGCCAGGGCTTCGCCCACCCACCTGATCCCTGCCTCTGGGGCCAGGCTTGCGCTACAGTCGTGACGTTCATGCACGACCTCCTCAAGCGACTTCGCGACAACATTGCCTCGGTGCTCTTCGGTAACAGCGATGGTGTGAGCCGCGTGATCTGCTGCTTGCTCTCGCGTGGCCATGTCCTCATCGAGGATGTTCCCGGAGTCGGCAAGACGTTGCTCGCGACGGCACTCGCCCGCAGCATCGACTGCTCCTTCAGTCGCATTCAGCTGACGCCGGACCTGCTGCCCAGTGACATCCTGGGTGTCAGCATGTACAACAAGTCCTCGGGCGAGTTCTCCTTCAAGCGAGGACCGCTCTTTGCAAACATCGTGCTCGCCGATGAAATCAATCGGACGCCGCCGCGTACCCAGTCGGCACTGCTCGAGGCCATGAGCGAAGCGACGGTGTCGGCGGATGGTGTGGTCATGACGCTCGAACCGCCGTTCATGGTGGTGGCGACGCAGAACCCCTTTGAGTTCGAGGGCACCTACCCGCTTCCCGAGAATCAGCTCGATCGCTTCCTGATGCGCATCGACCTTGGATACCCGGACCCGCAGGCCGAGGCACGCGTGCTCGAACTGCGCCCCTCAAGCAGGCTTCTGCAATCGCTGGCACCGGTTCTCCGCCGCGAGGATGTGATTGACCTCCAGAAGCGAGTGGACGAGATCAAGATCGACCGCAGCCTCATCGACTACATCGTGATGCTGGCCAATGCCACGCGCCGCAACCCGCGGCTTGTCCACGGCCTTTCACCCCGCGGCGCACTGGCACTCTCGCAGGCCTGCCGCTCCTGGGCCCTCATGGCCGGCCGCGACTTTGTGATCCCCGACGATGTTCACGACCTGTGGCTGAGCGTCTGCTCGCACCGTGTCGTTGCACGCCAGGCTGGCGCCACACGCGAGGAAACCGACATCATTCTGCGTGAATCGCTCGAATCGATTCCCAGTCCGGCGTAAGCGAACTCGCTTCACGTTGCGTTCGAACCTGTCATCGGAAGGACTTCACATGGCCCGTCTCGTCAAACTCACTGCTACCGGCTCCTACAAGATCGATCCGGCAACCTGGCCCCGCGATGATCAGGGAAATCTGAAGAAGGTCTCCGTGTGCGCCTGCGGACTTTCCAGCACCTTCCCCATCTGCGATGGCAGCCACAAGGTGCTTCGCGATGAAGAGCCCGGATTCATCTACGTCTACGACCAGATGACCAAGGCTGTCATCAGCAAGACGCCAGAGCAGGCCTGAGGCAAAAGTCACCAAAAAGAACGCCGGACCTTTGCGAGCAAGGGTCCGGCGGTTTTGTTTGGATTGAACTGCGATGCCCAGCTTACTTGATCGCCGCGCACACCTTGCGGGCCGCATCGGTCAGGTCGGTACCCGCCTGCATCGTCGGGATCTTCGAGCGAGCATCTTCGAGCAGCTTGCGGCCTGCCTCGACGTTCGTGCCTTCAAGACGAACCACCAGCGGCACTTTGAAGCCAACCGAACCATCAGGGTTCTTGAACTTCGTCGCCGCATTGATGATGCCCTGTGCAATCACATCGCAGCGCATGATGCCGCCGAAGATGTTGACCAGCACGCCCTTGACCTTCGCATCACCCAGAATGATCGAGAAGGCCTCGGTCACTGCCTCTTCCGTCGCGCCGCCGCCGACATCCAGGAAGTTGGCCGGCTCGCCGCCGTGCAGCTTGATGATGTCCATCGTCGCCATCGCCAGACCCGCGCCATTCACGAGGCAACCGATGCTGCCATCGAGCGCAATGTAGGTGAGGCCGAACTTCTGGGCTCGCATCTCGGCCGGGTTCTCTTCCTTGGCATCAGCGAGCGAGGTGATGTCCTTGTGACGGAAGAGGCCGTTGTCATCGAAGGAAAACTTCGCATCGATGGCCACCACGCGGTCGTCGGGCGCACTGGTGATGACCAGCGGATTGATCTCCGCCAGCGTGCAGTCCTTCTCGACGTACAGCTTCGCGAGCTTCACCATGATGTCCGCGGCTTGCCCGATGTGCTTGCCCTTGAGGCCCAGCTTCGCGGCGACCGTGCGAGCCTGATGCGGCTGAAGGCCCAGAATAGCGTGCAGCGGTTCCTTGATGATCGCCTCGGGACGATCGTGGGCGATCTGCTCGATCTCCACGCCACCCTCGCGGCTTGCAATCAGGATGTTCCGGCGCGTCTTGCGGTCCGTAGTGATCGCCAGGTAGAACTCTTCCTTGCCGCCGCCAGCACGGTCGGCGATGTCGACCGCCGAGGCCATGAGCAGCTTGGTGACTTCCAGCCCTTCGGGCGGAGTCTGAGGGCTCTTCATGCGGTTGGTGAACATGAAGCGCGCGGCACTCTCGGCGTCGGCTGCGTTGGTGACGAGCTTCACGAAGCCCGCCTTGCCACGGCCACCCGCGTGAACCTGAGCCTTCACCACGGCCTGAGGCCGGGTCTGGGAAGCAGTTGCGGTCTTGAATGCGCCCGCCGCGGCTTCGATCGACTCGATGACCTGACCGGCCGGAACGGGAATGCCGTAGGAAGCCAGAAGGTCGCGGCCCTGATGTTCGTAGATCTTCATGTACCGGGAGGGTACGTCTGCTCCCCCTGTTCGTAAAGTGGAAGGCCAAAGGAGAGCCCGGTGCCCTTGGGGCGGCTGAACAGCATCACCAGGGGCTCCGGCCCGGGCATCGTGTAGAATGCCTCCAGATTGTTCGAGGCCATCCTGCCAAGGAGCTGATCCATGCGGCGAATCCTGCTGTGCATCGCAACGGCCTCTCTGGCCTGCGCTCGGGCCCCAGCGAGCCAGCCTCCACATTCCGCTGAATCGCCACCGCCAGCCACCCAGTTGAACACGGATGAACCGGTCGATGTCTTCGTCGGTGCCGCGGCTGATCCCAAAGCCCAATACCCCATCTACCGCATCCCAGCCATTGTGCGCTGCCACGATGGGCAAGGCACCTTGCTGGCCTTTGCAGAGGGCCGTCAGGCTACTGGAGACCAGAGTTCCAACGATCTGGTACTGAGAACCAGCGTCGATCAGGGAGCGACCTGGTCGCCCTTGCGGGTGATCGCTGAGGACGGGGATGCGTCACTGAACAACCCGTGTGCTTTGGTCGTTCCAAGGTCAGGCGGTCCTGGACGCGTGGTCTTGATGTACCAGAGCTATCCGAAGGGGGTCGGGGAGTACGAGGCCAAACCCGTCCGGGATGAGCGGTCGGTTCGGTCGTGGATGATCACCAGCGATGATGCGGGCGTCACTTGGTCCAAGCCGGTCGATCTGACCGAGCAGGTGATCCCGCCGGAGGCATCGACGGCGGCGAGTGGCCCGGGATGTGGAATCCGGCTTGAGGATGGGCCGAAGCGTGGGCGACTGATCATGCCGCTCAACTGCCGGATCGGAAAGCAATGGACCGTCTATGCCGTCTTCAGCGACGATGAAGGTGCTACGTGGAAGCGGGGGGCCCTGGCCGAGAGCCGGACGAACGGCTGGCCTAATGAGGTGCAGATGGTGGAACTGGCGGGCGGCGATGTGATGCTCAACTGCCGCTTGCAGGGAGGCAAGGACCGTTGCCGGGGTGTTGCAGTGAGCCGCGATGGTGGGGAGCACTGGTCGCCCGTTTCGCGTGATGAACGCTTGATTGATCCCGTCTGCATGGGGGCTTTGGTGCGGCTGCGCCCGGCGGATGCGACTTCGCAGGGGGTACTTGCATTCTCGAATCCGGCGAGCACCAGTCATCGCCGCGGCGGTGTGGTTCGCCTGAGCCAGGATGATGGCCGCACCTGGCCCATCAGCCTTCCCGTGACCCAGGCACCGGATGCGGGATTTGCCTACAGCGTTCTTGTACCGCTTTCGGAGCAGACTCTTGGGTGTCTCTACGAATCGGATGCGCCGGGAACCCCGATCCGCTTCAGAAAGTTGGAGTGGGCCGCAGCCGTTGCGAAGTAGGTTGTTGGGCGAGGCTCGAGCAGACGCACCCACGGTGATGGCGCGGAGTCAGCGAGCCCGGTTGGTCGTGCGGCACAGGTACGCCGCGGCGAGCCGCAGCAGGCCGAAGGTGGCAAGAAGGAAGATGACGGTGTACACGATGAGGACCGCAAAGTACCCAGCGGTGCTGATCCGGCCCAGGTCGTAGACCTCGAACCGCATGGTCTGCTGGTTGTCCATGCCGGTCACGGTGGCGATGATGGCATGGCCGACCGGATTGAGGAGTGCCGCGACGCTGGCCATCTTGCTCGCGGCACGATCGGAAAGCAGCAACTGGCCGAAGAAGCCGCACAGCAGCGGCAGGCCAAGCCATCCGATGACGGCCACGCCAAAGTTCGCAGCAGAGGCCGTGCCTGTTTTCTTGCTCCAGGCACTCAGCCAGACGCCGCTGGCGCAGAGCATCGCCATCGGCGGGACGAGGATGAGCACGTACATCGGCAGCACGACAGGTGACATTCCTCCAAACCCGCACGCAATCACCGTGTGGTGGAGTAGCAGCAGCGTGGGGAAGAACCAGAGGCGCTTCACGTTGCCCATGAACTTGCCCCACACGATCTCGCGGGCAGTCAGTGGCGTCATAAGGAGCACATCGAGTGTCTGCGATTCTCGCTCGGCGGAGATGCCTGAGGCGCTGGAGCCTGCCGCGGTGATCATGGCCAACACTGCGCACGCGGCGGCCACGAAGATCTGCGGGGCCGAACTGGCTGGTGGATTGTCGTACCAGAGCAGGGCGAGCAGAAACCCGACGCTCAGAAAGCGAACAAGGGTGGCACGCGAGCGAAGAGGGGCAACTTGCTGGCCCTCTCTCCACAGGACCGGTTGGTCGCCGACGGTGCGGGAGGTGCCGGGCTGACGGCGGGGAGCGGCCTGCCAGAACTTGCGGCGACGCACCTTGGTGGGTTCTGCTGAACTCACTGCGACCGCGGCTGCACCGCCGCCATTTGCCTCACGAGCCACCGATCGACGAAGTGCGACGATGGCAATCATGACCACCACAAAGGTGAGCACAAGCACATAGACCGGGCTGTACCACCACGTCATCGCTGCCCCGATTCCAACCGGCCCCGACTCGCCAAACACGAGCATGGCCGTGACCATGCCCAGGGTGAAGGGAGAGGAGATCTCGAAGATCCATGACGGGTTCAGTGGGAATCCGAACCATCGGCCGATCCCGATGGCGATGATCGGTGCAAACTGCATCGCCGCAACGATCCCCAGGGCGCTGAGCATCGCGTTGGGGGCCCGCTTGGTGAAGATGGATGCAAGGACAGTGGTGGCGCAGGTCAGCAGGATCGACGAGATGATGATCGAGTAGCACGCGGCGAGCGCTTCAAGTGTCAGACCGCCGAAGAACCGAACCGCCAGCAGCAGTGGGAGGCCCGTCAGGGCCAGCAGCAGGAGTTCGGCCATGCCGCCGAAGACCTTGCCCAGGATGATCTGGTAGGTGCGAAGCGGCGTCGTGAGTAGCGATGCCAGCGAACCCTTCCGTCGTTCATCGCAGATCGCACCGCCGCAGCGGGCCGCCGCGGCGAGGTTCAATGCGACGAACTCGAACCAGACGATACAGGCCGTGGTGATCGGCGCGAGCGTCTGAAACTGCTGGATTCTGGCGGCACCGGTGGCGCCGTAAGTGTCGAGGTAGTTTCCAAGGAAGACCATCGAGACCAGTGCCGTCAAGCCAAGTGCGAAGATGCCCCGGAGCCAGTAGGTCGAGGTCCGTCTGCCAGCCGTATTCAGTTCCTTGAAGAAAATCGGTCCTGGCAGTGCCGTGAGGATGCGCCGGAGCGAGGATCCAGCTGGATCAGTGGCGGAAGCACTCATTGCAGAGCTCCGGTCGTGAGCCTCAGGAAGGCATCTTCGAGTTTGACCTCGGTGGAAGAGACTGACGAGATCCTGCCGCCACAGGCGATGATTCGTTCGATCAAGAAGTGACGGGCGTGGTCGCCCGGGGCGAGTCGGATCAGCAGAGTCCGTGCCGCGTCATCATCCTTGACCTCCGCGACGCGGGCTTCACCGGCGAAGATCCCAGTGAGACGACTTGCAGGGACCGAGTCCGCTTCGAGCGTGATGAGCACTTCTTCGCCCGCTTCCCCCCGGATGGCGCGAGTGCGTTTGTACGCATCGGCGATCGAGCCGCTGTAGAGGAGCTTGCCCTGCTCGATGATGCCGATGCTGGTGCACATCTCCGCCAGTTCGCTCAGAATGTGCGAGGAGACCATGAGCGATTTGCCCATGCGGCCAAGTTCCAGCAGCAGGCTGCGCATCTCGATGCGGGCGCGGGGGTCAAGACCGCTGGCGGGTTCATCGAGCAGCAGCACCTTGGGATCATGCACGAGCACGCGTGCGACGCCCAGACGCTGCTGCATGCCGCGTGAGAGGCTGTCGACCAGCGCGTGGCGTTTCTGCGTGAGGTCGGTGAGTTCGAGGACCTGGCCGATGGTGGCCTGGCGCTGCTTGCGAGGGAGCCCGAACGCCGCGGCGAAGAACTGCAGGTATTCATCCACCGTCAGATCGTCATACACCCCAAGAAAGTCAGGCATGTAGCCAATCACGCGGCGGATCGCATCAGCATCACCTGCGATGCTGTGCCCGCACACACTCGCCGTCCCGGCATCGGGACGGATGAGACAGGCCAGCAGCTTCATCGTCGTGCTCTTGCCAGCACCGTTGGGGCCGATGAAGCCGAAGACTTCGCCGGGCCCGATCTCGAGCGTGAGATTGTCGAGGGCCTTGAGAGCACCGAATGATTTCGTGAGGCCTTGGGCTTTGATCATGTCACTGTGCCTTCTCTTGGGTCAGAGCGGTCAACGCTTCGATGGCTTCTTGGCTAAGCAGGAATGTCGCACGCAGCCTCATGACGCGACTCTGGTGTGTGGCTGCTTGGTCCAGATCCGCTGGAAGTTGGGCGGGCGGGACCTGGGTGAGCTGGAGATGGACCGTCGCAGCCTTGGCGGATGTGCGAAGTGACCGCAACGTATCAGTTCTGCCTTGAAAGCCAGTCAGGTCCTCAAGGTAAATGCCTTGGCTGACGGAAGTATCGCCCAAATGCAGGTCTGGGATGCTGTTGGAATCGCCGGCAGCGGTAGTTCGGTCGGGGCCTTGACGGATGATGCACGCTGCAAGCTGGCTCACCTTGAACCCGGGGTGGTCGACGATGAACGTGCGGCCAAGGGCCTCTACTTCGCAATCAGAAACCACAGCGTCGTCAGGGAGTCCGGCAATTCTCAGATGCGATCCCTGCGCATCCACAGTGATGGATGCACTGATTGAGGACGGATGAGCCGGTGATACCGCCACCAGGGTGCGCAGCGTCCACTGATTCTGCGAGACCGGAAGCGGGAGCGCCTGCCGTTCGCCGCTCTCACCAACGGAGATGGGCAGGAGCAGTGGAGAGAATGCGGTGCCTGCGCCGTCGTAGATGCTCATGATCGACACGCCGCGGAACCACGCGCCATCCGCGGGGGCAGGCAACCGATAGGCAATGGGCTTTCCCGCAAAGGTGGCGAAGTAGTCCGTAGTCCACTGCGTCGATGCTCCCGATGTATCGCAGATGACGTCGACGGCCTGGGCATGATTCACGTAGGTCCTGCCGGACCGCACCAGCGAGGGTGCGAGTACGGCAATGATCGATGCAAGCGTGATCCAGCCCATCGCGGTCCACCAGGTTATCAAGCCGCGACGAGCCTTGCGGCGGGTAAGGAGTCCGTCGATGGGCCCGATGAGCAGGCCCATCAGCAGCATCGCAAGCGAGATGAGGATGAAGACGAATGGACCGATCGTCGGGAACTCGTTGGCGTCTTCGATGAATGCCGCGAAGGCTCGTTGCGATGCCGCATCACGAGTGTACCGGTTGTTCCATGGCGAGTTGGCATCGAGTGATTCGAGCCAGCGCACCCGTGACTGGGCGGCCAGCAACTGGGCCAGGTGGCGATAGACAACCTGTGCCGCGGCGGCGCTGAGCGTCTTGCTCATGCGCTGGGGTTCGGCGGTCAGTACGCCCACTTGCCCGCCGCCGAATGGGCCGTGCGCGAAAAGTGTCCCTTTCGAACCTGATTCTGCAGTCTCAACCTCCAGCGAGGAGGTCCAACCGTGCTGGATGCCCCAGGGCGTCAGTTGAGTCATGCGGGCTGAGAAACGCACGTCGGCACTCGCCTGCACCGTGGGGTCGTTGCTCAGCAGCGAGATCAATGATCGGGCGGGGCGAACCGACTGAAGGTCGGAAACCGAAAGCGCCATGGGCGTCGAGTCGGTCCAGAGCGACTGCCACAGCGGACCGGCATTGTCGGCCACGATGAGGAGGCGTCCTCCTGACTGCGTCCAGGTGCGAAGGGCGTTGAGTGCTCGGGGGTCAGCCGCGGCGAGCGCATCGGCAGATGCGATGACCAGATCCGCACTTTCATAGTTGGGCCAGCAGAGGAACATCGATTCGGGAGCAAGCTGCACCGCATCGACCGAATCCCAGAGTGTTCGCTGCTTTGCTGTGGCGTCTTTCTGAAGCTGCTCGACGGTGGAGCGGTCGTCTTCGAGGGCGCCAAGCGCAAACGGAAGGTCGCCAATCACCAGCACTGTGAAATTGTCGCCTGAATCTGCGGGGAGCTGATCGGCGCTGTCGTTGGCGTATTGCTCCAGTCTTCGTGAAGCACGACCCGCTTCGCCCTGTACTTCCACTTCCAGCCACTCAAGTTCCAGCGGCAGAAAGACGGAGAACTCATGCGATGTGATGGTTCCTGGCGTCGTGCTCACTTCCATCATGTAGCGAGCACGCTGGGTGGCGTCCTGCGGAAGCGTCACCGTGAGCACCCCGGAGAACGACTGGTCGCGGCTTGTCAGCCAGACTCGAACGGGCACGTGCCGGTTGCGAATCATGCCGTCGGGCGAGTACCCCACATCCACCCGAACGATCTCAACTGGGGGAATGGCACGTTCCGGATTGAGCACCGGCATGCTTGGGGAGGAATACCCGCTCACCGACGTCTGGGCGGAGGCATCGGAGGGGACGACGAGCCCCAGCAGGCAGCAGAGTGTGCAGGCCAGGAAGAAGAGTCGGTGCGCCATGGAACGCTGCTTAGATGTAGACTTTTCGGTTGTAGATGAACCACTCGGCCATGGCGACGGCAATCGCCAGAAGGACCAGATAGGGCCAGAGGCGGCGGTCGGCTTGGGTGGAGCGCGATGACTGGGCGACGGCAATGTCGGTGCCCAGTCCGACCTGGGTGCGGGCGCCAAGGTCGGATTCGGCGGTGTCGCCGAGGTTCGCCGCGTAGCCGCGGCTTGCAGTATTGTCGCTCTTGCGGTCGGTAGGGCCGGCCGCTCCTGTCCACGATACTTCATAGACCCCCGAGGTAGTGAGCGGACCAAACGTGATGCGGCCATCCGAAGCCGGCTTCAACTCTTGGGATTCACCGCTGGGAAGTTTCACGCGGATGTCGCTCGCGCCCGCGGGGAGCCGGTCATTGACGACCGAGCCAGGCTGCACATCGCGCACCGTTGAACCTGCACCCACATCCTCACCCAGATACCGGATCGCGGCACCGACGAACACCACGAAACTCGGGTTGAGCGCCCATCGCGTGTCATCGATGCGGAACGGCAGCGTGATCGCATGCACGCCGTTGATGCTGGCCTCGATCATCGCAGGGCCTTCATCCGACATCACCAGCGTCTGTGCGCCCGAAGCCGGAATGAGCTCTACACGCCGCATCTCGGCGATCTTGAGCTGTGCCAGCGACACATTGCGAAGTGCCGGGTGATCGCTCGACCAGTCGACGATTCCTGCTGGAGGCGTCTTGCCCAGCTCCTTCATGCCAAGCGTCTGACCAACCACGCCGCCCATGATGAGGTAGCTGCCCGGCGGCAGCTGCGCCGGGGCCGCGTTGGTGCCAGGAGTAGGGCTCGGGGCTGCGCTGGGCACCCAGTTCTCAAGGATCACAACATCGAACTCACCCAGCCGACCTTCCTGCGTCCACTGCCCGAACTTCGGAGGATCGATCTTGGTCAGCCTCGAGAGTGGCAGGCCCGAGAGCGCGACATCGAGCCACGAGTCGGAGTCCTTGGAGACAACCAGCACCGCGAGTTTCTTGGCGGGCGGAACGACCAGGAAGGCTCGGTCATCAAGTTCGAGCACATCGTCCGTCAGCGGGCCACCCAGCCCTGTATCGCGCAGACGCACCTGAATCACCGCTGACTCGGGCATGTCGAGACTGAAGACAAGACCACCGGTACCCGGTGCCGGCGGCGGAGGTTCTGCGGGAGTGGGCGTTGTGCCATCGGCGGCAGGCTGCGCCGGTGCCGCGGCGGGCGCATTCACGACCGTCGCCGCAGCGATGGTCGTGTTCTTGATGCGCGAGCTCACTCCGTCGACAAGCAACTCAACATCCACTCGCCGCGGCTGGGTCTGGTTGTTCTGCAGCGAGACGTAGATGCCCACCCGCGTGGGATTGTCGTACTCGCGTGCGGCACGCAGTCCGACAACAGCGAGGTTGGGGCTCTCCGGCTTGCCGAGCTGGCGATACTGGATCGGATCATCCCGGTCCGACTTGGCCTTGGTGGCATCGGGGATGCGACCATCGGAGAAGAGGTGGATGGTCATCGGCGGACCGCTTTCCATGCCGACACCTTCAACCAGTCGCCGCGGCTTGTGAGCCTGAGCCAGACGGAAGGCCTCCTCCGCCAGCGTGGGCCCTTCGGTGGGCGTCAATGCCTCGATGGCGGTCTTGAGGGCTCGCTTGTCGGTCGTGAACTGCTGGCGGACTTCCGCTGCGGAGTCAAAGGAAATGACCATCGCCTCATCGGCGGTGTCCTTGCCAGTCAGCAGGCCACCTTCGCCCAGCGATTCAACGAGTGCCACTGCTTGCTGGCGTGCAGCTTCGAAGCGGCTGATCTTCTGGCCCTTGCCATCGACTTCATCCAAGGCCTGCATGCTGGCCGAGCGGTCGATGAGAATGACATGGCGGTTG
Organism: Phycisphaerales bacterium; assembly: GCA_044371005.1. Taxonomy (GTDB): domain Bacteria; phylum Planctomycetota; class Phycisphaerae; order Phycisphaerales; family UBA1924; genus UBA2402. The sequence continues at coordinate 25,191 of JBILUL010000021.1, read as the reverse complement.
CCGACGAAGGCCTGACCCTTCACCTGAGGCTGCGCGAGGGCGAAGCACAGGCCACCAAGAATGATCAGCTGGAGGAAGAGGAGCAGGTTGCGACGCAGCTTCTGGAACGGCGCGTTCGCCTGAAGGTCCTGAATGGCCTTCTTCCAGAGGAATGTCGAGGAGACTTCGACATCCTGGCGGCGAAGCTTGAGGAAGTAGAGGATGATGAGCAGCGGCACGGTGATCGCCGCGACCAGCCCGCCCAGTTGTGGCGTGATCCAGTTCAACGAACCACTCCTCTCTGGCGCAGGTAGTCGAGTACGAGCACATCGACAGGCGTGTCGCTCCGAACCGTCATGAAGTTCATGGCCCGTTGCGCGCAGAAGCTCTGCAAGTGGGCGCAGTATGCCTCAAGGTTCGCCTTGTATCGCTTGAGGAGCGGAGCCGAGACTGTGACCTCAGCAAGGTCGGCATCTTCGATGTCCTTGAGGCGAAGGTCTCCAGTCAGCGGCGGATCGATTTCCTGAGGGCTGAGTACCTGGATCGCAAAGACGTCGTAGCCGCGGCCCACCAGCAGACGCAGGCCCTGCTCGAAACCGTCCTTGAAGAAGAAATCGGAGAAGACGAGCATGATGCCTTTGCCGCGGCGTGAGAGCAGGATGCGCTCAGCAGCTTCGCGGAAGGAGAAAGATCCGCCGGGTTCAAGCCCGCAGAGGAATGTGGCCAGTTCGCGAGTGCGGCGTCTGCCGCGAAGATCCTTGAGTGAGCCAGCGATGCCACCTTCGCCTTCGCCCATCGCCGTGACTGCCACGCGATTGAGGTTCACGAGCCCGACGTAGCCCATGGCCATTGCCGCGCGCTGCATGAAGACGAACTTGTTGTGGGCTCCGCCCATGTCGGATGAAGCACTCGCATCAATCACGATGTGCAGCGAGAGATCTTCCTCTTCGAGGAAGAGCTTCATGAACAGGTTGTCGAGGCGGGCGAAGATGTTCCAGTCGATGTGGCGAAGGTCATCGCCCATCACGTACGGACGGTGGTCGGCGAACTCGACGCTTTCGCCACGCTTCTTGCTGCGACGTTCACCCTTGAGCTTGCCGAAGAAGACCTTGCGGCTCGTCACATCCAGCGGGCCGACCCGTGCCGCCAGATCGGACGGCAGAATCGTCTCGGGTTTGGGCCTGATGATGTTCTCGGATTTGAGCATGGGTACCGTGGTGAGCGAGGCGTCGGTGCTTACCGCATGGCGGTGCGTTCAGGTCGGGCTGCAGGTGATGAAGTTGAGTCAATCGAGTGCGTGATCCAGTCAAAGGTGGGCAGCACGCGCCCATCGCGGAATCGAACACCCATCCGTGATTCGAGCGAGCCATCAGGCGTGGTGCCGGTGATGGTGGTGGAGAGGGCCGTGATGCCCATGCGAGCAAGCCCAACGACTTCGCCCGAATCGCACACACCATTGGTGTTGCCGTCAAACCAGAGGGCAAGGCCGATCAGTTCCGGGCCATCGAGCTGACCGTTGGCGTTGTCGTCCAGAGCATCCATCGCCTTGTAGCCGTTCTCGAACATCATCCACCAGGTGGCGTTCCCAAAGAGCTGCATGCCCGACGTGATCTTGCCGACGCGGCGAGGGTCCCAGACGAGAATGCCGGTGGTGGGCTTGACCCACGACCAGGTCAAGCCGCGGCTGGTGGCATCAAGATCGAACTTCACGCGAGCGTCGGGAGCAAGCAGCGCATCGATGCCAGCGGAGCCAGGGCTGGTCATCGGAACCAGGATCGGTGTGATGGCCGAGCAGGGAGGAAGCGATTCAAAGGACTTGATCGCCGCGGCGATGATGTGGCGGCGCACTTTGGGCTGCTGCGATTCAGGCACAAGGCGGCAGTAGTCCTTCGCAGCCTGATAGGCGATGAAGTCCGTCAGGCCTCTGAGTGACTGCTCGGTGTGGCGGCTCTCCGAGGCGAGCGAGAGCGTGAACGTCTCAAAGTACTGCTCGATGGCCTCGGCTCGCCAGACGGCGGCGATGGCCTTGTTCAGCACGGGAAGCTGAGCAGCCGGTGCCTTGCTTCGTTCGCGGATCAGTGCCCACTGCAAGGCTCGCAGCGACGCCATTGATGGGTCATCGCCGAACCGCGCATGGATGGTGGTGGCGTTCGCGAGCAATTCGTCAACGTTGGTCCCCGGCTGCAGCAGGTTCTTGATCGTCACCTGGGCCGCCGTGGCATCGTCCGCAGCAACAACGTTCACATCGAGCATGGGCGCAGTGCGGATCGAATCGACCAGCGGGATGCTCGCCTCCGCGACATTGGCGAGCGCGTAACGGAATGAGCCCCGGTCTGGCTGCAGCTTGATCGCCGTGTTCAGAGCCTTGATGGCCGCTTGGGCGTGCTGCGCTGCATCCGCAAAGCCAGCCTTGAGTTCGTGCTCGGGTTGCAGGGTGGAGGGGAGCGAGGTGGGCTCGTCGACGCCGCCGTAGCCTGGGACCTGATCGCCGCCGCGGCTGACGAGATATGAATGCACGCGACCCAGGTTGTAATGCGACATCGCATCATTGGGCGACTTGGCGATGCGCTTGTTGAGGTTGCTGATGACGCGTGCCGCGGGCACTTCGATGGTCATTGCCCACATCGCGCGAGTGTGGTCAAGCCCTACAGCCATCAGCGTGGCTGCAGCGGCAAGAGTGGCGAGGATCTGGGTGCGAGTCTTCATCTGGCGGGTGGGAGCGGGGCGGGAAGTCGTGGGGATCAGGCCAATGCCTTGACGGGCTCGGTGGGCGTGAGATCGACGATCTGCTTGACGAGGACATCCGAATCGACCCGGTCGGCTTCAGCTTCGAAGTTCATGAGCACGCGGTGACGCAGGCACATCGCAGCGACGTGCTTGATATCGGCGTAGCTCACATGGAAGCGGCCTTCGATGAGCGCCTTGACCTTGCCGGCGAGCATCAGCGACTGTGCACCACGGGGTGATGCACCGCAGCGGACGTACTTGTTGGTTGGGCCATTCGTGCCGCCCGCCGCGGTCGCCGTTCCCGGGTGAGTCGAAAGCACCAAGCGTGCCACGTATTCCTTCACGTGAGGGGCGACGATGACGCCACGCACGAGCTGCTGCATGTCGAGAATGGTCGGGCCATCAAGGACCTTGTCCGCATCGGGCTGGAGCGTCGCAGTCGTCCGGTCCAGGATCGTGATGAGGTCATCCAGCTGGCTGTAGCCGACGACGATCTTGAAGATGAAGCGGTCGAGCTGTGCTTCGGGAAGCGGGTAGGTGCCTTCCTGTTCGATGGGGTTCTGGGTCGCCAGCACCAGGAAGGGCTTGTTGAGCTTGTACGTGATTCCGGCCACCGTCACGCTGCGCTCCTGCATGGCTTCGAGCAGCGCGGACTGGGTCTTGGGAGTGGCGCGGTTGATTTCGTCGGCGAGCACCACCTGTGCGAAGATCGGGCCCTTCTGGAACTCGAACTTGCGGCGGCCCGTTTCCGGATCTTCCATCACGATGTTCGTGCCGATGACGTCGGCGGGCATCAGGTCGGGCGTGAACTGAATGCGGCTGAAAGGCAGGCTCAGCGTCTGGGCCAGCGTGCGGACCAGCAGCGTCTTGCCCAGTCCGGGCACACCTTCCAGCAGCACGTTGCCGCCGGCAAAGAGCGCAATCAGGACGGCTTCCACGACATCGTGGTGGCCGACGACAACCTTGCCCACTTCTGCCTTGAGCGTGCTGAAGGTGGCGCGGAACTTCTCGCACTGTTCCTTCACTTCGGCGGGAGTCGTCGGGTCGGTGGTCTTGGGTGCTGCCATGGGTGGATCCTGTTCGAACTTCGATGGGAAATGCTGAGCGGAGACTTGCGTGGGATTCAGTGTGGGCGTGAACTGCGTACCGGCTGGAGCGGACGACTACTCCTCCATGTCGTCTCGGGCCTTCTTCTTGGCCTTGAGCAGGCGGGACATCCCTTCGCCGGGTTGCTGGGGCTGCTGCGTCGGCGATGGCTGATCCACCGGCCGCGGCTTGGTCGTCTGCTGCGACACCTTTGCATCCGCACCGCCCACGATGACCGTGGTCTGCTGCGTCTTGCGGATGAGTTCCGGCGATGCCTCGAACTTGGCCTTCGAGACTTCCTGCGCCGACTTGACCGCGGCCTTGGCCTGCGCTTCGAGCTCGGTGGGGGAGAGGGCCCCCTCGCCTGAACCGCGGCTTGCAATCTTGGCCTTCGCCGCGTCTCGCGCCGCACGAAGCCCCGTGAGCTGCTGACCCGTCTTGACTGAGCCCTTGCCGAACAACCCGAGCGTTGCACGATAGATCGCAGGAATGTCAATCCGCACGCGGCGGACTCCCACATCCACCAGGAAGAGCCCGACCCCGAGTACCGCGATGAACTGCCAGATGGGCTGCAACGAGACAGGCATCTTGAGCCCATCGCGCATCCACGGATTCTCGCTCTCAGGCTTCCACTCCAGCACACGCCCACCGGTAAGGCTTGCCACCTGCATCAGCAGCGGCGTGTTATCTTCGAGCATCCGATACTCGTCTGCGAACGGACGAGTCACCGCGGCCTGCACGCTGCCTTCAATGACCCCGCCCTGCACCGCATCGTCCGGCGCGGCATAGCGCAGGCTCAGCACGTAGCTTCCGGGCCGGTCGGTTGCGACTGCGCCCTGGTAGCGACCGGGACCGACCTGCTTGAGATCCACATCCAGCCCCTGCCCATCCGGCAGTGCCAGACGCCCCTTGAAGTTGGCAAAGTTGAGGCGTTCACCCTTGGAGTCGAGGGCTTCGACGGTGACCACCGTCTGATCGCCGCGATTCTCCGTCAGCACTCGCACGTTGGCCGACCCACCCGGACGCATGACCCAGCGGACGTTCTGTTCCCAGAAGGAGCGATATCCCGGCCATGCAACCCATGACGAGTTCCAGCGCGTCGCCGCGTCGCTCGTGAACGCAACCACCTTGCCCAGACCGTATTGCCACTGTGCGTGGATCGGATCGCCTTCCTTGCCCTTCATGCTCACCAGCGCAAGACCTTCACGTTCCGCAGTCACAACGTATCCAGTCATGGGTGGAACGGCGCCGATGCCCCGGAGCGAATCGGAAAGCCCCGGCACCAGCGAGGGGGTGAATGGTGATCCTTCCCACAGCAGTGAGCGACGGACCGTCTGGGCTTCCTTCATGAAGATCTGAGGGACACTGGCGAGTTCCTTCTCGGTGTTCACCACGTAATGCCGGCCGTTGGTGTTCTTCGAGATGTACTGCATGCGGCTGGTGTCGCTGCCGCCGTGCGGGAAGACACCCACCGTGCTGATCGAGATGTTCGCATCGCGGAACTTCTGAAGCAGCGTGTCCGAGGGCACCTGTGGGTCGCCATCGGAGATCATGATCACATGCTTCTGACCCGCTTCCGATTCCTTCAACCCCTTGTACGCCAGTTCAAGACTGGGTGTGAAGTCGGGCATGTCGCCGAACATCAGCTTGTTGATGCTGCGCTTGAGTGCCGTGCCGTCGCCCACCGGCGCGAGCTTGTGCACCCACTCGGTGGCGCCCGACCAGCTGTACTCGATGATGCCCGCCAGATCGGCCCGCGACAGCGATTCAACGGCTGCCTGACAGACCTTCTTTCCGTAGAACACACCCTCGGGCATTTCGCACGAGTGAATCACCAGTGCCAGCGCACCCTTGGGCATCTGCCGCTTGGACGGAATGTCGAGATTGACGGGCAATGCATCTTCGAGCGGTGAACCGATCCATCCGCCCGCACCGAAGGAGTTGGGGCCGCCGATCATGATCAGGCCGCCGCCAGTATCGTGGACGTACTGCCGCAGTTCTTCCTGCTGCTGCTGGCTGTACGCATAGGCCGACTGATCCATCATCAGGATTGCATCAAACGCATTGAGTTCGGTGAGCGTCGAAGGGGCCTGCGCACTCGCTCGAACCTCAGTGCGGATCTGCGAGGATTCGAGTGCATCAACCAGCGGAGCCGCGGCCTGCAGGTTGTCGGAGAGAATCAGCACCTTGCCCTGGCCGGTCACGAACGTCACCGCCAATGCCTTGTTGTTCTCAAGGATCGAATCGCCCGCGATCCTTCCACCAGCCGCGTCGGGTTCAAAGACCGCTTCAAACTTCTGCGGGCCGGATCGAAGCCCCGCCACGGGCACCTGAAGGACATTCAGGCCTTCCTTGAGTGACACCTGCTTGCTCAGTCCCGCCGCGTCAGGATCCAGATCGAGCGCTTCCCCATTCTGCAGAATGGAGAGCCTGCCGCTGCTGGGAGCAATCGAACGAAGCACCACATGCAGATTCACATTCTCGCCTTCGCGAGCACTGGCCGGAACGGACAGTCGGTCAAGCAGCACTTCATTGGTGTACTTGTACTTCAGTGGCAGCACATCGATTGGAATGCCCAGCGCCTTGGCGACTTCCGCCGCTTGCAGAATGCTGCCGACCGTTTCATTGCCGTCCGTTGCAAGCACGATGCGATTCGCCGCGTCCTTGGGCATGCCCGCCATCGCCATGCGAACCGCGGACGCCAGATTGGTTGCATCGATCGAACCGACAGACTGACGCACGAGCGACTTGTTCAGCCGCGTGGGAAGCGCCTGCACCACCGCGTCCTTCGCGGCGGTGACGACGCCCATGCGGTCATCTTTCCTCTCGTGAGCCTCCGCCGCGGCCTGGATGTAGCGATCCACCTCCGCCTGCTTGGCCGTCGGCACCGACTCGCTCGTGTCGAGCACGACCGTGACAGCGACATCCTTCGATACCTTGCGCCACGACGGCTCCGCCAACGCGCCAATCAGCAGCACCAGTACCACCAGGCGAATGCCAAGGGATACCAGCCTCGTGATCGATGCAAGCCCAGAGAGACTGCGGCGAGCAAAGAAGACCGTCAGTGCCAGACAGATGGGCAGCAGAATCAGCCACTCAGGCGATTCGAACTGCACCGGTCCCAGTGCCAGAGAGCCCAGCGTCACCATCAGCTGGCTCCTTTCACGCCGGCTTCGTCCGCGGCGAAGATACGTGCCTTCGCTGGTGCCTCGAAGCCCATGACGCGATTGTTGCCCGAATCCAGGACGAACGCCTGATTGCCAACCGCCGCGATTCCCCACGGAATCGCCAACTGGCCCGTGCCACGCCCGGCTTGACCAAAGACGCGAAGCCCCTGACCCGTATCCAGATTCACATGCTGGATGCGGTTGTTGCCGTACTCTGCCACGAGAATGGTGCGATCGTCAAGCAAGCACAGACCGTAGGGGTAGTTGAAGCGTCCCAACTCCTTGCCCGCGGCATCCGGCGACGAAATCCACGCGATCAACTCGCCATCGAGCGTGAACCGCCCCAGCCGATGATTGCACGCATCCGCGATGATCAACTCCTGCTGGCGAAGATCGATCACCATCGACTGCGGGCGGCTGAACTCAATCTGCGAGGCCTCACTGCCGGAACCAAATCGGCCGAACGTGCCCGTACACACATACGACGTCTTGCCCGATTCCTCACGCGGCTCGAAGATGCTGATCCGGTCCGTGCCGCCGTACTCGCTCACGTACAGACGCTTGACCCTGGTGCCATCATCGGTCGGCAACACCGCCACGTCCGTCGGATAGGTCAACTGCCCGGGTTGCGTGCCGTAGCTTCCGAACTTGCTGACCAGATGGACCGGCGCACCCCAGGCCGTCCCGTCATTGCCAGGGTCCTTCTCTCCGGGGGCCAGAATCGTCGGGCCCATCTGGTAGACCATGATCCGGTTGTAGTGCGTGTCGGCGACGAAGACCGTGACATCATCGGGCCCGCCACCCGCCGGAGTCCAGACCGTTATTCCCGTCGGCTTGCCCCCGGTCCATTCCGGCATGCGCCAGCCGCTCAGAGTCGCCCCCGTCCGAGGATCCATCCGCTGGACTCTCGCAGCCTTGTCGATCACCCAGAGACTCGTTCCATCGGAATCGACCGCCCTGGGATACGAGAACTGGCCAGGCGACATTCCCACCTCGCCAAAGCAAACTTCAAACTTGATCGGCGAACCGCCCGCAGCACCCGAACCCCGTTCGCCACAACCCGCGATGCCCACACATGTGCAAACGAACGCCGCGAGAGTCGCGGTCGCGCCACTCCGACCGGCCAGGGTCAACACCCCGCCCCGTCCGTGCCGGGCATCATCGGCTGCAATGTTGGGCCCGCACTTGAGTCGCATCAATTCGATTCCATCCGCCTCGCATGTCCGTTCGCAGGCCAGATCGTCCGCTGCCGGCCTGCCGCTCACCCAAACTCTGTTCGGGGGAGAGTGTACCGCGCATGACAGTTGGGTGTTCGGTTTTTGTCGCAACTGGTACTACAGGCGCCAATCGGTGCGGTTGCATACCCCCGGATGCCGGATTCGTCACGCTCCGTCGCCAGCGCGACCTGCCCCCCAAAGACCCTCAGGCTTCGTACCAGGCCCAAGGCCCCTCATCGCACGCCCGTTCCGTGGCTACCCCTCTCCTGCAACCGTGCCAGCAGGTAGATCACTGCTCCAAATGCGATGCCGACGGCTTCGAAGATGATCGATCCGGCACACAGCTCCTCCGTCTTGGCAAAGTGGAGGAATCCGAGCATGCGCTCGGCCAGTGACTGACTCCCGGGGGGCTGGACCATGATGCTCGTGTCAATGTCGTGCACGCTCAGTGAGAGCGTCAGAAGCCACGCCGCGGCGAGGGGCAGCCGATTCGGCCACACCCGCATCGAAAGAAACCCCCAAACGCCCTCCGCCCCATCCAGCCGAATCGCATCTCCCAGGTCCGCAGGCTCCGCCCGTCGAAGCAACGCACACGCAATCATCATGATCGCTGCGTAGCGAACCAGATGTGCCGCGATCAGCGGGAGCAGCGAATCGTCCATTCCGGCCAGCGAGATCCGTGAGAACGCACGGGCCACCGCGGCACCGATCATCACGCCCGGACTCAGCGTCGCGGCCGCGAAGATCGACAAGACCGCAATTGCCACCCAACGGAGCGGCCCCGAAAGCCTCCCGGGTGTTCCTGCCACGAACCAGACAAGACACCCCAGCACCAGAGCAAGCGATGCCACGACGCCCCCGACCATCAGGCTTGCACCCATCGACTCGATCCCCAGGTGAATGAACCGTGGAATCGAGACCCATTCGTGCAGCGACCGAGTCAGCAGGACCAGTGGAATCAGGGTGGAGGCCGCGAGCGGCCATAGTCGCCAGATCCGTTGCTCGCGGAAACGTGCAGTCTCTGAAGCGGTTTCCGGCGATGCTGGCGCGAGCACGAGCCAGCGAGCCAGCCATGCCGCCGTGGCGGCAGCGACCACCAGCAGCGGCCAGCCGGTCAGCCAGTGCCGCGGGTTCCCCGGATCCTGCACGAGTCCGACCCAGACCGCCATGGAGGCCGTGGGGACCTGCGCCACGTGCAGGGGAACGGGCGAGCCGAGAATGACCACCATCGCCGCCACGACCGCGGCGAGCAGCCCGCCGCGGCAAAGTGCGATCCGCATGCGAAAATGGGTCCAGAATCCGCGAGACTCCAGATCCAGCTGATCGAGCGTTTCGTCGCTGATGGCGCGGACCGTCGGCAGCAGTGCCAGCAGTGACAGGGGCCAGATCCACAGCACCAGGCCCAGGCCGGCGATGACCCTTCCGGCAATGATCGGGGCCTGGGTCCATCCCTCATCGCCCGCCGCGAGCCGCTGAATCCAGTCGCCCAGCGGTGTGCTGGGGGATCGGGCAAGGTTCAACGCGGCATAGCACAGGTAGTTGGGCAGTGCCAGCGGGATCATGCAGGCAATCACCAGCCACGGGCGGCGGCGGGCCGCCCATGCGACTGGCCATGCCGCGGCGGTGGCCAGAAGCCCGACCGCACCGGCCCATCCAACACTCGAGACGAAGAGCGACCATGGAGTCTGAGCGAGTACCTGATCTGGAACGGCTCCGCTGGTTCTTGCCGGTGCCGGTGATTGCAGGACGCTGACGGCAAACCACGCCAATGGGAGAATGACCAGCGTCAGTGCGATCAGTGCCACGATCCACGCTGCGGCGCTTCGCCCAAACTGGAAGCGGTCCGACGCAGCGGCGGGGTTGTCTGAATCGGTCCTTCTCATCACGATCGCTCGGGACTCAATGGATGACAGGTGGAGATTATCCCGTCAGCAGAATCGGTGCAGCATGCAGGTGGCTCGTATTATGCTGCCTCACTTATGGCAAAGCACACCTCAACCACCGACCTCTCCATCTTCAAGTCCCGCATCAAGCGCCTTCGCGCCACGCTGCGCAAGCAGAGCATTGAGTTCTTCCTCATCACCAATCCGCTGGATGTGGCGTACCTCACGGGCTTTCACGGGGGCGACAGCTACCTGCTGCTTTCGGCCTCGGGCAGCACGATCGTGAGCGACTTTCGCTACCAGGAGGAACTGGAGCCCATCGCTCCGCTGGCAGACATCGTCATTCGCAAGGGGACGATGACGCAGGCCATCGCACAGCTCTTCAAGGAACTTGCCATCAAGGTCTGCTCCGTGCAGGCCGAGACGATGACGCTGGGTGAGCGGGCCGCCATCGGCGCCGCGATCGGCCGGGGTGGTGAGAAGCGGCTGCAGCCCTGCTCGGGCCTGCTCGCCGCGATGCGAGTGATCAAGGATGAATCGGAAGTGGCATTGATCAAGAAGGCGGCTCGCATTCAGGAAGAGGCGCTGCTTGCGGTGCTTCCGACACTGCGCCCCGGCATGACCGAGATGGAGGTTGCGGCGGGCATTGAAGCCGAGATGAAGAAGCGCGGGTCGAGTGCGCCGGGATTCCAGACGATCGTCGCCGCGGACCCCAACGGCTCATTGCCGCACTACCGCCCGGGCAAGACCAAGCTCGCGAAGAACAAGTGCGTGCTGATTGACTGGGGCGCGATCTATCAGGGGTATCACAGCGACATGACGCGTGTCTTTGCGCTGGGCAAGTGGCCCGCGAAGATTGCGGAGATCTACAAGATCACGCTGGATGCGCACCTGGCTGCCGCGGCAGCGCTGGCGCCGGGCAAGTCCACCCGCGAGATCGACGCGATCGCTCGCAACCACATCGCACGCCATGGATACGGCGACTACTTCGGCCACGGTCTTGGTCACGGTCTTGGATTCAACGGCCACGAAGACCCGCGTCTGAGCAACATGGTGGGGGAGACCTTCCTTGCCGAGGGCCAGGTCGTGACCATCGAGCCGGGCATCTACCTGCCGGGCATCGGCGGCGTGCGCATCGAAGACGACTTCCTGATCACGGCCAGGGGATCGAAGAATCTGTGCACGTTGCCCACGAGCCTGGAGTGGTCGACGCTCAAGATCTGAGTTAGTCTGGAAGGATGTTGTTCGGGGGAAGCACTTCCATGCGCGATTGCGGTGGCTATGCTCCTCTCTTACCTCTTTAGGCCGCGCCCCATGACCTGCGCGCGGCATTGCCCAAGGCGTTTCTGGCGCCCCGTATGGAACAGGACGTTCCAAGGCGGAGTTGGTTCCCAACGGGCAATTCGCTCACGGCGTGTGTATGGCTTCACGGCTTGAAAACGCCCTGGAACATGCCCACCCATCCGACAACGGAGACATTGACCGATGATGGAAATCTCTAAGCTCAAAGAACTTGTGGCCCTCATGGCCGACAATGACCTGACTGAAGTCGAACTCAAGGGTGACAAGGAAAGCGTCACCATCAAGCGAGCGACTGCGTGCAGCGCCCCCGTGATTCAGTACGCTGCAGCACCGGTGGCGCACGCCGCGCAGGCCGCTCCCGCGCCCGCCGCGGCGGCCCCGGCAGCTCCAGCCGCGGTGTCCGCCCCGTCCATCACCATCGAGTCGCCGATGGTCGGCACGTTCTATTCCTCGCCGAATCCCGATGCCGCCCCCTTCATCAAGGTCGGCCAGCAGGTGTCTGCGGACACGGTCGTCTGCATCATCGAGGCGATGAAGGTGTTCAACGAGATCAAGGCTGAAAAGTCGGGCATCGTTGAAAGCGTGCTTGTCAAGAGCGGTCAGTCCGTCGAGTTCGGCCAGAAGCTCTTTGCCCTCAAGGCTTGAAGTGACGCGGCATGCGGCCGGGCGACTCAATCGCCCCGCGTGCCTCGGATCTGGTTGATGCAGCGGTGCCGCCTGGTGCCGTTCCAATCGCAGCAGTTGAACGGTGTGCGGCGCGGAGTGCTTCGCGATTCCCGCTCCGTGCACGCAAGGTGACCCCTTCGGAAAGAAGCCCCATGTTCAGAAGAGTCCTCATCGCCAACCGTGGCGAAATCGCCCTCCGCATCATGCGTGCCTGTCAGGAGATGGGCATTGAAACCGTCTGTGTCTATTCGACGGCCGACAAGGACGCCCCGTACCTGAAGATGGCCGATCGGGCCATCTGCATCGGTCCGGGCCCGGCGCGCGAGAGCTATCTGAATATCGCCCGCATCATCGCCGCGGCGGAGATCGCCGATGTCGATGCGATCCACCCCGGGTACGGCTTCCTCTCCGAACGCCCTGACTTCTCACAGGCCTGCCGCGATTGCAAGATCGAGTTCATCGGCCCTTCGCCCGAAGCCATGCAGAAGCTGGGCGACAAGGTCGACTGCAAGAAGACCGCCCGCGCCAACGGCGTTCCGGTCTTCCCCGGCAGCGAAGATGCCATCGAAGATGAAGAAGAGGCAGTGAAGGTCGCTTCGGAGATCGGATATCCCGTGATCATCAAGGCCGCGGCAGGCGGCGGTGGTCGCGGCATGAAGGTCTGTCACAACGAAGCAACGCTCCGCTCGATGCTCCGCATCGCAAGCCAGGAAGCACTCGCCGCGTTCGGCAACGGCTCGGTCTTCATCGAGAAGTACCTCGAGCACGCCCGTCACGTCGAGATCCAGATGCTCGGCGACAAGCAGGGCAACGCCGTCTATCTCTGGGAACGTGACTGCTCGCTGCAGCGCCGTCACCAGAAGGTCATCGAAGAGGCCCCGGCCCCGAACATCGATCGCCCGAAGCTCGAGAAGGTCTGCCAGGCCGCGGCGAAGATGATCATCAACGCCAAGTACGCCGGCGCCGCCACCTGCGAGTTCCTGCTCGATGGCAAGGGCGACTTCTACATGCTGGAAGTCAACACCCGCGTGCAGGTTGAACACCCGGTGACCGAGATGATCACCGGCATCGATATCGTGAAGATGTCGATCCTCATCGCCAGCGGCGAGAAGATCCCCTTCGCCCAGAGCGACATCAAGATCCGCGGCCACGCGATCGAATGCCGCATCTGTGCCGAGGATCCGGCGCACGGCTTCCGTCCCAGCGCAGGCCGCATCGACAAGTGGGAAGTGCCCGGTGGTCTTGGCGTCCGCCTCGACAGCCACGTGGTTCCCGGCTACGTCGTGCCGCCAAACTACGACAGCATGGTGGGCAAGCTCATCGTCCACGCCGACACACGCGAACAGGCGCTGGATCGTGCTGCACGTGCGCTGCGTGAGTTCCATGTGGGGCCGATCAAGACGACGATTCCGCTGCACCAGCGGTTGGTTGAGAACACGGACTTCCGCCGCGGCGGAGTGGATATTCACTACCTCGAGCGTCTGCTCAAGAACGGGATGTGACCTTTGGCCAGGCGGTTCACCCAAGTCGCGGCACTGATCGGGCTCACCCTCGTGGCGGTCCCGATGGCCTCGATTCTGGGTGGGTGCCGCAATGACCGGAGTGTCTACGCCGATGCCTTCGCGCCCAACCGGCTGAGAACGCTCGAACGAAGCGTGCTTTCATTGCAGGAAGCGTGCAAGGTCGCCAGCACCGAGATCGAGAAGGGCACCAGGGATATGGTGGCCTTGTTCGATGAATCGGATCGCGAGGAAGCCTTCATCGGCGGCCGTCGCATCGCCGCCAGAGCCCGTGGGCGTTTGACCTCCCTCGACAACCGGATCCGCAACGTCGAGAACAATGCGATGGAACTCCTTGAGGAGTGGGCACGCGAGACTCGTTCATTCAAGGACAAGGACCTGCGAGCGAGATCTCGCGCGGATCTTGCGGACCTCAAGGCACGGTGGGAGCCGCTGCGTCGAATGCTCGGTGACATGCGTGCATCGTACAAGCCGGTGATGATTGTCATCGAGGACGACGTGCTTGCGCTCAAGCACCGTCGCAGTGCGCTCGCTCCCGCGTTGCCCGCGCCGTTGCCCAGCCGTTATGAGGCAACTACCGCCGAGATGCTCCGGTGGGCCCAGTTGTGTGATGCCGCGTGCAATGAGTTCACGGCCATGCTTCCTCAGGGCGACACCGGCACAGTGTCCGGGGACGCGACGCCAGTTCAGTGAGCCGCGCCGACGGCCGCGGTGTTTCCGCCGAAGTGCTTGAGCAGCGTCTGGCGGCGGTGCTCGAAGATCGTCTCAATATCCGGTCGCACCAGAAGTCGTTCGGCGATCATGCCGCCGATGTGGCGATACAGCACACGATCGGTGCAAAGCGTTCCACCGTTGCTGGGCTCAAACGTGTGGGTGTGGTGCCACTTCTGGTATGGGCCGCTGATCTGCTCATCCACGAATCGGAAGGGCGGTTCCCAGAGCGCGATGTTCGTCTTCCAGCGAATGGGGATTCCGTGCAATCGGAGTGAATACTCGATGCGGGCACCCTGCTTCATTTCAATGGGCAGCGCAGAGCGGATGCGAAAGTGCAGCCACGGCGGAGTAATGGCATCGAGGTTCGCTGCGTCCGCGAAAAACGGGAAGATCTCCTCCGGAGAGCGGGGGAGCCAGAGCGTTGTTTCGAGGATCTGTTCGCGCATGCGGCATGAGTTCGCCGCGAGCCGTCAACTGGATGTACGCCGCGGCTGAGGTGCTCAGGTCGTCGGGAGCGTCGAGAAGGGAACAGCCGAGAGCTCATAACCTGGATTGCGCGAGTGGAAATGGCGCACACCCCATTCGTCGCTGAAGAGCACCATGGGCCGGCCCCGGTCGTCGTAGACCAGGCGCGCGCCGTCCGGGCAGTCAGGCCAGACGGCATCGGAATCGCTCCCCAGCACCGGCAGCGGCACACCGGGCTTGCGCCACCAGCGAGCGATGCTCCACGAGGTGCGCTCAAGGCGTGACTCGGCGTTGTACTCGCTGGTGAGTCGATACTGGACGACTTCGAACTGCAGCGGACCCACTGCCGCGAGCAGCGGCACCTTCTGCGTCCCGCCCACCGGTTCAAACCGGCGCACGACACCTTCGCGCAGCAACTGCTCGACGCCCAGCGTGAACTTCTTGGAGTTGCCCGGCTGCGGGTTGTGGAGGTAGGCAAAGCACTCCGGCGTGAAGTCGGGGATCTCGTTGTAGACGATCGTGCGATCGTCGGTGAGCGTGTCACCGATGCCAAAGAGGTCGTTGCCAACCAGACCAACGACATCGCCCGCAACAGCATCATCCACGGTTTCGCGCTGGTTGCCAAAGAGCTTGGAGGCATTGCCCAGCCGCACTCGCTTTCCAGTTTGCGCGTGAATGACGAACATATCGCGTTCAAAGCGGCCCGAGACGATGCGGACGAAGGCCACGCGATCGCGGTGGCGAGGGTCCATGTTGGCCTGAATCTTGAAGACAAAGCCGCTGAAGCGGGCATCGTCGGGCATGATGACGTCGTTGGCCGACTGCCTGGGCGTCGGGGGGCTGGCATACTTGAGGAACGAATCAAGCAGCAACTTCACACCGAAGTTGTTCATCGCGCTGCCGAAGAAGACTGGCGTGGTCTTGCCCGCGAGCACTTCCTTGGGATCAAACGCGGCTCCCGCGCCGTCGAGCATCCGGATCTCATCCAGACTCTCATGCTGTTCGGGCGCATCGAGGATGTCGGTGAGACCGGCATCTTCAAGCCCAAGCACCTTCACCGGCGCTTCATGCGCACCGCGGCGAGTTCGTTCGAACAGATGCACTTCACCGGCAAGCCGGTCATACACACCCTTGAAGGTGGGGCCCGTGCCGATGGGCCAGTTGACGGGGAAAGCCGCGATGCCCAGGACCTTTTCCAGCTCGTCCATCAGGTCCAGCGGCGGGCGCGTCGGGCGGTCACACTTGTTGATGAAGGTGAAGATCGGCACGCCGCGGCGACGGCAGACCTCAAAGAGCTTGCGCGTCTGCGGCTCCACACCCTTACCCGCATCGATCACCATGACCGCGGCATCAACGGCGGTGAGCACGCGGTAGGTATCTTCCGAGAAGTCCTTGTGGCCCGGCGTATCCAGCAGATTCACGCGGCAGCCGCCATAGTCAAACTGCAGCAGCGTCGAGCTGATCGAGATGCCACGCTGCTTCTCCAGTTCCATCCAGTCTGACGCCGTTGCACGCTGGTCCTTGCGGGCGGTGACCGACCCTGCCAGATCGATGGCACCGCCGTACAGGAGGAGCTTTTCAGTCAGCGTCGTCTTGCCTGCGTCGGGGTGCGAGATGATCGCGAAGGTGCGGCGGATGGAGATGGCTTGGGCCAGGTTCATGGAAGGGATTGGGGGCAAGGCAGGAGACGGGGACGGAACCGACTGACCCGAAGACCGCTCTTGGAACCAGTGTCCGAAACGAGATCGGGCCCAGAGGGTAGTAGGGCAGGCGCACCCCCCGGCGGGCTCGGATGGCCCTTTGGGACGGCCACTGGGTGGGCCGAACTCAGGAGTTGGCAAACGCGGCAGTCCGGTGGGCCGAACTCAGCTCATGCCCGCAACCCGTTCGACCTCATCAATGCTGGTGACACCCTCGGCGACAAGACGCCAGCCGAACTGCTGGAGTGTCGTGAACAGGCCCTGCTCGATGATCCGCTTCATGCCGGCGATTGACGGATTGGTCAGGACCATGTCCCGCAACTCGTCGTTGAAGTCGAGCAGTTCGAAGATGGCCCGGCGACCACGGAAGCCGGTTCGCAGGCACCTGCCGCAACCGGTGGACGCAAAGGTGGACGTCTTGCCCTGCAGGAACCTGCCCATGCGCGTCGCCATGCCCGGGGAGACCGGGTGCGGCTGCTTGCAGTGGGGGCAGAGTTGACGCACCAGGCGCTGGGCGAGCACCAGGTTCAGCGAATTGGCCACCAGATACGGTTCGACGTTGAGGTCAAGCAGGCGGAATATCGCGACGATCGACTCCTTGGCGTGTACCGACGAGAAGACCAGGTGTCCGGTCATCGCCGCCTGCATCGCCGTGCGGGCCGTCTCCTCATCGCGGATTTCGCCCACGAGAATCACGTCAGGGTCCTGCCGCAGCACGCTGCGCAGCATCGTGCCGAAGGTATTGCCCTTGTGTTCATCGATGGGGATCTGCGTCACGTGATCGAGTTGATACTCAACCGGATCTTCGATCGTGATCACGTTGCGGCTGATGCGGTCAATCGAGCGAAGGCAGTTGTAGAGCGTCGTCGTCTTGCCGCTGCCCGTGGGGCCGCAGGTCAGAATCAGCCCCGAATCCTGCTCGCAGACCTTGCGGACACGCTCTTCCATGTAGCCTGCGAGTCCCAGATCGGTGATGGAACCCGGGGCACCGCGCTGGTCGAGGATTCGTGCCACCAGCTTCTGGCCGTGCATGGAGGGCGTGAAGCTGATTCGGTATTCAACTCGACGATCCGGGAAGACGCATGAGAAGTGGCCGTCCTGCACCGCATCGCGACCGGCCACGTGCATGTGGCACGCGGCTTTGATCACGCCAAAGAGCAGCTCACCCATCCGCTTGGGGCCCTCACAGATCGAAACCATGTCACCATCGACGCGCATGCGGATGTGACACTTCTCGCCCTTGGGCTCGACGTGAATGTCGGTTGCTCGAGATTTGCTTCCAAGCTGCAGGAGCAACCGCAGCGCATTGGGCCCGTCGGAGGTGCCTACCAGCACATCGGTAGGCTTGCCGTTGGCATCGATGATCGCAACGCCCTCGGGTGCGACCTTCGGTGGCAGCGATTCGATCATCCCGGCCAGTTCGAACATCCACGCAAGTTCGCCGCCGGATCCGCCAGTGGCGGCGATGCGCTCGGTTTCGGCTGTCGCCGCGGCGAAGGCTGCGTTGATCACGTGCTCGGCCCGATCCGCATTGCGTGGCCCCTCGACCATGAATTCGTGGGATCCGACCTTGATGACATCCCCGGCCTTGAGCGGGGAACTCTCCACGCGGACATCGTTGAGCTTGGTACCGTTCCTCGAACCAAGGTCGCGGACGATCAGCCGCCCGGTGCCATCGGCCTCGATCGAGCAGTGAAGCCGGCTCGCTCGTTCGTCAATCAGTGGAATCGTGTTGTCTGCACCGCGTCCGATGGTCACTTTGCCGGACCCTAGGGGTACGGGTTTGGAGCTTCCGCGGATAGGCGTGAGAGTGTAGGTATCGGCCATGTGGGTGCATTTCCTCGGGTCGGATGGTACGCAGAGGGGCGATGGGCGATTGGAGACCCGGGCGAGGGCGTGCGGTGGGTCTCCCAAGCCATCAGACTTTCAGATGCAGGCCCGCAGGAGTCCTCAGTCAGGGGTGGTGATGGAGATGGGTTGTTTCACCGCCTCACCCATCACATGGCCCGGGCCATGGCTGAGGTCAATGGCTGCGGGCAAGTACCGGTGGGGGGAGCGCGCCAACCCGCTGGAGAATTCCTACACTTGCGGTCCATGATCGACCTCAAGCAACTCCGTGACAATCCGCAGAAGTTCAAGGACGGCTGCGCTAAGAAGCGAATCAACGCCGACATCGACCGCCTCGTCCAGCTCGACGAGCAGCGGCGCTCGGTTCTGACGCAGATGGAAGCCCAGCGGGCCGAGCAGAATCGCATTGCCAAGGAGAGTGGTCCGGCCATCGGAAAGCTCTCCGGTGCCCTCAAGAAGGCCACCGGCGACGAAGCCGCGAAGATCCAGAAGGAACTCGACGAGCTCAAGTCCCGGCCCGCCGCGCTCAAGGCGCAGATCACTGAGCTCGAGGCCAAGCTCGCGGCGATTGATCCGGAACTCCAGAACATCCTTCTCGCGGTGCCGCTGCCGCCCGATGCCGATGTGCCCGTGGGCACTTCAAGCGAGGACAACAAAGAGGTCAAGACCTGGAATCCCTCCTGGTTCGATGCTTCGAAGTCCTTCGAAGCCAACAAGGGCTTCAAGCCCAAGACACACATTGAACTGGTTCGCGATCTGGGCCTTGCCGACTTCGAGCGTGGTGTCAAGATCGCTGGCACCCGCAGCTACGTGCTGACGGGCGATGGCATGCGCCTCCATCAGGCCGTGCTCCGTTACGCGATTGACTTCATGGTGGATCGTCAGGGCTTCAAGCCGATGTCGGTCCCCGTCCTCGTGCGCGAGGAAGCCATGGTCGGCACCGGGTTTTTCCCAGCGAGCCGCGATCAGGCGTATCACATTCCCGAATCCCAGCGTCAGTCTGCGGATGATCCAACAGGGGCCGCGGCGAAGGGGTATGACCTCTTCCTGACCGGCACGGGCGAAGTGGGGCTGATGGGCATTCACCAGGGCGAGATTCTCGATGAAGCATCGCTGCCGCGTTGCTACGTGACGGTGAGCACGTGTTTCCGCCGCGAGGCCGGGGCGGCGGGCAAGGACACCGCGGGGCTCTATCGCATTCACCAGTTCGACAAAGTTGAGCAGGTGGTGATCTGCCGTGCCGATGAAGCCGAGAGCCGCGCGTGGCACAAGAAGATGATCGGGTTTGTCGAGGAGATTCTGCAGAGCCTCGAGCTTCCCTACCGGCTCCTGCAGTGCTGCACCGGCGACCTTGGCCCCAAGAACGCCGACATGGTGGACATCGAAAGCTGGATGCCAGGCCGCGGCGAACTCGACAAGGATGGCCGCCCCAGCGGCGCGTACGGCGAAACGCACTCCGCCAGCCGCCTCTACGACTACCAGTGCCGCCGCCTCAACATGCGCTATCGCGCCGGTGGCGAGGGCGCGGGCAAGGGCGAAACGACCTTCTGCCACTCGCTCAACAACACCGTGCTTGCCAGCCCCCGGTTCCTGGTGCCGCTGCTTGAGATGTACCAGAACGCCGATGGCAGCGTGACGATCCCGCCCGCACTGCGTCCTTACATGGGCGGCAAGGATCGCATCGTCGCGGCAAAGTGAGCGCACAGTTTCAGGAGCATGGGCAATGCCAGCCACGTTCGAGGCGAAGATCGTTGACATCACGACGCTGAGTCTTGATGCCATCGTCAACGCGGCGAACCCGCTGCTGCTTGGCGGAGGCGGCGTCGATGGTGCGATCCATCGCGCTGCTGGCCCAGCGCTGCGCACCGAGTGTGAGTCGATCCCCCTCGATGAGCAGGGTGAACGCTGTCCAACCGGGCAAGCCCGCATCACACGCGGGTACCTGCTCCCGGCTCGACATGTCGTACACACCGTGGGGCCCATCTGGGACGACATGACGCCCGGCGAGGCCGATGTGCTGCTGTCTTCGTGCTATCGCACCTGTCTTCAGGTCGCCCATGCCAGAGGCATTCAGACCATCGCCTTCCCGTGCATCAGCACCGGCGTCTACGGCTTTCCGGGGCCGCGGGCTGCCCAGATTGCCGTGAACACCGCACGCCAGACCTGCCAGAGCCTGCCGGGCATTCGAAGCTGCCTCTTTGCCTGCTTCAGCGAGGCGGATTTATGGGCGTATCAGCTCCACCTGCGTGCGACCGCCGGTGCCTCCTGATTCCCCTACGCTTGGCCCATGCGTACGCCTCACAGCACGGCCGCCATCCTCTCGGTGGGAGACGAACTGGTCCTTGGCCAGACGCTCGATACCAATAGCCGGTGGCTGTCGCAACAGCTGACTGATGCAGGCATCATGCCGATCATTCATCTGACCGTACCCGATGATCTTGGCGCTCAGCAGCACGCCTTTACGCAGCTCGCCTCGACCGTTGATGTGATCATCTCAAGTGGCGGGCTCGGGCCAACCGCCGACGACCTGACACGCGAGGCGCTCGCTGCCGCGATGGGCGAATCCCTGCAACTCGATGCCGTCTCACTCAGCCAGATCGAAGCTTTCTTCACAGCACGCGGCAGGACCATGTCCGACCTCAACCGCGTTCAGGCGATGTTCCCCCGTTCAGCCACGCCCATCCCCAACATCCACGGGACCGCGCCGGGCATTCACGCGTGCATTCGTCTCGCGAACCGCGAGTGCGATGTCTTCTGCATTCCCGGGCCGCCCCGGGAGATGATGCCGATGTTCACTTCGCTCGTGCTGCCGCGGCTCAGGCCCGACCCATCACGAGCCATCCACACACGCGT
This sequence comes from Phycisphaerales bacterium, assembly GCA_044371005.1. Classification (GTDB taxonomy): domain Bacteria; phylum Planctomycetota; class Phycisphaerae; order Phycisphaerales; family UBA1924; genus UBA2402. The sequence goes on along the minus strand of JBILUL010000021.1, from coordinate 4,064 downwards.
GCTCCACACCTTTGGCATTGGTGAGTCAGACTTGGCCCAGCGGCTGGGTCCGCTGATGGCACGCGATGCAGACCCGATGGTGGGGACGACGGCCAGTGGGGGCGTGGTGTCGATTCGAATCCGCTGCCGCGGCAGTCATGGCGATGACCGCGTTGTTCAGGCCCTGCACCGATGTGAACAGGCGTGCCGCGTGGCTGGTGGAGACTACATCTTTGGCGCAGGTGATGATTCGCTCGCCGCGGCATGCGTGCGACTGCTCCAGGAACGCGGCATGAAACTCAGCGTCATCGAGAGCTGCACCGGCGGCGGGCTGGGCGCACTCATCACGCAGGTGGCTGGTTCATCCTCGGTTTTTGTCGGTGGTCTGCTCACCTACAGCAACGAGGCGAAGCACGCGCTGGCAGGCGTGCCCGAAGCGATTTTCGCGACGGGAGCGCCGGGTGCCGTCAGCGGAGAATGTGCCGTTGCCATGGCACGCGGCACACTCGAGCGGGTCGGCGGCGATCACGCCCTCTCCATCACCGGCATTGCAGGGCCCGGCGGGGGGAGCAAGGAGAAGCCGGTGGGCACGGTCTGGATCGGCAGAGCAAGCCGCGATGGGAGCAGTGATGCACGCCGCTTCTTCCTCAGCGGCGATCGCCAGACCATCCGAGATCTGGCCGCGAAGTCTGCGCTTGGCATGCTGCGGCTCAAGCTCATCGGCATCGACATGCCGCTGCTGCGCCAGACCGAGCAGTTCAAGGCGTAACCCGCGGCGATCCGCTCGAAGCCTGTCGAACACATCGTGATGAAGGCTCCTGCCCTGCCTCATCCCTCTTTCCTTCTTTCTTATCCTGTCCATCCTGTCCATCCATGTTTCCATCTCTTCGAAGAGAGAGGAACATGGATAGACAGGATGGACAGGATGCAAGACGGGAAGAGTGACAGGCCAGCTTGAACGAGTCGGACCGTTTGTGTGCTCCAAACTTGCTCATTGGAGCGTCCGATTCAGAGAGTTCATTCATTGCCAGGATGTTCGATCCCGGGCGTTGGGGTACGAAACCGGGCTTGGCGAACGTGTTGCCCGGACGCGTGCTTCAGGAGCGCACCGCCGCGGTGTTCCTGCGAGGTCACTCGCCGGGAATGTACGAAATCGTGCCTTCCCACGGGCTGCTGGCGGTCGCATACAGCTTCTTGGCGATGCGACCTGCAAGGTACGACTGCCGCCCGCCGGTGCAGCCGTGACGCATCGCGTGGGCCATCATCACCGGATCCTTGGCGTGCGCGATGGCTGTGTTGAGCAGGACGCCATCGGCCCCCAGTTCCATCGCCAGCGACACGTCGCTCGCCGAGCCTACACCGGCATCAACGATCACCGGATAGGAGGGGTCACCCTGCTTGAGCAGTTCGAGGCAGAGCACGATGTTGTTGCGATTGAGAATGCCCTGACCGCTGCCGATGGGGCTGCCCGCGGGCATCACGCTGGTGGCACCAGCTTCCTTGGTGCGAAGCGCGGCGATGGGGTCGTCGCTCGAATACGCCAGTACCTTGAAGCCGTCCTTGACGAGCTGGCGCGTCGCCTCGATCGTGCCCGAAGGATCGGGAAGCAACGTCTTCTTGTCGCCCAGCACTTCGAGCTTCACCCAGTCGGCTCCAGGGTTGCCAAGCTGTTCGAGCAGGTCGCGGCCGAGCCGTGCCACGCGGACCGCATCATCAACGCTGAAGCATCCGGCCGTGTTGGGCAGAATCGTGTAGCGAGAGAGATCGATGAACTCAAGCAGGCTCTTGCCCTGCTCGTTGTAGAGCCGCTCGCGGCGGACCGCCACCGTCACCACCTGGCACCCGCTCGCATCGAGCGAATCTCGCATGAGGTCATACGTCTTGTACTTGCCGGTGCCGACGAAGAGACGGCTGGAGAAGGTACGGCCGGCGATCTGGAAAGGGGCGTTGCCTGGTTCGGTCGTCATGGGAGGCTGCTCGGGTGAAAACGTGAATCTCGATGATATCGGGCCTCGGTCCGGTTGGTTCAGCCGCCGCCAACGAGCGAAACCAGCTCGACCCGATCGCCTTCGATCAGGATTTTGGATTCGTGGTCGCGACGGGGGACGAGCTGCTGGTTGATCTCAGCCGCGCACGCGCTCTTGCCCAGTCCCACCTGCTCGATGAGCGAGCGGACGCTCGTGCCCTCGGGCACCTCACGCTGCTGTCCATTGAGAATGATGTTCATGCGTCCTCCGGTGCCACCAGATAGAAGCGACCCACCGCGATCTCGAACTGCTCGCCCTCAGGAGTGGTCATGATGAACGCCCCTTCCATGGTTCCCCAGCGGGTGGCCAGCGGACAGAAGCTGGAGTACTCGAACGACACTCCGGGCTGGAACGAGGGTTGCATCCCGATGACGCCTTCACCTTCGACGGTGTGAACTCGCCCCAGAGCATCCGTAATGATCCATCGCCTCGAAAGCAGCCGTGCCTCGGTGCTGCCATGGTTTTCGATGGTGATGCGGTAGGTGAAGCAGTATTGACGCTCCGAGGGGTTTGACTTGTCCGGTGCGTATGCGGGCACCGCTCGTACCGTGAACTCACGGGTGGTGCAGGAGGAATCAGTTCGGGTTCGGGTGGAAGAGGTCATAGCCACCATATCGTAGGGGTATTCACGATCCCCTCAGCGGGCGGATCCTGAGAGGATGTAACGATCAGGACGGCTACCGCCGTGCCAACAAAGGGATTCCCCAAAGCACATCTGGCTCAGAACCGATGTCCACAAGCATGACGTTCAAACCACAGATACTGAGTCTCAGCTCCGTCACCGCCACCACCAAGGGCGGTGACCGCCATCCAGCACAATCTGGCCCGGGAACTCCATGGCGGGCCTTGACGGTCTGCTCGGTGCTCGCATTGCTGGCCGGACACGCCGCGGCACAGGATGTTGCTGGCGCCGGGATGGAAGCAAACGTCGAACTGCTCGAACACCCCCCGCAGAATCTGCCCGGCCACGAGGAAGGCGCTCGGACGCGCGAACCCCAAGCCGCGGCGGAGGCTGCAACGGAAGCGGCCGAGCGCGAGTGGTTCAAGGGCCTGCCGGTCTGGAAGTGGAGCCGCGTGACTGGTGACTGGGGTGGCGGGCGAACCTTCCTCGAGGACAAGGGACTCGAGATCAACGCCTCGTACATCTGGGATTGGAGCAGTGTCTGGTCCGGCGGCCTGAACGAGAAGGCGTCCGACCGTTCCATGTGGGACGTCTCGGCAAACTTCGATCTTGAGAAGATGGTCGGCCTCAAGGGCGCGACGGTCTTCCTCGATGCCTATTTCACCGAGAGCAGCGGCGGCAGCGAAGACGTCGGTGACTACCAGGGCATCTCGAACATCGATTCATACGGCGACCGCTCCCAGCTGGCAGAAGCCTGGTACGAGCAGAAGCTCTTTGATGATGTCGTGCGTCTGAAGGTCGGCAAGATGGATGCGAACGGGGAGTTTGCGTTCCTCAACTGCGCCGGTGACTTCCTGCACGCGTCGCCCGGCTTCTCACCGACCATCGGCTTCATGCCCGCGTACCCGGAACCGGCGATGGGCGTGGTTGGCTTCGTCTACCCGACCGAACGCTGGTACATCGGTACGGGCTGGTTCGATGGCTCACTACAGGACGGCGTGAGTACCGGCAAGCGCGGGCCTGATCAGTTCTTCAATAACGACCTCTCATCAGACTGGTACTTCCTGGCCGAGTCGGGCCTCTCGTGGGAGAAGGTCGGTTCCAGCCTGGGCGGCGGGCGCGTGGCCGCGGGTCTGCACTATGCCACGGGTCGTCTCGAAGCCTTCGACACCTCGGAAGAGCACGGATCGCTGGGGTTCTATGCGCTGGCCGAACAGCAGTTGTGGCGCCGCGGCGACAGTGAAGAGCTCAAGGACAAGGGAATCTGGGCCTTCGCTCAGGCGGGATTCGGCGACGAGGATGTGAACCCCGCCAAGACCCACCTTGCCGCGGGATTCGTGTTCAACGGCATCTGTGAAGCCCGAATGGACGACACGACCGGCGTGTATGTCTCCTGGGTTGACTTCAGTTCAGCGACCGGATCGCCGATCACGGGG
>JBILUL010000276.1:0-3960 GCA_044371005.1 Phycisphaerales bacterium | reverse complement strand
CCTCGTTCCCATGCTGGCCGAATCGGTCCACGCGGCCGTTGCGTTGCTCCATCCGGTTCGGATTCCACGGGATTTCATAGTGAATGAGCTGCCAACAGTGGTTCTGGAGATTGATGCCCTCAGAGGCCGCATCGGTTGCCAGGAGAATGCGGACGGTCGAGTCCGCCGGGTCGGCTTGGAATGCGGCCTTAATGCGCTCGCGGTCGTCGAGCGCCATGCCGCCGTAGATGGTCATGAGGCGGTCTTGGCCAGCAAGCCCTTCTGCGGCAAGAAGATCGTGAAGCCACTTCTGGGTGGCGCGGTACTCGGTGAAGATGATCACCCGTTGGTCGCCCCACTGGCCATCGGGTTTCAGTGCCTTCTTCAGCCATTGCAGCAGGGTGCGGGCCTTACTGTCGGCGCGGCTGACCGCCTCGGCCGCGAATCGGCGAAGGTCGCCAAGCAGTGACTTTTCCTCCGCCGCCAGCGGTGTGACCTGACTGGTGGCGGTTTCCACGGCTTCGAGCGCGATGTTCTCGTAGTCCTCGTCGTTGGCGTAGTCGTTGTCTGCCTCTTCCACCTGCCGTCGCCAAGCGGTCCCGGCCGAAACGCCCTTCGATGCTGTCACGGAGCGGCCGTGCTTCTCCAGCGTCGTCGCAAAGGCCGCGGGAGAGGAGAACATCCGTTTCTTCAGCAGCTTGAGTACGAAGTCAGTGGCAAACCTTTCACCGTCGGAAGTGGCTGACCTCGAGCGAAGTTCCGCATATCGCCGCAGCAGTTCGTGGGCGTTGCGCTCCGCATCAGAGTACTTGACCTCAAGGTGCTTCACCAGGCGTATGGCAAATCGGCGCGAGCCATCCCACCGCAGCTCCAATTCCGACTTCATCCGACGCACCATCACCGCATCAAGTTGGACCCTGTTGGGGGGGACAATCCGCGAGAATCGCTGATTGTCAAGAAGTTCGAGTAGCGAATTGAAACTCTCCGAGTATCCGTTGTGTGGGGTGGCCGAGAGAAACAACTTGTGCTCGAAGAAAGGCACCAGTGTGCGGATTGCCGAGGTGCGCTGGGAGTCGGTGGCGTACTTACCGCGGCCCGACGGCGCGATGTTGTGCGCTTCGTCCACGATGAGCAGGTCGTAGGGACGCGGGTATGTCGGCTGATCACCCGCGGGCAGCGTCTCCCTAAAGAGCCGCATTGGGCGATCGCGCTTGAGGAAGTCGATGGACGTGATGAGGCGAGGGAAGTGCGCCCATGGATTGACGTGAATCCCCCGCCGGCGGCGAAGGTCGGCCAGAAGGGTGCTGTCCACTATGCGGAAGTCCAAGCCGAACTTGTCCCGCATCTCCTCTTTCCACTGCACCTGGATCGAGGAAGGACAGACGATCAATATGCTGCGGGCGCGATGGCGGAGGATCAGTTCCTGCGTGACCAGTCCAGCTTCGATGGTCTTGCCAAGACCCACGTCATCTGCAATGAGCAGGTTCACCCGCGGCATCGACAGGGCTCGCACTACCGGGTCGAGCTGGTAGTCGTCTACCTCCACGCCACTTCGGAAGGGGGATTGCAGGGCCTTGTCATCGGCGCTGGAGACGGAACCCCAGGTGACCGCATCAAGAAAGGCATCGAAGGTCCGCGGGAGGTCAAACTCTTTCAGAGCTGGCAACTGGGAGCGATGGAGGCAGGCGACACCCGGCTCGAGTTCCCAAACAACCGACAGCTCTTCACCCAGCCCCTCATCCTCGACGGAAGACAATCGGAGCAGGTGTTGGCGGACTTCCGCATTCTGAGCCGTGGCCAGTAGTGGCAATGTAGATGTCTCAACATCGTTCACGACGAACGGGCGTTGCCGCACGATCACGATTTGGCCAGGTTCTGGAACGTTTGAGGTCATGGGGGGTTCCGTCAGGACTCAGTCGTCGGCTTTGGTTGTTGCAACCTCATCTACTTGTTGACCACCTTACCGACCTCCACCAGCTTGCAGCGTGAAGACTAGGGACCTTGCGGGCACCCAGCCAGATCATCGACGGGCAGTGTCCTCCGATGAAGACAGGGGCCGATCGCAAGCATTGGCAGGAGACTGCTGCGGTGAATGTAGCGACACCTAGTGCTTTGTGGATCGGCATGCGATGCCGCGCTTCAGGGAAGAGGTTGAGGTCTGGAGCGGGTAAGTGGGAGGCCTCTAAATCGACTGAGAATGGCGAAGGGGCTAAATGCGACCTGGCACTGAGTAAGGCACGCTCGCGTCGACCAGTTTGGTGAATGACCTGAGGTTCTCAGTGAGAATGTCGCGGCGGAGGTCCGCGATCTCCTTGGTCAACGCGGTCAACTGCGACGCAGTCGCGCCGGGCCCATCACTGAATACTGCGCGATGACCATCAGGCACCCGTATTGAAACACGCAGCGAAGTGTCGCTCTCCAAGCGAGTGCAGAACTCGAAGCATGCTTCCAGGATTGCGAGATCGCGGGGAGCGTCGGTTACCAGTGCGCGTTCCGGGATGTTGTACGCGATACCAACGATGTTGTAGCTCGACATACCGACTCGGCCCTCAGAGTCGTACATCAGCGTCTTCATCAACCGGGCCGCCTTTCGCAGGCCGCCCCGGGTCATCTGGTCCCTTTCCTCGATTCGGCGTTTGTGAAGACGCGGTGTGTTGGAAATGAACACGCCGGATTGGTTGTTGAAGACTCTCACGCCGCGGTAGGTCGAATCCTGGGACCGAGCAAAGTCGGTGGTGTTATGCCAAGAGGCAGGCACCACATCAATGCTGCGGCTAAGACTGCCTCCATTGAGGCAGATGCAAGTCGCCTTCGATTCATCGACGGTCGCGGCGGGAAATGCCGCTGTGGCGGCGACAACAATCTGACGCCGAAGGCTCCGCATATCCCCGGCGGGGTCACCGGTGTACGGTGAGACAACGGGTGTAGGTGCCTCGACCCAAAGCCAGTCGCGCCGGATCGCGAGGAGATCGACGTCGCTCTTCGCCCGGATGTGTGTGTCGGTAGTGATCGACCCTTGGTACTCGTAGTCACACAGGGTCGCAAGCCGCTGCTCCAGCTGGCTTTTCACACGGTCTCCCTGCTGGAAAGTGCTTTTGGTGTACTCCGGGTCGATTCGCTGCATTGCGCCGATCGCGTATCGGACAGATTCGGACTCCCGGATCGACTGGTAGACCTCATTAGCCAACGAGGCTCGAACCATGTAGTCTAACCGACGCGCTTCGAGCTTCTCAAGCCTTCTCATCTGGTCTTGCCTTTCCTTTGCAGTTGAATGGTGCCAACCGTCATCCGATCTTTGTCCGAGAAGTAGTCACCGGAGGCAGAATGGCTGTGCTCGTCGAAAAGCAGTGAACACAGCCCTGTATGCCGGCCGAGGTCACGCTCGGCAACTCCGGGTCGGTTGTCGTAGTGGTAGATCAAGCGGTATCCGCTGCTGGGCTCGTCGTACAGCGAGGCGGCGATACTGCGGGAAGTGGATTGACCTGTGGTCAGGGTCACGACGATCTTCGTCCACGACTGGCGGATGGTGACGGTGCCGGTCCAAGGATCATCCACCGGCGTCCCAGCCCTGGAAACAGTCTTGCCCTCGCAGGCCCAAGTACCGTTGAGGTTTGGAACCAGCAGCATGGCTCTCGCCCAGGGCCACTGCCACACATACCGGTCAAACAAGACGTAGAGGGCGCCGTACAACGTCATTGCGGAGACGCCACCAAGGGTCCAGCCGAGCGTGCCGTTAAGCTGGTGTACAGCGAACGACACGCCCGTCGCCATCAACGTAGCGGCGATCATCAGGTACGCGCCCAACTTGCGGTTGACCGGACTGTTTGTCGCGTAGGTGTGCATCCATTTCCTCCTCATCGAGCAACAAGGCTGAACGGTAGGCAAAGTGCCGTGGGCGGGCACCCAGCCAGTCGTGCAGCAAGTGTCTACGGGGGGTTGGGTGATCGGTGTCGGCGCATTGAGCTGCGCACGGTAACGACG
>JBILUL010000275.1:0-3973 GCA_044371005.1 Phycisphaerales bacterium | reverse complement strand
GGGGCGTATTGCCTGTTCCGTCCGCCCAGCGCTGGCTCGCGGCAGGGCCGTCTGCTGGTGGTGCAGCACCACCGCATCGACGATCCGGCTTACGGGGGACGCTTCACCTTCAAGCGATACAAGAGTGCCAAGGTGGCGGATCCGGAGACCGGCGAATGGATGCATGCGCTGATCACGCTGGAGCCGCTGAATCCGGAGTGCTCGCCCATTGAGATCGCGGCGAATGAAGAGGACGAGTTCAGGGTGATTGCGGAGTTTGTGGAGGTCCTGTGATCGCGGATTCGCTGGGATCACCTCCGCCGGGCTTTGGACCGCACCGTCTTTGCCGGTTCAGGCTTCGAGGCTTCGGGAGTGGGCTTGTAGCCCGCCGCGGCGAGGAAGTGTGAGATTTTCGTGAGGGAAGCAATGACTGGCGGAATCCCCATGCGTGAAGCGGCGCTTGAAAGGAACTCTCTTGCGTAGGGATAGGAGTGGTAGCCCGCGTTAACGCGTGCGAAGACGGATTGCTGGAGTGGAGACAGCACAACGCCCTCATCGGCCTTGTATCCGACCTCGATGGCGCACTCCACCACAGCGTGGGTCGCTCCACCCTGTCCACCGTCCACAGGGACTGTCCAGCGGAAATCAGCGCGGCCCCAGGCTTCGTTTGCGGGCGAGTCCTTGTAGCCCAACCGGACTTCCATGCGAGGTGCAGTCAGTCCACTCGGTGGCGTGTCCGTACGCAGAATGAAACTGCCGCCGAGGAATCGAAATGTGATCGGCTGAGCCTTGCCCGCCAGATCGCTCAGGATTTTGAGCGCTTCGCTGGCGCTAGGGGTTGCCGCGGGTTCTGAGATAGTGGGAGTTGGCTTTGTCATGGAGTCACGCGAGACGGTCAGTTGTCAGGCGACCTGAGCGTCAGCAAGAATCGAACAGATCAGATCCGCATCATCGGAGTTGTCTTCACCGATACTGCGATACTCATCGATGCTGTAGCACTCGGTTGGATTCTCATGCTGCTGCAGTACTTCTGGAGTGTGAACTCTTGCGACATCCTGGTCGAGTTCAATGTGGGCAGCAAGTCCAAACGCGAGGAATATGTCTGCGAGCGTTTCGAGCCTGAAGTTGTTCGACCCATTCAGGATCTTGGTGATCATGGGCCGGCTCACACCCAGTTTGTCTGCGAGTTGGGCGCGAGAAAGCCCTTCACGCTCCATTGCAGCGTGAATCTGCAGGGCGACCTCGTCAAGTAGCCGGGCCCTGTTGAACACACGCCGCCGCTCCAGGGTTTCATTTGACTGAGTGGAATTCATGAACATACTCCTCATCGCTGCCGCTTCGCGTACAGGTTCTTCGCCCGATTGATGTGTGCCTCCAACTGCTTCTTCTTGGGCTTGCGAGCAATCTCCGTGACCAACCAGTCCTTGCCGTCTTTCACACAGAACAATCGAATGGCCGGCGTGCTGAGCTTGAGTTCGTATACGTTGTCCTGAAGGTTGCGGAACATCTCTTTCGGCAAGAGTGAGTCGGCCTTCACCAACGTGTTGCAACGCGATCTGAGTTTTTCCTGAGTTACCAGATCGAGGTTCTCAAAGTCCTTCTTTGCCGGGACAGAACCAGTGGTGGTGCAAAGCCAGCGAACGGCCCCGTTCGTGCCGCTCGCGATGATGTGATCGGCTTTATCACTCAAGCTATTCACCTATAGGTTAACCGCTCAGAGCGAGATTTCAAGTCGTTTGTGCCAACGGGGTAGCAGAAAGCAACTATGCGTAGTTATAGGACTATGAGGCGGTCGCTCCTTGCTCTGCCTCGTAGCCCTTGAGCCGAGCCTCTTTTGCTCGGTCAGCCCCTGGATCCCGATGGCTCTTGTAGTTGGCTTGCGCCCTTTCGTTCACCATCAAGCGGGCTCGCGGAACGGTCAGCAACTGCGGCGGATGCTCGTGCGACGGCAGCCGCCCTGATCGAAGCGGCGGGCTCGTCTGCTCACGACGAATCCGAAAGCCCCGATCGTTACCGGTACCGGTGCTCCCGGCACCACCGCCACCCACCCCTCGAACTGCCCGTCATGCAGCCCGATCCCCGCAAGCACCCGCCCATCGGCACTCACGCCGTTGGCCTCGGTCAACGTCCAACCATCCACGCTGATGCCAAGCCCGACCAGGTGTTCCCGCACATCGACCATGCCCGCCTCGCGGGTCCACATCATCGCCACGCGGCCATTGAGTGAGTCGCTACTGCCGACGATCGTGTCGCCATCACCGCTGACCCTCACCGCATAAGCGGAAGTGCCGCCGAGCAGCACACCGATGTCTTCAAAGCCGCCCGCCGTGGTCCAGCGGTAGCCGCGTGTGACTCTCGAGTTGTACATCACGCCAACGACTACTTCGCCAGCGCCGTTCATCGAAAATGCCATCGAATCGGTCCCGAACGCCACGCCGCCCAGTTCCGTCACGCTGCCATCGGCATGCCAGATCGTCGCACGCTGGCGGTCGTTGATGACGGAGTTGCCGGCGATGATCGAGCCGTCACCGTTGATCGCCGTCGCCGCGGCACGCGATGAACCGGGCAGCATCGGCAGCACCGATGCGGTCCCCGTGGCATCCCAACGAAGCGGCACGATCGTGCTGCCATCATGTGCGTATCCCGCAACGACATCGCCGCTATAGCTCACCGCCTCGGCGGAAATCGAAGTGAAACCTACATCTGTCGCAAGCGTCTGGATGGCCCCGGACATGTTCCATCGGTGAGCCTTGGTAATCGGGCCGTTATTGCCGCGGCCAACGACGACGGAACCATCCAAGCTCGCCGCGTAGCCCCATGCCTGATCGCCCGCCGCGGCGGCGGGCAGGACGGTGAGCCCCGTGCCCACCTGCCAGCGGACGGCGCGGGTGCCAAACTCAGTGTCGGCGAAGCCCACGGCGGTGCTGCCATCCGGGCTCAGGTTGTACGCGGCGGACCGCCCACCAGGCGTCGCGGTGCCCATGCCTGTAAAGCTGGGGCTCGCCGCGGCGGAAAGGGTGAGGGCAGCGATGGTGGCGGCGATGACTGCTTGGCTGAATGTTCGCATCTTGACTCCTCCATGCGGGCACCCCAGTTGTGATCCTTGTTGTAGGTGCAGGTCACGCGAGGGGGCGAAAAGTGAGGGTATGGCGAGATGGAGGATTGAGGGGGTTGGGAGATGGGGGCACTGACATGAGGATGTCAGTGGGGGAGGTTCTTTCCGCGGGCAGAGACGTACGCTGGGAATCTTCACCGACCAGCTCGCCTTGAGCGATTTCGCACTCATCCCCTTCGCCAACGTCCGCAGTCGACTGATCATCATTGTTCCAACCAGTCTCCAGACAGAACCTAGTTCCATCCGGCAAAGAAGTCGCCCTGTTTGCAGTGAATCATGAACTCCTGGGGTTTGTGGGTGAACGGGTTGAATCGCTCTCCATCGGACTTGGTGAACTGTTCGGATCCGACTTTCATTCGCTGGCCTGCGACGATTCGGTCAAGGCGAAGTACATACCCGCTCGACACAATTCCGGGATTGATTTCCAGCTTGACGCCGGTCCAGTCGTACGCGTTCTGGTTTGTGATGACAAACTCGGCGCCCGTGAACGACACGCTGGCATCAAGCTCCGCGGCTGCAGCGGTAGTCGTCGGTGGGGGAACATTCCGCCGTGCTAGTTCAAGTCCGCGTTCAATGATCGGTCCGATGCTTTTGTTGGCGCCTGGGATGCTCGGGTCCTTCGCCCAAACGGCATCCACTTCCGCGTAACGCTGCGATTCTCTGGCGATTCCGTTGAGGGCGTAGGTCGTTCCATTGGCAGTGAATGTGACTTCGGCCAGAATGGACCCGCCGGATGTCCTCTTTCCTGTTGGCTTTCCGCGCAATACGCCGTTGTCAACGGTGAATGGCCACGCATCGCCGTACTCAATTCGCGTGATGGTCGCTTCGCCCCGTTCCGCCGCTGCAGCCTCCATCGCGGCCTGCTTCGCTGCCGCGGCC
>JBILUL010000273.1:0-3986 GCA_044371005.1 Phycisphaerales bacterium | reverse complement strand
AAAGAGATGCGCCCCCTGTTCGTTCCAGAAGGCCTTCTCAAACGATCGATCCATCCACGAAGCAATCTCGCTGATCTCCCGCGTGCGACGAGCCTGATTCGCCGGGAGCAACTCACCCACGCGCCGCAGGCCGTTGTACCAGAGCGCACTGAGTTCAACGGGCTTGCCGTGCCTGGGCGTGAAGACGACATCATCTCGCTTGGCATCCATCCACGTCAACTGCGTTCCGGCATTGCCCGCGATGATCAATCCATCGGATGGATCCATCTGGATGTCAAACGACGTTCCATGCTCATAGGCATGGATGATCGAGAGGCACGCGCCGGCGATGGTCGAGAGTTCACCCGATGGATCAAGCGGGAGCCCCAGCTTTTTGGCCAGTTCCGCAGCAGCGTTCAGGTACCACAGCGAAGCATCCGCCGTGTTGTACTCCGCATGTCCCGACCCATTGTCAAAACAGTTGGGCACGAGCCCGCCTTCGACCAGTTCAGCAAAGGCCTCAAGACACTGTCGAGCTTCGGCGAGCCTTCCGGTCGCCAGCAGCAGGCCGGGAAGCGAGATGCATGTATCGCGGCCCCAGTCGGAGAACCACGGGTAGCCTGCGATGATGCTCGTCTGCGAACCCTTCTGCGGCGCAGGCTTCACGCGGCGGACCACAAACTGCGAAGCCGCCGTGCGCAGTGCCTGCGGGATCGATGCGGGCATCGGTGCCGCCGCCGCGGCCGGTGGCTTGAGATCACCCAGATCCGGCGCGGTCACTTCGCACATCAGCGTGCAGCCACTCTCCTGGCCAACCACGAGCGGGACCGACCAGAGTCCGTGCGAATGGATGTCTTCGAGTCCTTCCTGGCCCCGCATCTGATCGCGGGCATACGAGAACTGACGCCACCATTCGGCGAATGGTGCGAAGGTGGGCGAGGGTTGCCGCGGGTGGCTGGGGGTGCAGCGCAGTGCCGCGTGGATGCTGCCTCGTGTGACGCCGATTTCATCGGGCGTGCGACCCGATATCAGTTGCGTGGTGGGCGCATCATGCGTGTGCTCGAGCGAGTGAAAATCTCGCAGCGGCATGAAGGGGCGAATCTCGAGCCGGGTTCCCTGCGGGGCATTCCGGACGGTGTAGCGCACCGTGCAGCGATTGACATGTTGTTCGAGGCTGAGCTCACGCGTGATGGTGATTCCCGTGGAATCGTCGAGGTAGATCCACTGGCAGGAATCAATCGTGCGGGTGAAGGTGCGAAGCCGCGCGGCACCATCGGGGCTGGCGACATTCCCGGCGAAGTGATACGTGCACAGAGCAATCCTTCGATCGGCCACACCGGGCGCAGTGCCCGGAACGACCAGCCATTCCGCGCAGCTGTGCAGAACCACGTGCCGTCCCACGGGCGGATTCATGGCGGCGATCAGCCATGCGTGATAGCGGCGCTGCGGGATGGCGCCGGGGGTGCCCATCGCAAAGCCGCCAAGGCCGTTGGCAAGGAGCCACTCGGCCGTGGTGAAGCGGTGCAGATCAGGCCCGGCAATCGTGGTCGAGGCAGAGTCGGACATTGGGAGAGCGTATCAGAGATACAGGACAATCGCAAGAAAGCTCGAATCCTCGTCAACGGACCCTCTCAGCGAGTGGAAGCGAAGGCCGCTCTGGACTGCTACCACATGGATCCGGGATTGAACTGTCACTCCACCTTTCACCTCTCGCTTACACGGGAAATCAACCCGATGCGCAGCTGATCTCGCACTCAATCTCCTGGCTCTTCCCCTTGCCTTATCCTGTCCATCCTGTCCATCCATGTTCCTTTCTCCGCTCAGAACAGGGAACATGGATAGACAGGATGGACAGGATGCCAAACATCAGAAAGTGTGAGCCTGGCCTGGAGTTTGAGTGGTCGAAAGGGGAGAAGCTTGGAGGATGCGTTTGTCCCGATCAGAGGTACCCTTCGGCCATGAGGGCGTGAATGATCTGGTTGCAGATCGGGCCGCTCACCTTGCCGCCACTGCCGCCGTAATCGATGACCACGGCGATCACGTACCGGGGCCGATCTCGCCCGACCATGACCACGAACCAGGAATGGTCGCCTTCCTCAAGCACATCGCCCTTGGCTGGGCCCTGACCGTCTGGATCCTTGGCGAGAATGGATGGTGCGGTGGCGGTACCGGTCTTGCCCCAGATCTTGACACCCTTGGCGTTGAAGATGGGCTCTTCGTTGCCATCGAAAGTGAGGTGGCGGCCGGTTCCCTTTTCGCCGTTCACGGCCTGGTAGAGGCCTTCCATCGCCATCGAGATGCCGCGTGGATCAAGGCCCAGATCGCGGGCCCCATCGGTCGCACGTCCCTTGATGAGCGTGGGCGGGACCAGGGTGCCATCGCGGGCAAGCGTTGCGAACGCCGAGGCTGCGTGCAGCGGCGTCCATGAGACCGGGCCCTGGCCGATGGCCATCTGAATCGCATCGGGGAGCTTCAGGTCAAGCCCATCGTTGTTCTTGCCGAGCTGGCCGATGAACTCGGGGCCGGCGCCCAACTCAAAGGGGCGCGAAATGCCAAACTCGCGATAGAGCCGCACCAGGGCATCAGGCCCCATGCGACGGCCCATGGTGTAGAAGAAGATGTTGCAGGAGACCATCACGGCTTCAGCGCCGTTGAGATCGTGCTCCAGAATCACCGAGTGCGTTGTGCTATAGCGCTTGTACACCAGACACCGGTAAATGTTGGGCTGATTGGGAATCAGATAGCCGCTGCAGGCGATCAACTCATCGGGCTTGTAGTTTCCAAACGTCACAGCACCCGCGAGCACCGGCGCCTTGATGATTGAACCGGGCGGATAGGGCTGCTCCCAGCACCGATTCACATAGGGCGTGGCGACCCGATCCTGGAAGACCGTCTCAGGCGCTTCACGCAGCTGACGACGCGAAAACGTTGGTGTCGAGACGGCCGTGAGAATCTCACCCGTATCGATATCGAGCACCACCGCCGCGCCGTGCATTTCCGTGCCCACCGGCTGCGTGGCACTCTCCTGCATGTGCCAGGGCTGCACCACTGCGAGACCGTATTCCTTGCTCATCGCCGCCTGCACGCGAGCCTGCAGCAGAATGTCGAGGGTGAGCGTGGTGTCCTGGCCTTTGACGGGTGTGATGTATTCCTTGGTGCCGGTGTCGAGACGCGTGGTGGCGCTGCCGCGTAGGCCGCGGAGCTGCATTTCGTACGACGACTCCACTCCCGCATCGCCGATGCGATCCCCATCGCGATACGCACCCCGATCAATGCCATCTTCGCTGATGGCCAGCTGCGCGACCGACGGATTGGCCGAGAGGTAGTTGCGACGCCGCGAGGCATCGCCGGCGATTGCGGGCCGCCCGGTCGCCGGATCAGCCGCGACATCTCCAAAGACCTTGTCGCGCAGCCGTCCGATGATGTGGCAAGCCACACCTTCGATCTGAATCGTGACATCCTCATCGCTGCGCATCGGGGTCGGCAGCGTCGAGCGGCTCAGCGACACTTCCATCGCTTCATACGGATAGTCGCGATCGCCGCTGTCCACCACACTCAGGCCCGGCAGCAGCGGCACTGAAACGGGCGCACTCAGCACACCCTGTTCAAGTTCGATGGGTTCGGGCACCACTTCTTCAATGCCCAGGTTGCCGCAGGCAAAGCCAAGATCATCGCTCACGCGGCTTGCAATCAGGTGGGCCTGCGTGAACTCGGCAATCGGTGCCGCGGCACGTTTCTGGATCGCCGCGAGCTTCTCGGGGGTCAGCGTCTCACTGCGCTGGGCTGCCTCGGCCTGCTCTTTTTCGATCCGCCGCTTGACGATGGATTCCTGCCGCTGGTTCAGCTGCGTCACGATCGCATCACGCCGGCCATCCAGCTCAGCCCGGGTGATCCCCAGTGTGCTCGCCAGCCGATTCCACCCGGCTTCGAGGTGGAGTTGGAAGACGGGAAGGAGCTTGCCGATGGCCTCTTCCCGCTGCTTGGCGGAGAGTTCCATCCAGCCGGTG
>JBILUL010000020.1:0-50231 GCA_044371005.1 Phycisphaerales bacterium | reverse complement strand
GCAGCCGCTGCGACGTGCCATAGGAGACCGGCTCAGAGCCGCCGCTCTGATATGGCACGTAACAGCCCGGCTTTGCGGGCTGCTGCGTGCTTCCTACCAGTTGCGTTGTAGTTCAAGGTTCTGGCGGGCGTCGTGTCCACGCACTGGGTGGGAAGCACGCAGAATCGGCTCAAAGCAGCCGCTTCTACGTGCCATAGGAGACCGGCTCAAAGCAGCCGCTTCTACGTGCCAGATGAAACCGGCTCAAAGCCGCTGCTGCGTGCCATACGGGCAGAACGCGGATAACCTCCGGGCATGATTGAAGCGATGTCCCGACTCACGGTGCTGATGCTCCTGGTGCTCCCTCTGCTCGCGGCGTGCAGTTCGCATGCACCGAAGCAGGCCGCGGGGACTTGGACGATTGCCATCCATGGCGGCGCGGGAACGCTCGAACGCAACGCGCCGCCGGAGCAGCTTGCGGAGTATCGTGCGGCGCTCGCCGCGGCGTTGGAGGCAGGGCGGGCCAGGCTCGCACGCGGCGACTCGGCTGTCGACGTCTGCGAAGCCGTGGTTCGCATGCTCGAAGATGATCACCACTTCAATGCAGGCAAAGGCGCGGCGTTCAATGAGAAGGGCGGGCATGAACTCGATGCCTCCATCATGGATGGCTCTACGCTGGCGTGCGGCGCGGTCGCTGGCGTGAAGACTGTGAAGAACCCCATTTCACTGGCACGGGCCGTGATGGAGAAGACCAAGCACGTGCTGCTGATGGGCGATGGCGCGGAGGAGTTCGCCACGCACGTGGGCGTGGAACGCGTGCCCAACTCGTACTTTGATACCGAGTACCGCCGCAAGGTGCTTGAAGAAGTGCTGCGGGAGCGTGCGGCGAAGCAGTCGATGGAAAGTGGGGGTAGTGGGGGCAGTGGGGGTGGGGAAGATGTGAAGTTGACATACAGCACGGTGGGGTGCGTGGTGCGGGACAGTCAGGGAAGGCTCGCCGCGGCGACATCGACGGGCGGCCTCACGGGCAAGAAGTTCGGACGCGTGGGCGATTCGCCGATCATCGGCGCGGGCAACTATGCCGATGCGTGGGTGGCAGTCAGCGGCACCGGCACGGGCGAGGAGTTCATCCGGCACAACGTGGCCAGGACGATCGGAGCTCGCGTGCGGTTTGGCGGTGAATCGCTGACTCACGCGGCGGACGAGGTGGTCTTCAGGACCCTCAAGAAGGATGATGGCGGCATCATCGCGGTCGATCGTGATGGCAATGTTGCGATGCCCTACAGCTCCGAAGGCATGTATCGGGGCGTGGCGGATTCGAACGGCCGGTTCGAGGTGCGCATCTTCGAAGAGTGATGGTTGCTGGTGTGTTCCCAATCAAGGATTGCATGATGATGACGTGTCGTTCTGTGGCGGCGATTCTGGTTTCGACGGTGATGCTGGTGGTGTTGGGGGGCTGCCGCGGGTTGCCGCCGGCGGTGACCAAGGCGCCGTCGACGGGCCTCAAGGGCACGCTGCTGGTCATCGGTGGCGGCCTTGATGATGACAACCGCGATGTCTACGAGCGGTTCGTGGAGTTGGCTGGCGGCCAGGATCGCGCACGGATCGTGGTGGCGACCGCAGCGAGCGGCGATCAGGAGGATGCAGCGCGTGGGAAGATTGAATCGTTCCGCACGTGGTGTCCGAGGGCGAAGGTCGATGTGATCCGCCGCGAGACGACGGCGGAGGAGACGATTCGCCTGGTCGATCAGGCGACCGCGATGTTCTTCACGGGCGGCGATCAGAAGCGGATCACGGAGCGCTACCGGCCAGGCGATGCATCGACGCCTGAGTACGAGGCGATCATGCGGCTGCTGGCCCGGGGCGGCGTGATTGCCGGGACAAGCGCGGGTGATGCGATGATGGGTGATGTGATGTTCTACACGGGGCGGAGTGCCGAGGCCCTTGGCATCCGATCGAATCGAACGCAGGCGGGTGCGGATGATGATGCGGACCAGAAGGATCTGCCCCCGCTGGGCCCCAGGATCGGGCCGGGCATGAAGATGGTGCCCTGGGTCTTCACCGATTCGCATTTCTTCGAGCGCAACCGGGTGGGGCGGTTGGTGGCAGCCCAGGAACAAGTGCAGCAGCGGCTTGGCATTGGTGTTGGCGAGGATGCGTGTGTCGAGATTGATCTTGCCACCGGCAGGATGACCGGTGTGAGTGTGGCGGATTCGCTTCTGGTGGATGTGGCGCGGATGTCGCGTGATGGGTTGGCACGCAATGGGTGCGTGGCCAGGGTGATCACCCGGGGCAGCAGTGTGAATCTGGTGAAGCACCTCCACGGCAAGCCCGCGCCTCTGGCGCCGCGTCCGGCGGGCGATCCGACGCTGGTGCCGGTGGTGGAGCCCGGGCAGAATCGTCAACTGGCCTCGTGGAGGCTGTTTTCACAGGCCAGCGTGGCGGGTGCGGGTGTGCAGCGGCTCGTACTCGATGGGTGGTATGTGGATGCCTGGCCCGCAGGTGGCGGCGAGGTAGTCTTTGATGTGCGGCCGGGGCAGCCCTGAGGCGGGACCTTCGGTGCAGGAGGGATTCAGGCTCAAGTGCGGGTCTGGTTCGGGTCCGTGTGGCTTTGTGAGTGTGGCTCCGTACACTTGGGCCCGATGTTGGCCTCAGGCGTTGTCATTTGCACGGCCTGAGGGCCCAAGGTCCAGTTCGGCGAAGGAAGACATGAGCAACAACAACACGACCGACACCGCCAAGGTCATCTACACGATGATGGGGGTGTCGAAGACGATCAATCAGAAGCAGATCCTCAAGAACATCCACCTTTCGTACTACTACGGCGCGAAGATTGGTGTGCTGGGGCTCAACGGCGCGGGCAAGTCGACGCTGCTGCGCATTCTGGCCGGGCAGGACAAGCAGTACGAGGGCAAGGCGGAGATGACGGCAGGGTACAGCGTGGGCTTCCTGGAACAGGAGCCGCTGCGCAATGAGACCCGCACCGTCGGTGAGGTCGTGCGCGAGGGCGCGGCGCAGGTGACCGCGCTGCTGGATGAATACGACCGCCTCAATGAGAAGATGTGCGATCCCAAGCTCTCGCCCGCGGAGATGGAAAAGGCGCTGGCACGCTCGGGTGATCTTCAGGAGAAGCTCGAGGCCATCGAGGCCTGGACGCTCGACAGTCAGATCGAGATGGCGCTCGATGCGCTGCGGTGTCCGGAGCAGGAGGCTACGTGCGACAAGCTTTCGGGCGGTGAGCGCCGCCGCGTGGCGTTGTGCAGACTGCTGCTCTCCAAGCCCGATGTGCTGCTGCTGGATGAACCCACGAACCACCTCGATGCCGAGAGTGTCGACTGGCTTGAACATCATCTGCAGAAGTATGCCGGCACGGTGATCGCGGTGACGCACGACCGCTACTTCCTCGACAATGTCGCGGGTTGGATTCTTGAACTGGACCGGGGCAACGGCATTCCGTACAAGGGCAACTACTCGGGGTGGCTGCAGCAGAAGCAGGATCGCCTTCGTATCGAGGAAAAGCAAGAGTCGGTGCGGCAGAAGACGCTGGCACGCGAACTTGAGTGGGTGCGGCAGAACCCCAAGGGACGTCAGGCCAAGAGCAAGGCGCGCGTGGCCTCGTACGAGAAGCTGCTGAGCGAAGATCAGGAAAAGCGGGCCAAGGAAATCGAGATCTACATCCCGCCGGGACCGCGGCTTGGCAATCTGGTCATCGAGGCCAAGGGCATCTCCAAGGCCTACGGCGACACACTGCTGCTCGATAACGTGAGCTTCTCCATTCCCCCCGGCGCGATCGTCGGCGTCATTGGTCCCAACGGTGCGGGCAAGACGACGCTCTTCAAGATGATCTGCGGGCACGAGCAGCCTGATTCGGGCACGTTCAAGGTGGGCGAGACGGTTTCACTGTCGTACGTCGAGCAGACACGCGACTCGCTTCCATCTGGCAAGAATGTCTGGGAAGCGATCTCGGATGGCAACGAGGAAGTGCGGCTGGGCAAGATCAAGGTCAACAGTCGCGCGTATGTGGCCCGGTTCGGATTCTCCGGCACCGATCAGCAGAAGCAAGTGGACACGCTCTCGGGCGGAGAACGCAACCGCGTGCACCTGGCGAGGCTTCTCAAGACGGGCGCGAATGTCATTCTGCTCGACGAACCCACCAACGACCTGGATGTGAACGTCATGCGCGGGCTTGAAGAAGCCCTCGAGAACTTCGGCGGCACGGCGGTGGTCATCAGCCACGATCGCTGGTTCCTGGATCGTCTGGCCACGCACATCATCGCGTTTGAAGGCGATGCCAAGGTGCACTTCCATACCGGCAACTGGTCAAGCTATGAGGAAGAACGTCACCGGCGCCTGGGTGCTGAGGCCGACCAGCCGCATCGAATGAAGTATCGGCGTCTGACCCGCTGAGTTCCTGCGAAAGTACTCCGCCGCGTGCTCATCGATCGCAGCGGGGATGAATCAGCCGGGCAGAGGCATCAACGAACGCTTCGCCCAGCGGAGCTTCGCCGATCGTGCGCGCGGGTTCTTGCGGCATTCCTCTTCGGTGCCGATGATCGGGTCACGCCCATCTTCCGAGTAGATGCCCTTGCGCTGCAGATCGCGGAAGTGGTGCTTGACGATGCGATCCTCGCCGCTGTGGAAGGTGATGATCGCGGCCATGCCGTCTGGCTTCAAGATGCCCGGCAGGGCATTGAGCAGCGCGGTCAGATTGTCCAGTTCACCATTGACGAGGATCCGCAGTGCCTGGAAGGTGCGGGCGGCCGGGTGGAGCTTGGCGCCCGCCGCACGTTCGAGCGTGAAGTTGCGGGCCTCGCAGACGATGGCCATCAGTTGCTGGGTGGTCTGAATGGGTGTGGTCTTGCGGTGCTTCACGATGAGGCGAGCGATGGCCCGTGCGGATTCCTCGTCGCCATACTTCCAGATGATGTCGGCCAGTTCAGGTTCGGAGAGTGTGTTCACGAACTCGTGGGCTGGGGTGCCGCGTGAGGAGTCCATGCGCATGTCGAGCGGGCCGGGGCGGCGATAGGAAAAGCCGCGGGATGGGTCGTCGATCTGCGTGCTGGCCACGCCGATGTCGGCGAGCAGGCCATCGACCGTGCCGGGCGTGATGCCCAGGCGATCGAGCCCCTGCTGGATGTTGGCGAAATTGTCGTGGATGAGATCGAAGGTGACTGTGCCTTCGCGGCCTTTGACGCGTTGGAGCTGCACCCGGGCGTCGGCGATGTTCTCGGTGTCGAGATCGAAGGCGATGAGGCGGCCATCGGGCTTGAGGCGTTCGAGGATCGCCGCGGAGTGGCCGCCGAGGCCGAGCGTGCAGTCGATGAAGGTCTGACCGGGCCCTGGTGCGAGCACTTCGAGTGTCTGTTCGAGCAGGACGGGGATGTGGAGGGTGTCGTTGCGTGCCACGTGAGGC
Organism: Phycisphaerales bacterium; assembly: GCA_044371005.1. Taxonomy (GTDB): domain Bacteria; phylum Planctomycetota; class Phycisphaerae; order Phycisphaerales; family UBA1924; genus UBA2402. The sequence continues at coordinate 44,839 of JBILUL010000020.1, read as the reverse complement.
CAAGGGTATGGACGTGCGTTGTGCTGCGGGCAATGGGGCGTGCATGCCCATGTGAGGGATCAGGCTGCATCCCCGGACGGGGGTGTTTTGCAGATTGATCCCCTGCGACGGGTGGCTCCCAACCTTGTGTTCGGGAAGGGGCTGGCCGATACACCCTGACGCACACTGTGTGCGGCCGGATGAGGATGCGAACGCATGGAGCTGATGGCGTGGACCAGACCAAACCTGAAAACGCTGCTCCAGCCCGGTCCACGGTGACGCCAGTCACGGATGCTGAATCTCGACTGCACGCGAGTGGCGCGGGTGGATTCTCAGGCGGAGCCGGCAAGATGGTCGGCTGGTTCGTGCTGGTGGCGGCACTGCTGATCGCGGCGGGTGTGTGGAAAGCCATTCAGCTGCGCAGCCCCGCCCAAGAACCATTGCGCGTGGCATTGAATCCCTGGCCTGGATACGAGTTTGCATCCCTTGCCGTCGCAAATGGGTACTTTGAAGCCGAAGGCGTCGAAACGCGGCTCGTGGAGTTGAGCTCACTGGGCGATTGCCGGCGAGCCTTTGAACGCGGGCAGGTCGATGGGTTCTTCGGCACCCTGATCGAAGTGGTGCAGGCCGAGGAGCATCTGCAGCGCAAGGCCGAGGTGGTGTGCGTTGTGGATTACTCCGATGGTGCCGACTGCATCCTGGCGCGTCAGCCGATTCGCTCGGTGGCGGAACTTCGCGGGAAGCGAGTGGCCATCGAGAGTGGCTCGGTCCATGTTCTGGTGCTGGCACGCGCGTTGGAACTCTCCGGGCTGAAGTGGGGGGATGTCACGATCGTTCACATCGCGGCCCTGCAGATGCCCGCGGCCATCGCCGCAGGAAACGTCGATGCTGTCGTCACGTACCCACCGATGTCGATTGAGATCTCCCGGGCGGGTGACTGCTCTCAGATCTTTGCATCATCGCAGATCCCCGGGGAGATCGTCGATGTGCTCGCTTTCGATGCCCAGGTGCTCAAGGAGCGCCGACGCGAAGTGGATGCGTTCGTGCGCGGGTTCTTCAGGGCGCGGGCGTATGCCCAGGCGAACCAGTCGCACGCGTATGCGATCATGGCCGCGCGCCAGCGGGTCACTCCTGCGGAGTTTGAACAGGCCATCACTGATGGGATCAGAATGATCGGCCGCGAACGTCAGCAGGAGTTCCTGGGGCCGAGCGGGTCGCTCGCTGCGACGGTCGAAGCGACGAGGCGGATTCTGTTTGCCGCGGGGCAGATGCGGCCCGACGAGATCCAAAGACAAGCCGATGCGGCGATGCCCCGAGGTGCCGATTGACCACGCAGCGACCCGCTGAGTTCCGTTCGCTTGGCACGAAGATCCTGGCACCCCTTTCAGTGGGCTGTGCGCTGTGGGTGCTCATTGCCTATTGGGCGACCTCGGCCATCGGGAGCCATCAGGCCAGGTTGCTGCTGCATCAGCGGGCGGAGACGATGGCCATGGCCGTCAACTACGTCGCGGAGACTGTCGACCAGGGGCCCGAACTCCAGCGTGTTGTCAACTCACTTGGGAGCGAGCGCGATGTCAGCCTGATCGTTGCGGTCGCCGGTGATCCGTCGGTGGTGATCGCTTCGACTCGAAATGAGTGGATCGGCATTCCGCTTTCGCAGATTCCCGTGGAGCATGTGCGGGAGGAACTCGAGGCCACCGTCCGCACGGAGCGGCGCACCGAGCATGTCGAGGCCGAGGTGGACGAGGTCGATTGCACGATCCCGCTCATGATGAGCCGGTACGATGGTGCCATTTCGCATGGCGCGGTGACCGTTCACATCAATGTCGCGGCGGCCGAACATCGCAGTGCCGCATGGGCCTGGTTCATGGCGCTGGCGTGCTCGTTTGTCTGCGTGCTTTTCTGTGCGGGCGTCTGGGTGCTGATTTCCCGGGTGGTGCTGCGAAGATTGCAGGCATTGATGGGCTCGGTTCACAGGCCCGGAGAGCAGCGAGATCGCACCACCACCGGCACGCGAGATGAACTGGGCATGCTCGCGGCGACGCTGCAGCAGAATGCCGCGCGGATCGATGCCAGCCAGCAGGAGCTGGAGCTGCGTCAGCGGGTGCTCGAGTGCGTGATTGAGTCTGATATCACGGGCTACTGGGACTGGAACATCGCCGGGGGCACGGAGTTCTACAGCCCCGCGTGGAAGCGGATGCTCGGCTATGAGCCGCATGAGCTCGAGAATCTCCCCAGTACGTGGCAGCGATTGATTCATCCCGATGACCGCAAGATCAAGGTTGATCACTACGAGCAGCATGTGGCTTCGGGCGGAAAGGTGCCCTTCTACAACGAGGTGAGGTACATCCGCAAGGATGGTTCGGTGGTGCATGTCATCTGTTCGGGACGCGTCATCGAGTGGTCGGCGGATGGGAAGCCGCTGCGCATGGTGGGGTGTCAGGTTGACATCTCGGCGCAGAAGGAAGCCGATGCGCAGCTGCAGAAGGTGACGGCGTCGCTCGAGGAGGCGCAGGCGCTGGCGCGTCTGGGGAGCTGGTCCCTTGATCTTGCCACGGGCAAGGTCTACTGGTCGCGGCAGGTCTACCGACTCTTCGGGCGCAATGAGGCCGACGGGCCTCCGGATTATGCGGGTGTGCTGTCGGATTACCACCCCGAATCAGCCAAGATGCTCGATGCCGCGGTCAAGCGGGCGGCTGCCGAAGGCACTCCCTATTCGATGCTGCTGCGCACCAGCCGATCCGCCGATGGCGCGCGTTTCGTGAGGGGCGAGGGCCGTGCGGAGTTCGATGCGGGCGGCAAGGTGGCCCGACTGTTCGGCACGGTCACCGATGTCACCGAATCGGTGGAGCGTGAAGAGGCACTCAAGGTGGCGCAGGTGCAGGCCGAAGCGGCCAACGCCGCCAAGAGCGAGTTCCTCGCCAACATGAGCCATGAAATCCGTACGCCGATGACGGCCATTCTCGGGTTCGCGGATCTGCTGGCACAGGACGGAGATCGGGTCCGTGCACCGCGGCAGCGTCTTGAGTACATCGACACCATCCGCCGCAACGGCGAGCATCTGCTCTCGATCATCAACGACATCCTCGACCTTTCGAAGGTCGAGGCCGGCAAGATGACCGTCGAATCAACCGACACCGAGCCGCTGAGAATCGTGCATGATGTCGTCTCCCTGATGAACGTCAAGGCGGCGGGCAAGAATCTCGCGTTCAACGCGGTCTTCCGGACGCCGGTGCCCGAGCGCATCAAGTCGGATCCGCTGCGTCTTCGGCAGATTCTGGTCAACCTGGTCGGGAACGCCATCAAGTTCACCAATGCTGGCGGAGTGACGCTCGCCATCGACTTCGATCCCGTGGCGGGCAGTCTCGGATTCGACGTGATCGATACGGGCATCGGGCTGACCGACGAGCAGAAACGCCAGCTCTTTGGCGCATTCGTGCAGGCCGATACCAGTACCACACGCAAGTTCGGTGGCACGGGCCTGGGGCTTCGCATCAGCAAGAGGCTGGCGCAGATGCTCGGCGGTGACATCGTTGTCGAGAGCGAACCGGGCAGGGGAAGTGTGTTCCGGGCGGTCGTCAGGACCGGCGATGTCTCCGGGGTGCCGCTGGTTGATGCCTCAAACGCGCTGCCGGTCGTGGATGACGCATCTCTGGCGGCGGCACTCCCGGGTACCGACGAGCTTCCGCGGATTGAAGGTTGCCGCGTTCTGCTCGCCGAGGACGGGGCCGACAATCAGCGGCTCATCGCGTTCCACCTCAAGAAGGCCGGAGCGCAGGTCACCATCGTTGAGAATGGCAAGCTGGCCGTCGAGGCACTCACGGTCGATGGAACGCTCGATGGGGACCTGAAGGAGCCGCCCAGCTACGACCTGCTGCTGAGCGACATGCAGATGCCCGAGATGGATGGCTATGCCTCGGTGCGGCTGCTTCGGGCCAAGGGCTGCACGCTGCCCATCATCGCGCTCACGGCGCACAGCATGAGCGGCGACATGGAGAAGTGCCTGCGAGCTGGATGCGACGGATACGCCTCCAAGCCCATTGAGCGCGCGCAGCTCATTCGTGTCTGCAAGAAGCTGCTGGCGGCACGCGGCGTCCGGACCGGTTGATGGTGCGGGGCCGCCGCGGGTGGGTTCATTGCCCCTTGAGTGCTGCACGAAGCCGCTGTTCCGCGGCGTCGTTCCAGTATCCGCATTCGAGGCGGATGAAGACCGAGGTGTACGGGAGCGCAAGATCGGTCTTGAGGAGCAGGACATCGAACGTCCGGGCGGCCTCATCCAGCGAGGCGATGATCTGTTCGTGCGGGAGCACCGAGACGGGCAGGCCCGTGAGTCTTCCGGCGAGCTGGGTGCGATAAGCGCTGATGCCCGGGGCATCCGTTTCGGGCACGCTGGCCAGTTCCCGATCGGTCATGATGACGGGTCGGATGTGCTTGTGGGATGCGATCTCACGCAGTACTGCATCGACGACTTCGATCTGGCCGGCACCGGTGGCCACCATCTCGATGCCCGGCTTGGACTGTGATGGATAGGCCGAATCAACGATGGCGATGATGTTGCGGTGGCCGTATCTGGCCGCACGTTCATGGAGTGTCTGCTTCCATATGTTCTGAGGGCGAGGCGTCTTTGCTGCGGCGCTCCGGCAGGCGGGCAGGGTCATGCATGTCAGGAGAAGGACGATGAGTGTGAGGTATCGTGGCATGATGCCAAGGATACCCCGTCGCAGGTCCCGGGCGGATGAAGCCGGGGCCATCAGGCTTGCTGCACCGCCGCTGGTGGCCGGCTGGCGAGCCAGCGGAGGCACGTTTGAATCAGGGCCTGCCGATCGATGGGCTTGGTGGCATAGTCATCGCATCCGGCGTTCGTGCACTTGGCGCGATCGTCGGCCATCGCGTGTGCACGCCATCGAAGGTCGCGAGGGCTTCAGACCATCCGGCATACTTTGTGATCAGCGCGCTCAGGCCGACGGCAACGATCGCCGCGGGGATGCGCGGAGCGATGCGCCGCAACGCGGCGAGCACGATGAGTGATCCCACCGCGATTCCAAGACCATGCCAGCTCACCGTGGCGCGTGCCGCCCAGAAGACCTCCAGCTTGCCGACGAAATCCGCCGGGATGGTGGCTGGCGTTCCCTGCGCCGTCACCACCGAGAGTCCGAAGAAGTCCTTCACCTGCGATGCCAGAATCACAACGCCGATTCCGGCAGTGAAGCCCGCCGTCACCGGATACGGAACGAACTTGATGACACCGCCGAAGCGGAAGGCACCCAGCAGAATCAGAATGATGCCCGCCATGATGGTCGCCAGCACCAGTCCGTCATAGCCATGCGAAGCGCAGATTCCAAAGACCAGGGGCATGAACGCCGCCGTGGGGCCGCCGATCTGAAACCGCGAACCACCCAGCCCCGAGATCAGCGTGCCCGCGATCACCGCCGTGAAGAGACCCATCGCCGGCGGCGTGAGCCAGGGATGCAGCGTTGCCAGCTGATCCGCCACATTCTGCGGAATGCTCGCGATGCCCAGTGCCATCGCCAGCGGCAGCGCAATCACCGCCACCGTGAGCCCCGCCGTCAGATCCCCACCAAAGTGCCGGAGGGTGTATCCCTCCCGCAGACAGGTCCAGAGCTTCGGAGTGTGCCGCGTAACCCAGCTGGCCATGGCGTCGGTGCCTTTCGCGGGAGGTGCAGCAGGCTGCACACAGTTCCGCCAGGCACACTACGCGCCCTCAATGACCACTTTCAAGCCCCGACGGGCGTCGAATTCCGTTCATCGCGTGGCATGTGCATCGAGGCCGTACAGTTGACATCGGCATGGCACGCGCCGCCGCGTTGCGATGTGCATGGTTCCGCATCATCGACCAGTTCCAGGCTTTGCCGTACGAACTCCGCGGCGTGGGATGATCTCAACAGTCACGAACCAACCTGTGTTCTCGCGCCGCGGCACGCTCAGCTGATGACCGGGGGCAGTGGCGATGGGGGAAGATCCGGCACCGCTGGCATGCGCAGCGACAAGGCACGTGTCAAGCTTCGCGCACTGCGCTCCGGAACGCGAGTGCTGACGGCCCCTTCAGATGGGAGCATCCGTGCGAATGCACCATCTTCGGGCCGAGGATCCCCGTGAATGGCCGCTGCGTCGTATGAGCCGGTGTTCGGGTGCATGACAATCGTCTCCCCTTTGAGGCGAAGGTCGGCCTGACGCTCCCTCCTCAGAACTTCTCAGGCAACTATCGGTCCGGCGAGAACGGTGAACACCGGCGGAACATTCCCCGATCTCACCCGCATTCGCGCACAGGCACCCGTGCTGGCTGCCGCTTGGAGTAAAGTCGCCTGTGCACCCGGGCCGCCGGCACCAGGGGTGGGATCCTCAGGATCACGACGCACGAATCAGTGACCCGCGGGGTCCGGCGAACCTCGCTTCGTGCGCCGTCTGGAAGGTTCAGGGTCGCACGCTCGACCGGTGGTGGTATCGCAGCCGCGTGCACGAAGTGGCCATGGGGCCCGGAGTATCACATGAGAAGTTCCATGCCCATCGCCTCACCTCCGGTCCGGCCGCTCTTTCTTTCCACCTTTCCGCCCGAGGAATGCGGCCTGGCCACGTTCACGAGAGACTCGGCCGATGCCGTCGATGCGGCGGCGGGTTCGAGCATCTCGCTGCTGGCACCCATCCTCCGCAACGGGCCCCTTGACCACGAAGACCCGCGCGTCATCCATGTCATCGACAACACGCACCCGGGGGCCTACAGCGAGGCCGCAACGGCGGTCAATCGCTGTTCCTGCGATGTCGTGAGTCTGCAGCACGAGTTCGGCCTCTATCCCGGGAACTGGGGCGAGGGGGTGCTCGAGTTCGTGGATCGGTGTCGCAAGCCCATCGTCACCACGTTCCACACGCTCATGAGCAGGCCCGAAGCACTGCCGCGGCGGATCATTACGCACCTTTCCTCCCGCAGCAGGGCCATCGTCGTCATGACCCACGCCGCGGCGGACATCCTGCGCACGGTCTTCGGTGTCTCGGAGGAGCGGATCCGCGTGATTCCCCACGGCGTACCCCGTGTTCCGCGGCGTCGGCGCGGCGAGTGCAAGCAGCGTCTTGGCCTTCAGGGCCGCGATGTGCTCTGCACGTTCGGGCTCATCAGCCGGGGCAAGGGCCTTGAGTACATGATCGAGGCGATGCCGGCGATCGTTGCCCAGTTCCCAAAGGCGATGTACATCATCGCCGGGGTCACGCACCCGATGGTCAAGCAGACTGAGGGAGAGGTGTACCGAGATTCGCTGGCGGCCAAGGCCCGTGCGCTGGGAGTGGGCGATCATGTGCAGTTTGCCAATCGATTCCTCTCGGTCGATGAGCTTCATGAGTATCTGGGGGCGTGCGATGTCTATGTCACGCCGTATCCGGGGCAGGACCAGATCGCCAGTGGCACTCTTGCCTATGCCCTCGCCGCGGGGCGAGCGATCGTGAGCACGCCCTATGTCTATGCCCAGGAGGTGCTGGCCCAGGGCCGCGGCCAGCTGGTCCCGTGCGCCGACAGCGAAGCGCTTGCGGCGGCGACCATCCGCTTTCTCAAGGATGATGTGCTGCGTGCCTGCTCAGCTCGTCGAGCGGGCGCCTACGCACGATCGATGCGGTGGAGCAGCGTGGGACGGGCGTACCTCGCGTGCTTCGAGCAGGTCACGGCGACGGTGCATGAGGCAATCGAGTCGCAGGTGCTTTCACCCCGCCATTCCCCGCGTGTTACCTGTGCGCAAGGCGGTGTCTGATGCAGATCACCAGCGAACCGCGGATGGCACACCTCGACCGGATGACTGACTCAACGGGACTGATTCAGCACGCCATCTACTGCGTGCCAAGGCGTGAGAGCGGCTACACCATCGACGACAATGCAAGAGCGCTGCGTCTGTGCGTGCGGCTCTGGCAGGCACGGCCCGATGAGCGCATGCTTGCCCGCGTGACGCTCTACCTGAGTCTGCTCGAATACGCGCGCAGGCCGGTGGGGGGGTTTCACAACCTCATGAGCTACCAGCGGCAGTGGCTCGATACCGATGCCGGTGGCGACTGCCAGGGGCAGGCGGTCCGGGCGTTGGCCGAGGTGCTCGCCAGCACGCTGCCCGAACCGTATCTGCTGCTGGCACGGGAGCTGATCTCCAGTGCATTGCCGACGCTGGCAGGGCTTCGGAGTCTGCGGGCGCAGGCGTATGTGGTGCTCGCGTGCGGACGGCTCTGGGAGGTCGCGGTCCCCGGATGCGAGAAGATGGAAGAGCTGGCCCTGGCAGCGGCGCAGCACCTGGTGGAGTGCTACCAGCGTTCGCAGCGGCCGGCGTGGAACTGGTTTGAATCGCGGATGACGTACGCCAATGCGGTTCTGCCGCATGCAATGCTCATCGCCGCGAGCCGGTGGCCCGATGGCCCATTCTACACGATCGGCGCTGAGTCGCTCAAGTTCCTGGATGAGCAGACCACCGTCGATGGGCTGTTCTGGCCCATCGGAAACAACGGCTGGTATTCACACTCCGAACCCAGAGCTGGCTATGACCAGCAGCCCATCGAGGCGGTGGCGATCGCGGATGCGGCGCTCACGGCCTTCAGTCTGACCGGTGATCCGGTCTACTTCGAACTGCTGCATCGGGCTCATGCCTGGTTCCATGGAAGCAACAGCCTGGGGTTGGCGCTGGCGGACGTCAGCTCGGGGGCGTGCTGTGATGGACTCCTGTCGAGCGGCCTCAACCGCAATCAGGGGGCGGAGTCAACGCTCGCCTTCCTCTGGACGCATGTCCATCTGGGAGATGCCGGACGCGTGGCCGCGCAGGGCCGCGCGCGAACACCGGGGTTGAGAGCCGCCACCACCTGAGGTTCGCGACCCGGCTCGCTGGCCTGTGCCGCCGGGCGATCAGGCCGGTTCTGCTCCGTGCGGACCCGCACGATGGGCAGAGCGGTCACCGAGTTTGTCCAACGAAAGGCTTTCATGCTTCGAGAATCCAATGCAGTCAACATCTATCCCGAACTGTTCGTGCGGCACGGCGCCAATCCGATCCTCTCCGCTCGTGACTGGCCCTACCCGGCCCATACGGTCTTCAACGCCGGTGCGTGTCAGGTGGGTGATGAAACGGTGCTGCTGGTCCGCGTGGAGGATCGCCGCGGGCATTCACACCTCACGGTGGCCCGCAGCAATGATGGCATCAGCAACTGGCAGATCGACACGGCTCCAAGCTTTGCGCCAGACCCGCTCCACCACAGTGAAGAGGCCTGGGGCGTCGAAGATCCGCGGCTGACCTGGGTAGAGGAACGGCAGGAGTGGCTGATCGCGTATACAGCATTCTCTCCCAGCGGGCCGCTGGTGTCACTCGCATCCACGAAGGACTTCATCACCTTCAAGCGACTGGGGCCGGTGATGCCGCCAGAGGACAAGGATGCCGCGATCTTTCCGCGCCGCTTCAACGGCCGCTACGCGCTGATTCACCGGCCGGTTTCAGCCGGGAGTTCCGGGGCGCACATCTGGATGTCATTCTCGCCGGATCTGATTCACTGGGGCGATCACCACATCCTGCTGCATGCCCGGCGCGGTGCTTGGTGGGATGCCAACAAGATCGGCCTGAGTCCGCCGCCGCTGGAGACTCCGGAAGGATGGTTGATCCTCTATCACGGCGTTCGCCATACTGCCGGAGGTTGCCTGTATCGTCTGGGGCTGGCACTGCTGGATCTCGAGGATCCGCGGCGTGTGCTGCGTCGCAGCGACGACTGGATCTTCGCCGCGGAACAGCCCTACGAACGCCACGGCGATGTCGGTGGCGTGGTCTTCCCCTGCGGCTGGATTCTTGACAAGCACACCGGCGTCATCAGGATCTACTACGGCGGTGCTGATTCATGCATGAATCTGGCTCTGGCACAGCTTTCGGATGTTCTTGAGTATCTTCGCGGTTGCCCGGCTCCGGGAGATGGGCACGGGTGATTCACGGCGTGTTCATGCCGCGGATTTCCCGCGGCGGCCTGATCCTCAGGTTGTGGACGGTCAGATGCGAGGGCCTTCCCGCCGGTCGCAATGCCCTTGCCGCGAACCAACGGACAGGGGCAAGCGGCGTTTCATGATGCAGTTTGAGACACGAGTTGCATCATGGTCCGCCGCTTGCCCTCGCCCGTTGCGCGGTCTGGCCAGGTCAGCGGATCGGGCGGCGCCGGGCTGCCGCGTGCGTAGCAAGCAGCAGGAACGCGGCTGCGCTCCCTGGGGATGGGATGCACGTGGCATCAATGCTGTTGGCATCCAGCGTGACTGCCCCGTTGCGAGCGAGTGCTCGCCCCTCGACGATTGATGCACCCGTCGTGAGCGTGATGCTCGTCATGGCCAGGATGGTGCCTTGGAAGGTTGTGTTGGTGCCCAGGGTGGCTGAACTGCCCACTTGCCAGTAGACGTTGCAGGCATCGGACGCGTTGATGAGGGTCACGGAAGCACTGCTGGAGGTGGTGAGGGTGCTTGTGATCTGAAAGACGAAGAGCGCATCGGGGTTGCCCTGTGCATCGAGCACCAGCGATGAGCTGAGTTGCGCCGACGAAGCGAAGAAGTAGACGCCGGGCGTGAGCACCAGGCTGCCCAGATCGGTGCCGGTCAGATCGGCGGTCCGCGTCATCGAGTTCAGGGAGTCATACGCAAGCGTCACATCCGCCTGCGCGAGCGCGGCGACCGCGTCTGCTGCATGCAGCGAGCCTGTCAGGGTGGCGGGCGGGAATCCGGTGATCGCGCTGCCGGGCCACACTCCTGCGTGCCCGGTAAGGACGGAGGCACCGGTGTTGGTGACCGTTGATCCGGCGAGTACGGCGAAGCTCGCCGCGGACCCGAGGATGCTCGCGTGAGCCGCGTGGGTGAGTGCGCCTGTGAGGGCAAGAAGAGCCAGTGATGCGTGAATCGGCTGCATGAGCAAGTCTCCCGTGTGATTGGGCGCTGTCGCGCCCAGGTGTTGCCGCGTTGTTGATTGCCCGCCCCGCGGCGTTTTCTGGGTGGGTGGTGGATGCACTGTGGGCAGGGTTCGGTGTGCGTCAGTCACGAAGTGCTTTGCCAGGGGCGAGCATCAATGAGATCCCGCCGATCACCAGGAGCGCACCGCCGATCACCTGCCAGATCGAGAGATCGGTGGGGGATCCGGTGAAGAACTCCGAGAATCGAGATCCGAACGACTGAGAGGTTTTGATGCCGCGGGCAATCAGGGCGATGCCGGCGACGAAAAGGATGATCGCGAGTATTTTCGATGATCGCATGTGGGCCTGGGCGTGCGGGGTGGATGTTCGGGTCACGTTGGACGGATCGTGGCGGCGTTCGTTGAGGCAACGCGCCCCGGAACCGGGGCGGTGCGTCGGTCAGGGTCTATCCAAGGTGCTGGGCAAGGAACCAGATCTGGAGTTCGCCCGTGCGGATGACATCCGAGACCATCATGTCGTTCGTGCCCGCATCTTCGTGCATTCCGGCGAGATTCGCCATGAGGCGGGCTTCGGTGAGCACGACACGGTGGGCTTCGATCAGTCGTTCCAGCTGACTGGTCGTCGGTTCGGCTTCGATTGGCGGCCGCACGATCCGTGAGATTTCCGACACATCCGCGGCCATTGCGACCGCCACGCCGCCGAGCGTATGGATGCGTTCGGCAATCATGTCCACCAGACCCGACTGCACCTCGAAGTGACGATCGTAGAGGGTGTGCATCGAGAAGAAGTCCGGGCCGCTGGCCTGCCAGTGTGACTTCTTGTACAAGTCGCGCAGTGTCATGGTGTCGGCCAGGACCTGATTGAGAAGTCCGGCTGTGCGAAGGCTGATGGTCTGTGATTCGCGGGCAGCGGCCGGCAGAATGACATCGTGCGGCGATGGACGCACGATGGTGCCGCGGTGTCGGTCGGTGCGCAGATCGGCGGTGTGGTTGGAACTGGTGTCGGGCATGCTCAGGAACTCCGGGAAGAGGTGCGGGAGACCGCGCGGCGTGGGGGGCTTGGTGGACGGTTCGTCCGCATCGGAAGCAGCACGCGCCAGATGCCGCTCCAGCGTTCGACGATGCTCGGCTCGTCCGCGAGGTGCTGGCTGGTGGATGCCCATGAAAGGGTCGGAACTGCGTCGGGCGAGAAGAGGTGCGCACCGCATGCACACTGGGGGTTGAACAGTGCCGGTTCCGCCGGTAGCGGCGGGGGGCATTCATTGGGTGCCTGCGGAGATGTCTGATCCATGGAGTGGTTCCCGTGCGGCGAGCAAGACGCCGCGAAGTCTCCGGGCCAATCAGTCCGGGTGTGTGTCGCGAAGGACAGTGGGTGGTGACCCGGGCCCGCGGCGTCCGGTCAGCGGCATCTCAGCGGATGTAGCCCATCAGGAAGAGAATCAGAAGGACGAGCAGGACAACTCCCAGGGCGCCTCCGGGGCCATATCCCCAGCGCCGGCTGTACGGGTAGACGGGCAACGCACTGATGAGCATCAGAAGGACGAGAACGAGCAGGATGGTGCCGAGCATGATGAATCTCCGAATGGAGCGAGGAACTGAGTTCCCTCGCTGATGTGTGGCGCGTTCTGAAACGCAGGGGACTGTCGCCACCCATCGGCACTCATGCAACGGGGGAAAGGTGCCTGAACATGCCGATCCGGCGACAGTCCTTGAGGAAAGTTCCCTCAATTGCCCGCGGTTTGCCCCTCCGCGCCGTCCGGAGCCCATTTCGCCCGTACGGTGACCCATGGCACTTCGCCCCAAGGACCGCAGGAAGCTCTCCTCGCATGCCGGTGCCGAAAGGTCACGATCCGCGGCGGTGACCGCCGATCTGGCGCTGGATCCCATCATCACGATGAATGCAGGGGGCATCATTCAGTCGGCGAGTGAGTCGGTGGAGGCTGTGTTTGGCTGGACACCCGCGGAGTTGTTCGGGCGCAACGTCAAGGTGCTCATTCCCGAGCCGCGGCGATCAGCGCTGGACCGCTACCTGGACCGCTACAGGGATGCCGACACCACCAAGACCCTCCAACGCACCCGTCGCTTCGAGGCGGTCCACAAGGATGGCACTCCCATCCGGATCGAGCTCTCGATGTCGCGGGCCGATGTGCCTTCTCAGGTCTCGTCGTATTTCATCGGCATCATCAGGGATGTCACGCGCCAGATCGACACCAGCGGAGATTCGCCCGCCGCTCGAACGCGGCTGCAGAGGCTCATCACCGAACAGACCAGGGCTCTGGCCACCGCCAATCTGCGATTGCAGCTGGCGGACCGGCTCGCGTCGCTGGGCACGCTCGCGGCGGGGCTCGGGCACGACATGAACAATGTCCTGCTGCCCGTTCGGGCCCGCCTCAATGCCATCGAACATGGCGGCGTGACCGCTGCGGCGCTGGCGCACGTGCGTGCCGTGCGCCGCTCGATTGCCTATCTCCAGCATCTGAGTGATGCCCTGCACTTTCTTGCGGTTGATCCCGATGGCCCTGGCGTCGCGGCGGACGGTGAGGGGGTCACGGACCTGTTGCACTGGTGGTCCCAGGTCGGACCGCTGCTCCGCAGGGCCGTGCCACGACATGTTACCGTCGTCGCCAAACTCCCCAAGCGGCTCCCGGCCGTTCACATCGCGCCCCACTGGCTCACCCAGGCTGTGCTCAACCTGATCGTCAATGCCGGTGAAGCCATTCCCAAGGACCGCCGCCGCGCCCGCGTGGTCGTCGAGGCGCACCTGAGTGACGATGGCAAGGCCGTGCGACTCGCGGTCAGCGACAACGGCAGGGGCATGACCATCGCCACCAAGCACCGCGCGCTTGATCTGTTCTTCACCACCAAATCACGCGGCATGGGCACCGGTCTGGGTCTGCCACTGGTTCGCAAGGTCGCCGTGCGCGCGGGTGGAGACATTGAACTGACTTCAAGCCCGGGCAAAGGAACGACGGTGGTGATGAAACTGCCGCTTGCGCCAGCCAATCCATCGATGTCGGTGTCGGACGCGGCGGGCATGCGGTCCGCGGCGATCTCCATCTCGGATCATCGGACCGCCGCGTTGATCTCGCAGATCCTCATCGCCGCCAGAGCGCAGGTCAATGCAGTGCGCCCGGACCGCCCCGGAAAGGCCGATCTGTGGGTGACTGAACCGGTCGCATCGTCGCTGGCGGCTGCGAAGCGGTGGTGCCGGGGCACCCGTCGATCGCTGGTGCTGGTGGGTGTGCCCTCCAAGGCGAGCGTCAAGGAGTGGGCGGCGCTGGGTGCGCTGGTCATCGATCCGCCGGACGATTTCGAGGCGATGCGGGAGATCATCGGACAGGCCATCGCCCGTGAGTGGTCGAGCAATGGAGGGATTGAATGAAACGCAAACTGGTGTCGAAGAAGTCCGCCGCGGCGGGAAAGCCTGCAGGCCACCAACCCACCTCGGTGCGCAGGTCGGCCCCGCTCGTCATCGCGTCATCCGCGACGAGAACGGAACCGGCGGTGGCCTCGCACGCCATCCGCGTGCTGTGCGTTGATGATCACGCCGTGCTCGTGGCGGGGCTGCGCGCGCAGTTCGCGATTGATGGGGGCATCGAAGTGGTGGGGCGGCTGGCCAATGCCAGCAGCATGATCGAAGAGGTGCAGCGCCTGCGCCCCAATGTCGTCATGATGGACATTGAGATGCCAGGGCCTGATGCCTTCGAGATGGCCGACCGGCTCAAGCGAAGCTGCCCTGAAGTGCGTGTCATCGTGCTCAGTGCGCACATCCGCGATGCGTTCATCTCCGCGTCGTTCGCGGCCGGCGCCTCGGCGTACTTCGCCAAGGTTGATGAACTTGAGGACATCGTGGCGGGGATCTACCAGGTGATCAACGACCGCGCGGGGACCTTCGTACTCGGTCCGCGCGTGCGGGAGCGATGCCGTCCGCTGGCCAATGGCGTACAAGCGACGCCGGCTTCCGACAACCTGCCCCGGGCGACGGGCACTGCACCGATGACGCTGCTGGCTTCGCTTACGCCGCGTGAGATCGAGATTCTCCGTCTGATCGGCAAAGGTCTCTCTCGCGTGCAGATCGGTGCGCAGCTGTGCAGAAGCGTCAAGACCATTGACGGTCATCAGGACCGCATGCTGCGCAAGCTGGGCATCGAGGCCCGCGCCGACCTCATGCGGTTCGCCATCCGCGAAGGCCTCGCGCAGGCGTGAAACGCGTGCGCAGAGGTTCGGGGATGTTTCCGTACTGGTCGGACGTTCGCGGCGTGCGATGATTCCTTCAGCATCCTGGGACTTCGCGAGCGGAGCCGGAATGGGTGCGGCCGCGGTGACGCGGCGTGAGAAGTCCGGAACCTCCGGCATCACAGAAGAAGCTCCACATGAAGAACATCTCGACTCGGCGAATGCTGTCCGTCCTTGCCCTCATCGCTTCGGCGGGATCGGTCGGTGTCGCCTTCGGGCAGTCGGAAGCCGCACCCGCGCCCCGCGCGGCGGTGGGTGCCTCGGGCACCGCCGTTGACTTCCGCTCCTCGCATTGGCTCAGCGACCGCAAGGTCGTCAACAACAACGGCGAGGAGATCGCCGTCGTCTCCGATCTCATCCTCGATCGCGGCTCGGGCCGCATCGAGTACATCATCATCAAGACCGGATCGACCTTCGGCCTTGGCGGACGTTCCGTCGCGGTCGCGTACAGCGCGTTCCGCTGGGATTCCGCAGGCGAAGACCGCTTCGTTCTCTCCTCCACCCCCGAGCAGCTCAAGCTGCACCCTGAGTACACGGCCGAATCATGGAAGTCCATGAAGGAGTTCGATCGCGACGACAAGAACGCCTTCCGCAAGCATCTTTCGGTGGATGCCACGACGACCGGTGACCCGTACGCGGGAAGCCTCGATACCGCCCGCAAGGTGCGCGTCGAGGGCGAAGTCACACGCGTCGAACGCGTGCGGTCGGGCAGTTTCGGCGAGCAGATCATCGTCAGCGTGCAGTCGGGCAACGGCGCGGTGACCAAGGTCGCGCTGGGCCCCTCCTGGTACGTGAACGGCGCCGTCGCGGCTCCGATGCGCGGCGACAAGGTCATCATCGACACCGTTGCGATGCCCCGTGACCCCAACCAGCTCATGGCCGGCTATGAACTCCGCCGCGGCGAACGCGTGCTCAAGCTCCGCGATGCCGATGGACGCCCCCTGTGGGCGCTCAAGGCCGTCGAGAGCGACGGGCGCAGCTACAGCACCCCCTATTCACGCTACATGGTCGTCAGCGAACTGCCCGGGATGAAGATCGATTGCCGCGGCAATGAATGCGGCAAGGTCTACGACATCATCCTGGACCGCAAGTCCGGCGAACTCGCATTCATCTCCGTCGATCCCAACCAGAACTTCCTGGGCATCGGCGATACCAAGCGCCTGATCCCCTGGTCGGTCGCCACGGTCACGATCGAAGGCACGATGCGCATCGATGCCACCAAGGACATGGTGCTCGCCAGCCCGCAGACACCCTCCGAGATCACTGAACTCAACCGCGGCGTGCAGGCCGAAGGCGTCTACAAGGCCTTCGATGTGCCCGTCCCGCAGTTTGAACCCTCGGCTCCCACCGCGGCGATGGGCGAGCAGGGCGTGAACCCCTGGGGATCACGCGGCGTCATCATGACCTGCATCGAGCCCGGCTCCGAGAAGACGATGTCCGGCAAGGTCGTTGAACTGCTCGATGTCAAGTTCGATGGCGGCGTGCAGACGGCCCGAGCCGTCAAGGTGCGCCTTGGGACGGGCGAGGCGACCGATGAGGTCATCGTGCTCGGACCGCTCTGGTACATGGAGAATCAGAAGTCGCTCTGCCGTGCAGGCGATTCGGTGAAGATTGAAGCCTGTCGCACCACCATCGGCGGCCGCAAGCACTGGATGGCCAGGCGCATCGATTGCGGACCCGCGTCAACGACGCTGGTCGATGGCCAGAACGCACCCGTCTGGTCACAGCGGTGAATGGAATGATCGGCCGCGTCCTTTGAGAAACACATCGCCGCGCCCGGGTGCAGTCTGCACTCGGGCGTGTGCGGCGAGGACACCCATGAATCATCCAAAGCCAGTGCTCCCGGGACAGATGCCACCGCTGTGGACGCCTTCAGGCTCCGAGCCTCTGGGCGAACGGCCCCTGGGTCAGGTCTCCACTCCGGCAACAAGCCAGGCACGTTCAGTGCTTCCCGGGTGCGTCCAGACCATGGTTCCGTTATCCGATGAAGCGTCCGACGGTACCTACTGGAAGCTCCGCCATGCCTCCATGGCATTCGCAGGCCAGCACGGGTCGTACAGCGACTACGAGCCTGCGTATCGATACGGAACCGAGCGAAGTCAGACGCAGCTGCGAACACCGTTCGCAAGTGCTGAGCCCGAGCTGCGTCGGGGCTGGTCTGATGTCAAGGGTGACTCGAAGCTCGGCTGGGATGCTGCACGCATGGCGGTGCAGCACGCATGGAACCGGGTGCAGGCGATGGGCATGCCGCCCGCCGCGGGCGATGCCTGCTCGACCCTTGTGGATCCGTCACGATCGAGATCGTGAACGCCCGGTGGAAGCTTCACGCTCCCCCCTGGTGCTTCACAGCACGGACTGGGCTGACGCCTGACTCCGTGCATTGCCCCGCCAGCAGCAATCGCTGCGCATTGACAGCACACACGCGTTCACGATGCCGGATGGGCAACGTGGTGTGGTGCGGTCGGGCAAGTCCCGCGGGCGGCCATCGTGGCGTCCGCCCCATCAAGGAGCCTTCCATGTTTCAGATGTTGCCCCGCATCACCCCCGTTCGATCACTTCGCTGGATGCTTCTGAGCATTCTCGCCATGGTCGGCCTTGCAGCACTGGCATCCTGCCGAACGACCTCGGGTTTCGGCGATGATGTCAAGCACCTGGGTTCGGGCATTGAGAAGAGCGCCGACAAGCACACTGATTGATCCCGCCGGGCTCATTGTTCCGGAGCCCGCGGCTGATCCGGTGCAGCCACGCTCACGCACCGTCCGCCTAGCGGGCAACTGCTGCCGCGGGGCAGACGCTCGGATCAACCGGTTCACGCCTTCGCATCGCCGGTGAACGCGAGCAGCCGAAGTGCGTTGATGATCACGACGATCGTGCTGCCCTCGTGCATCACGACTGCCGGGCCGATGCTGGCAAGACCCATCGACCCGGCGAAGATCAGCAGGATGATCACGCTGATGGCAAGGACGAGATTCTGCCGGATGATCCGCCGGGCCTGACGCGAGAGCGAGACGGCAAATGGCAGGCGGGAAAGATCATCGCCCATCAGCGCCACATCCGCAGTCTCGAGGGCCACCGCCGTGCCGGCACCGCCCATCGCGATGCCCACGGTCGCGTGCGCGAGCGCGGGAGCATCATTCACGCCATCGCCGATCATCGCCACGCGTCCGTGGCGACGCTGCAACTCGACAATCGCGGCGACCTTCCCCTCCGGAAGCAGGTCGGCCATCACCGAGTCGATGCCCACCTCGCGTCCGATGACTTCACCCACGCGCTGATTGTCACCGGTCAGCATGATCAGCCGCTCGATGCCCAGATCCTTGAGTGAGCGCAGCGTCTCACCCACGTGTTCACGCGCCTTGTCCATCACGCCGATCACGCCCAGCCACCGATCACCGCACCGCACCGTGAGCGTGCTCCGGCCCGCGGCTTGAAGATTGATCACCGTCGAACGAACCTCATCGGGAACAACCGTCTCCGGCTCCCACATGCGCAGGCTGCCAATCTCCACGATCTGCCCGTCGACCGTCGCCCGCACTCCTTTGGCCGTGAGACTCTGCAGTTCACCCGCTGCCGGCGGCACGATGTGCTGCGCCCTGGCGCGCCGCACCACCGCCTCTGCCAGCGGATGCTGCGAACGCTGTTCCACGGCACTGGCCACCCGCAGCAGTTCCAGCTCGCTCACGCCCCGCATCGGCGCCAGGTCCGTGACATTCGGTTCGCCAGTGGTCAGCGTTCCAGTCTTGTCGAAGGCGATGGCCTTCACGAGCCCCAGATTCTCCAGATGGGCGCCTCCCTTGATCAGCACCCCGTTGCGGGCAGCTTGCGCAATCCCCGCCAGCACCGCCGCGGGCGTGCCCAGAGCGAGCGCGCACGGCGAGGCACCCACCAGCACCGTCATGCCCCGGTAGAAGCTCTCGGTCCACGTGAGCAGGCCCAGCAGGGCAGGCACGACGATCAGCAGCACATCCGCCACCAGAATCAGCGGCACAAAGACCCGCGTGATCCGATCCGTCAGCACCTGGGTCGGTGCCTGCTGCGATTGCGCGGCTTCCACCATCGCCACCACACGGTCAAGCGTCCGATCACCCGCCGCATGCGTCGTCGTTACTTCCAGCGCCCCTGCCCCATTCACCGTGCCCGCAAAGACCGCATCGCCCGGTGCCTTTGCGACCGGAACCGATTCGCCGGTGATCGGAGCCTGATCCACACTCGATTCGCCGCGGCGGACGACCCCGTCCACCGCGATCCGCTCCGCGGGACGAACCACCACCACATCGCCGAGCACCACATCCTCAAGCGGCAGTTCCACTTCGATCCCATCCCGCAGCACGAACGCCGTCGGTGGCGAGAGATCCGCCAGTGCACGGATTGCCTGGCTCGCCCGGCCAAGGGCGTAATGCTCCAGTGCATTGGCCAGCGAGAAGAGAAAGAGGAGGAAGCCCCCTTCGGTCCAGTGCCCGATCAGTGCCGCACCGAATGCCGCGGCGACCATCAGGAAGTCCACATCCAACGTGAATCGCTTCTCCCGCATCCCTTCGATCGCTCTCGCCACGAGCATGCTGACACCGAAGGCATACGACGCGCAGTAGACGGCAATCCGTGGGCCGGAGAGGGCTTCGGACATCCACCATGCGGCTGCGAGCAGCACGCCGCACATGAGGCTGGTGGCAAGGTCGGCATGGCCCGCCAGCCACGCCGCGGCGTGGCGCACCGCGTTCGCCCGCGGCGGGTCGCGCCTCACCGGATGCCGTGTCGGCCGTGATGGAGTGGCGATGGTACTCATGGGGTGCTTTCGTCAAGGCGTCGCCGGTCATCGTCGGACAGGACCGGTACGCAAGCGGGGTGCTTTCGACCGAGGCATGCTGCAGCGCGGCGGGTGAGCGAGATGTTTCAGTCATCATCGTCGGGTGCTTCCACTTGCGCCGTGCCTTCAGGCTTCTCAAGCCCTGGGCGTTCGTTCTCGCCGATCTGAATGGCAAGACCCGTGAGCGGCAGCGTGGTGCGCTGCGATGTGGTGTCGAGATTGCCGACCAGTCCGAGTGCAAACAGCACCGCGATGGAGAGTCCGAGCAACGCCACCGTGGGATGGGCCGAGGTGATGGCGTCGGAGGCAGGTGCGGACTTCCTGCCGTGAATCATGCTCAGTGTGATCTGTTCACGATGGACCACGGTGTGAACGATCACGCCAAGGATGTGGACGCCCGCCACGGCCATCGTGGCGTAGGCCAGCAGCTCGTGGACCTCTTCAAATCGTTCATCGCCGCGGCCGAGCATGAAGCCAGTGGCCGCAAGCCCCAGGACGAGCGCGAACATCGCGAAGATCGCCAGGGCTGAGGCCGGATTGTGACCGATGTGCCGCGTGCCTTTGCCGGTGAGATAGCCTGCGAAGTATGCGATCAGGGCCGAGGGGCCGAAGATGAATGAGCCCAGGCGAGCGTAGCGCGTGCCGACCAGTCCCCAGACAATCCGCATCACCACGAGCAGGGCGAGCGTCAGACCGATGATCGCGTGATACGGGAAGAAGATCCCGTGTTCGGAGCTGATGAGCGCAATGCCCGCCGCGGCGGCGAATCCCGCTGCGAGCAGCCAGTGAAACGTGCGGGTGGGAACATCCCAGATGAGAACGCGGTTCATGCGAACCTCCTTGGGCGCTCATTTCGTGGAGCGCGAGTTGGGCGGCAACTTTTGCTCGC
Organism: Phycisphaerales bacterium; assembly: GCA_044371005.1. Taxonomy (GTDB): domain Bacteria; phylum Planctomycetota; class Phycisphaerae; order Phycisphaerales; family UBA1924; genus UBA2402. The sequence goes on along the minus strand of JBILUL010000020.1, from coordinate 24,036 downwards.
CCGTGCGGTGGAGAAAGGCCGTTCACTCATGTTCAAGGGCGTCTGCGTGGCGTATGCGAAGATCGCCGCGGTTCTGCGTTCGTGTGCAGTGCAAGCCGGATGCGTCATCGTGCCCCTGCGGGTGAACGGTCTTCCAGGGCCGATGCAGCCACGCTGCATCGCCTGTCATTAGCATCGCACCGTGTCAAGCAGGTGGCCAGAGGGGAGGATTGGAGTTCGCGGATTCCCATGCGAGGAAATCCCCGGCATCGGGTTGGTTCGGCAGGGGAAAGAGGCAGGCAGTGGCCGGGAGCACGGAGGACTATGCGATGCGCATCGGCCGCGGCAGGATCAGATGATGCCCATCTCGATCGCCAGACGCACCAGATCGGCGCGCTCCTTGAGCCCCAGTTTCTTCATGAGGCGTGCGCGATATGACTCGACCGTCTTCACGCTCAGGCCGATCTCATCGGCAATCTGCTGATTGGTGTAGCCTCGCGCGACCTGACGAAGCACCTCGCGTTCGCGTTCGCTGAGGGTGTCGATGGGCGTCTTGCCTGTGGGAAGCGTGGATGGCGAGAGGATGGATTCGAGGGTCGCGGCATCACCCACATCGATGAAGACGCGGCCACGAGCGACCGCGCGGATCGCCGAAATGAGCTCGGTGTCCGCCGCGCTCTTGTTCACGTAGCCGGCAGCGCCCATCGCGATGGCGCTGCGCACATAGGCCGGGTCGTCGTGCATGGTTACCACGATCACTCTGGCCGTGGGGACCGCGGCACGCAGCCGCTCGACACTCGCAACGCCGGAGGGGCCGGGCATGGTGAGGTCGAGGGTGATGATCTGCGGCTGAAGCTTCGCCGCGGCTTCGATGGCTTCCTGCAGATTGCCCGCCTCGCCGACGACTTCCAGATCGTGATGCGCCTCCATGGACATGCGAAGTCCCTTGCGGACCATGGCGTGATCATCGACGATGAGGATGGTGGTCTTGCTCATGTGGTGCGTTCCTTCGCTGGAAGCGTCGCTCGAAGGGTAGTGCCTCTGGCCGGGCTCGTCGTGACGCCGAATGTGCCGCCAAGCAGCGTGATCCGTTCTCGCATCCCCGCAAGCCCCAGGCCGCTGCCAGAACCGTGTGCAATCTGCTCGTCTTCGTGCATGCCCTTTCCGTTATCGCTGACGTTGAGGGAGATTTTCCCGTTCACATGCGTGAGCGAGACCTCGATGGTCGTGGCCTGCGAGTGCTTCGCGGCGTTGGTGAGTGCTTCCTGAAGCACCCGGTATGCAGCGATCTCCGCCGCGGGCTCGAACCGCATCCCTTGTGTGCGCAGGTCGCGGCGTACCTGAATGCCGCTGGCGGCCTCGACGTCCTCGCAGACCCGGTCCGCCGCCGCGGCGAGGCCTAAGTCGTTGAGCACGCGTGCCGACATCCCGCGTGCCATCCGGCGCGTGGCATCCACGGCGCCCACTGCCATCTCATGCACACTCTCGGCTCGCTCTCTGGCCTGCTCGAGAGTCTGGGCATTGACCACCGCTCGAAGGCCCAGCAGCACGGCCGTCTGACACTGCCCCAGTTCATCGTGCAGATCTCGCGAGATTCGTGCACGCTCCTCTTCCTGGATGGTCAGCGTGCGAGCAAGCAGCTCGCCCCGCTCGGCCACGAGTGATCGAAGCGGCCTGACCACGAGAATCCACAGTGCCGGGCAGAGCGCCGAGACCAGCACCGCGGAATCAAAGAGCGAGAGCCAGAGCGTGTCGGGTGAGTTGGGTGCCACCGCCGCGAGCACGGCCATGATCGTCGATTCAACGGCGAAGACGATGGCCAGAATCAGCAGCAGCACGCGGATCGGCGAGACCACCTCGGGGCGATCGATGGCGCGTCCTGAACGATGTGAAGTACCAGACATCTGCCGCAAACTTAGGCTGTCCGCGGCTCGCCCGGGCGGCTATCGGACGAACAGGCACCAAGACGGCCGGCGCCGAAAGCCCGTGGAGTTGAATCAAGTGATTGACATTGCGGCGGGCACCGGGTAGACTTGAATCATGCGATTCAAATCAGGTCAGGGCACGGGGGGAGTCCGGGAGGATGGTCAGGAGCGTCGGGCCCAGCTGCTCGCGGCGGCCGAGCGGCTCTTCTCAAGGCAGGGTCTGGCCGCGACGACGACCCGCGCCATCGCCGCGGCGGCGGGCTGCAACATCGCCGCGATCCGCTACTACTTCGGCGACAAGGACGGCCTCTTTGCTGCGGTCATCGAACGGACCATGGCGCGAGTGCTGGAGGGCGGGTCGCACCCGGTGGTCGATCCGGGTGGTGATCCACGTGCCGAGCTCAAGCGGTGGATCACCTGGGTGCTGCGCACCGGCCGCAGGCGTCAGCGTGCCAGTGGTGTGCCCGCCGCGATGCTCATGCAGGGTCTGGCGGCGCAGGGGACCCTCGCGAGCCGCATTGCCCAGCAGCTGGGAGCGCCGGTGCGGGCCAACATTCTCGCGCTGGTTGATCAGCTCAGTGAGCGACGTCTGCCGCCGGATGTGCGTGAGCATGCCTTCGTCTTCATCTTCAGTCTCTGCTCGCAATTTGCACACGGAGGCCCCGCGGTACGCAACATGGGAATCAGCGTGCCCGAAGATGATGCGGGGCTGGACCTGCTCGCCGAACGTCTGACCAACTTTGTGGTGGGCGGCATTGCGACCATGGCCGAGTTTGCTGCGAGCAGCGAGGAGAACGCATGATCCGAATTGCGCTCTCGATGCTCGGCGGCGATCGGATCAAGTATGCCGGCATCATTTTCGGCGTGGCGGTCACCACGTTCCTCACCGCGCTGGTGGGTTCCATGTTCGCAGGGATGGTGAGCCGCACCTTTGCCCTCATTACCGACAACGCCCAGGCGGACATCTGGGTCATGGATCCGGCGAGCGAAACGGTGACGCAGACGATCAACATGCCCGATACCGCCGCGGACCGGGTGCGCAGTGTCGTGGGCGTCGAGTCGGTGGCTCGCCTGGCGATCGGATCGGCTGCGGTGCGTCTCCCGCACGGGAAGTTCGTGCTCGCCGATGTCGTGGGGGTCGACGACGCAACGCTGCAGGGAGTTCCGCACAGTCTGAGTGCGGAGACGATCGCAAAGTTCCGCCGCGGCGATGCGCTGCTCATCGATCACGCCGGCACGAAGAACCAGCTGCAGGTGCCAGAGCGCCGCGAGCTGTGGTGGAAGTCGGATGAGCCGAACCCTGCGGTGCGAACGATGCGCACCGATGATGAACTCCAGATCAACTCCATCTCCGCCAGAGTCGCCGGGGAAGTGGCGGGCACGCCCCGGTTCACGCCCCAGCCGGTCATCTACATGACCTATGCCAACGCATCGAGGATGCTCCCGACGCAGCGGCACCGGCTCACCTACATCCTCGTGAACGTCGAGCCCGGGCAGGACACGATCAGCGTGGCACAGCGCATCGAGGCCGCAACCGGCTTGCGAGCTCGCAGCACCGATGAGTTCAAGCGGGACACTGTTCTCTGGTTCATCCGCAACTCCGGCGTCATCGCGCAGGTCGGAGTCATCGTCGTCTTCGCGGCGGCCGTCGGCTGCGTCATCACCGGTCTCATGCTCTTCATCTTCACCAAGGAAAACAGCCGGCTCTACGCCACCCTCAAGGCGATCGGTGCCCGCAACGCCACGCTGCTGGGCATGATCCTCTCACAGGCAGGTGTCGCCGCGATCGTGGGCTTTGGCCTGGGGCTGGGCACATGCGCCGCCATCGGCACGCTCCTGGCAGGAACGGGCTTTCCCTTCAGATTGATGTGGTACACACCCTGTGCCGCGGCGATGCTCGTCGGCGTGGTCTCCATCGCCGCAACTCTTCTGAGTGCCAGAACCGTGTTGAACGTCGAGCCCGGTCTGGTGTTCCGCAGTTGACCATCTCGGGAGGAGAGGTCGGTTCCTTCCTCAACAACCAGACCTCAGTCCCGGTACTTCACGTGGCAGTCCTTGCATGAGGCGCTCACGAGCTTGAACTGCGCCGACAATGCCGCGGCATCGCTTTGGCCCGCAGCGAGCAGGTCCTCAAGCTTCTGTGCACGCGCCTCGTTCTCTGTCATCATCGCCGCGAAATCCGTGGGCTCGCGCTTGGTGCGCGGGCTCTGGCCGCAGTACCGCAGCAAGTCTGACAGTTTGCCTGCCTCCGCCGCGGGGACGACGCCGGCATGTTCGCTGGGAGTCTTCCACCCAGCCTTTTCCGCCGCCTTGAGCAGATCCATCGCCTCATCGATCTCGACCATGCTCTTCACGAATCCGCTGGGCTTCGAACGCTCAGGGAAATCAGCCGGGACCGCGTCGATCGCCGAAGCGGCCACAACCGAAGCACTCGCTGCACAGGCGTACAGGCCCTTGTAGCCGGGGGCGGTGCCCGAAACCTTCATCCGGTCGACCCCAGCGGCGGGCGTTGACCACCCGAGGCTCGCCGCGACCGTTGCCGCGGCTCCGGCGCTGCGATGCTTGCCATGATGGCAATGAATGTACACGGGCCCCTCTTTCATCGAATCGCGCGTCGCCCGCACCAGTTGCATCTTGCGGGCCTCATCAAAGCCGTTGTACCCGATGGGCAGATGGATGTACCGCATCCCCAGGGCCTTGGCCTTTTCCACCTCAGGAGCCGCGCCATCGACGCTGATGATCGTCTTGATGCCCATCGCCGCGAGCGTTTCGAAGCCCGCATCCCCCTCGGGGACGCTCCCGGACACATACCCCTCGTGGTAGGCGACGGCGTTGTGAATACCGGGGTAGTCGCGCGGTGCAAGGTCGGCGACCGTTGGCATCGCGATGGGGGCCGGCGTGACGGGCTGCTGGGCTGCTGCAGAAGGGGATCCATGCGAAGAGCAGGAAGCAACGCCGCCGCTGAAGGCGAGGAGCGCGAGCACAAAACTGGTCGTGAGCATTCGGTTCATGGTTGGTTCCTCGGGCAGTGCCCTTACCTGATACCAGACACGTGCCGCGTAGGATGCGGCGGCGGACCCCTGCAGGCCCGGCGTATCCCAGTGCCCAGCGTCAGGATACGCCCGCATGCCTGCCAATGGTCTTGGGTGATTCGTCGCACGGGCCCGCCGTCTGACATTTCGCGTGCGATGGGCACTGGTGACCGGTGATTTCCTTGCACATTCTGCCATAATCGTGCAGCGATTGGTGGGCCTGAACCGTCTTTCGTGTAGCAACATGCATGAGCAGTCCATCCAACTTGATGCTGCGGTGCTCCAATCGCTGTACGCGGCACACGCTCGTGCGCTCGCCGCGTATGCCTGCACACTGACCACCTCCCTTGAAGAAGCCGAGGATCTCGTGCACGAGGCGTTTGTCTCCGTCCTGGGGTCCGCCGCGTGGGCGAACATGCCGCTGGCGTATCTGATGCGGGCCATTCGCAACAAGGCGATGGATCAGGGCCGCGCGGCGATGGCCCGGTGCCGAGCGGAACGATCGATCAGGATGGCCGGATCGATGCCCGCGCAGGAGGCGACCGGCGGAGTGGTGGGGGAGACGCTTCGATACGGGAGCACACAGGAGCGTGCGGCATTGTCCGACGCGGCGTGCGCGGCACTTTCGGCTCTGACACCAGCCGCGGCGGAAGTCGTGACGCTCCGCACCCGCTGCGGTCTGAGTTTCCCCGAGATCGCCACCATCCTCGACGAGCCCGTGGGCACCGTTTCCGCCAGATACGTCCGGGCCATTGCCACGATCCGCGCCTCGCTCTGTGCAGGAGTGAACCATGAATGACAAGGCACTTGAATCGCTGCTGTCGAGCCTCGAATCGCCTCAGTTCACCCCGGGGCACGAAGCGCGGCTCAGAACCCGATTGATGCGCGGGCATACGCCGCGGGTGCAGTCCCATGCAACGCCGCCCGCCCACGCGAGCACGCACCGACCGGCGCGGCATCACCTCCGGCGACCGATGGTCGCTCCGTGGGCCGCGATGGCGGCACTGGTGCTGCTGACAGCCATGCTGGCCGTGCGTTCGCCGACCACCGGCCGCGGCAACTTCGAAAGTTCCCTGTCGCTGCCCGTGGCTCAGGCCCACGAGCCAGTGATCTTCTGCGTCGATCTCTTCCCTTCACGTCATCAGTCTGAGTCACTCGACATCCGTCGCTGGTCGTCTCGTTCAGGAGTTTCCCGATGAACATGCTTCTGTGCTCCCTGGCCGCGTTGAGTCTGCATGCAATGCTCGGTCAGCCCACGCCCGGACCCACCGCCACGGTGGTCACCAACGCCGGACAAGTTCCTCAAGCGAGTGCTGAGGAGACGATCCTGATCGAGATGAGCATCTATCAGTTCAAGGTACCGCCCGGCGGCATCGCAGAAGCGCCCGCAGCTCAGGGTGAAGCATCGAAGGCACCGGAAGTGGCCGACCCTGCGGATGGTGAGGCGCCCATCAACGTGCTGCCACTTGATGGAATGGTGCGCCTCTTCGGAAAGACCATGCGCCTCGATTCGCCGGATCTGGATGCTTCGCGGATCAGTGCTCCCAAGTTGCTCTGCCGATCCGGGCAGCCGGCGAGCATCATGATCGGGCGCGAGCTTGAGTATCTTGAGCCCGCGGGCGAGAAGCTCTTTCAAGTTGTCAGCGGCCCCGAGCTCTTCGAAGGTCTCAAGGTGGATGTCACCGCCTCACTTAAGGACGGTGTCATCCGGGTGGAGCGGCTGAACGTGAAGCTCTCGGAGTGCATCGATCGGCAGAAGCTCGATGGGCTGGATCTGCCCGTGGGCAAGCCCCGAATGCGGACCTGCGAGGTGAGCACGCAGTTCGACATTGAGCCTGGTCAGCGAGGTCTGATCCCCATCAGAACGCACGGCCAGCAGGAGAACCCGGATCGTCTGCTCGTAGTGGTGCGTCTGGAGCGAGTGGCCTCGCAGCCAGCCGCGGCACCGGGCAAGTGATACGGATTCCAGTTCATTCTTGCATTTCAACTGAGGAGCGTTTGCGACGGCAAGTACGCGCCGGTGAACGACTGCGGCACTGTCGCAATGCTTGGAACCGGCACTCTTCAGGCCGTGAGGCCTTTAAGTCAGTACCTTGGGGTGAAGCACGGCTTTGCGTTCGCCACCCCAAGATGAACGGACAAAACCGGAGCGCACGCCGGAGGCGTGCAAGTTGCGAGGGCAACGACGCGGCGAGATTCGAACGGCACTTGCACACCTTTGGTGTGCGGGACCTTTCGTTGCCGATGACCCGGGGTGGCGCCCGCCAAGCCGGGCTTCACCCCGGGCTACGAACGACCAGGCCTTTCGGCCTGAAGAGAAAGAGCTTCAACACTCGTGATGAAACCCGAGTTGTTCACTCACGGATGCGGGCCGCCAATAACGCGCCAACCGCACCGGTTCATTGCTACGCAGGAACTAAGTGTGTTCCGTAGAAGCGGGGCGTGCTTCACGATACCTTGCTCAGTGCCCGCGCATGCTCTGATTGAACTGGAACCAGCCCATCGAACGTGCCGGGATCGTCACCGGCACGCTCGCACGGCCGCGGCCATCGAGTGTGAGCGGTGACGTTGCGCCCTTCGCATCCGTCATCATGGCGTGATCGTGCAGGCCCGAGAGCGAGAGATCAACCGTCAACGTGCGGACCGCTTCCTGCTCAAGCGGGTTGTGCACGATGAGCATCGCGGGCGTCTTGAGCGCGGGGTTCACGTGCAGCAGCCAGTCCACATCGCGTCCATCGGGCCGGCGGCCATGCACGATGTCTGATTCAAGGATCGTGCGATGCTTCTTGAACCACGCGACGCGTCCCTTGACCATGTCGCGCGTTTCCGGGGTGTCAAAAAGCCGCGGGCCTCGGTAGCAGGCCTGCACACCGGCTCCCAGCAGATTGTCGAGCCGCTGCGCATAGTGCGCCAGATGCTGGTGCAGCGGCTCGATCGTCGCTTCGGCTCCGCCCCCGTGGTACTGCATCAGCGGCACGAACATCCAGCCCATGCTGGGCGTCTTGGTCCACGTGCCATCGAAGATGTTCTGACGCTCGATGAGCTCCTGCTGGGCGCGGGGCAGCGACCAGTTCGTTTCGCGATAGCCCATGCCACACTTGTTCGAGCCCGCCAGGTAGTACCAGTCGGGCACGTTGAGATAAATGCCCCTGCCTCGGCACCACTGATAGAACTTCGTGATCTTCACCCACTGCTTCCACTGCGAATCTTCCAGCCCCGCATGCCCCGGATGTACCTTTGAAGCACATACATCGCCCGGATAGTTCCCATCATGCTCGAGCACATCCAGACCCGTCTGCTCAAAGGCCTGCTGAAGTTTGCGGAAATAGTCCTGTCCCCACTGGGATTCAAGGCACGGTGAGTTTCCGAACGTGGCGAAGCCTCCGGGTTTGCCCGTCTTGGGATTGATCACATCGTTCACGGCATCCACCGAGCGACTCGCCAGCAGCGAGTAGCCGCCCAGCGCGACACCCTTGGCGTGCGCGTAGTCGGCTAGCTCCTTGAGCTGGGCGAGGTACTCCGAGCTTTCATTCTCGATGTCAAAGCCGCTGCCGAAGGTCATGATGACCAGTTCGAATCCGACCTCTGCCGCCTGGTCTACCGCTGCACGCACCGCCTCGGGCTTGGCGGAGCCGCAATGGAAGATGAGCGGATTTTCCTGCGACCAGGGCGCGATGGTGCGGTACATGCGACGCAGGGCCATGCCGCGGCGTTCGCGGTCGGTGGAATCAAAGAGCAGCTCGTAGTTGCGGGGCGATGTGAACACATCGTCTGCCTTGATCGCCACGCCCGGCCCCACCAGCGGCCCGCACTCAAGCAGACAGGGCGTCTGCCGGTCGTAGTTCACCTGCGTTTCATAGAGCGGATCAAGCACCCAGCGCACACCAGGGTTGCTGCTCGAAGAGTCCATCGAGCCGCCAAAGGCGTACTCGCTCTCCACATGCAGCGAGCGCGGGTACGAGGCGAAGTCCTCGATCTTTCCGCCAACCATCGAGGCCGGCTCCACCCATGCGAGTACTTCAGAGCGGAAGCTGTTGAGCACTGGCGACGTCGCCGCGGCATTGCTCAGGCTGATCCACTTGCTCAGCACAGGCAATCCGTCGAAGAGTTCGTAATGCACCGTCACCGTGAGTCCCGCAACCGATTCGGGAGCCGATGCCGGGGCCTTGAAATCAATCTCGAGTGAGACGCCCGGCGGCGGCCAGGCCACGGGGGCACTGAGCCACTCCTGCCGCGGCTTCCATGCGAACCGCTCCTTGGTCCGGCCGATGCGATGCGTGGTGTACGTGAAGGCACCCGGCGTGGCAGTCAGTCCGTCGACCCACTGCGGCAGCAGGTAGTTGTGAACCTTCTGGCCCGAGAGTCCGCCCACCGGGTAGATCGTGCCATCAACGGTGATGGTGGCTTCGGGCCGCACGCTGCGCAGCTCGCTGTCGCCGGTCATGAGGTTGTCGAAGGCGATGGTGGCTGCATCGGGTGCAATTCGCAGCACGCGGCGGACGAGCCCGTTCTCAAGCACCAGCTCGTGGGAGCCAGCGTTCTCGACGACTTTCGCCGCGTACGGCGCGGGATTCACCAGCCAGTCAGTCGGGCTGTTGGAGTCGCCCGCCGAGTAAGCGGAGGAGACCAAAAGGCAGGCGCAGACAGCGTGGAGCAGGAGATGGCGCATGGTGGGGCTCAGGCGGGTGACCGTGCAGGAGTTCGACGAAGGCAACTCTACACGTTCTCCGCGCGCCTGGCAGGCGTGGACACGCAATCCGCGGCTCTGAGCCAGCCGGACCAGGTGCCGCGATGAGCGCTCGCCGATTCGTTCACGCCATCGCCGGATCGCTGGTCGTCCAGACGCCGCATTCGAGCTTGCCGGCAAAGCGCCGCGAAAATCCGGGGAGCGCGGGGCATTCAACCGTGAAGTCGTACCAGCCGCCGCTGAAGTCGGTGGCGCTCTTCAACACAGTCGAACTGCCTGGTGCGATGTGGTGGGTAGCGTTGCCAAGGGCATAGCCATGATCGTGGATGGTGAGTTCGAGAGGCTCAGACCCAGCGCTGATTTCAACACGAACTTCAGCCGCAGCGGGGGCTGTGCCAAGTTTGGGTGCAAGCATGCGGAGCACTGGCGCTGGCCCGGCTGACGTACCCCTGAACTCGCGGCAGAATCCGTTGGGTCCGTGGACGATCAGGCAATAGAGACCGCTCGGGAAGTCGGCGATGTTCCAGGTGCCTTCGACATGGGTTCCCGGCGCCGCGGCATAGGTGCGGCAGGAGAAGTCGCCATCGGTCTTCACGGCATAGACGGTGAATGCCGCGCCGCTTGCACGCGGTCCGAACAGATCCTTGCGGGCCTCGAAGCGCAGCGTGATGGTTCCCGCTGCGATGTTGACTGAATCGGAGACGAAGAGCTCGTAGGGAAGCGGGCAGGCTCGCCGCGTGCCCGCTTCCTGCTTTGCCATGAGCCCCAGGAGATCGCCGCGACGGACCTGAGCGACCTGGCGTTCGTCGAGGGCGTGGTAGCCATCGGGAAGTCCCTTGAACTGGGCCTTGTGGATGTTCATCACAACCGCGTCGCGATCCAGCGGCGTGAGTTCGGATGCCGAATCCGCCGCGGCGGCAAACACGCTTGTCAGATCGCCGCAGACGGCGCGACGCCACGCGTTGATGTTCGTCTCGCGGACTGGCTTGCCCGTCTTGTGCGAAAGGACATTCTCGAGCAGCTGGAGCACCGATGTGTGGTCAAACACTTGCGAGCAGACGTTGCCGCCTCTGGTCCAAGGCGAGGCGATGACCATGGGCACGCGATAGCCCAGGCCGATCGCGCTTTCCCGCGGGTTTCGCGCGTGAAGGACCTTGTCCTGTTCAAGCGTGACGAACTCAAGGCTGGCATCGATGCCCTCCGAAACTCCGCCGGTCTCCGGCTTGCTCGGGTCGGGTGCCACGAACGGTGGCACATGATCGAAGTACCCGTCGTTCTCGTCGTAGGTGAGAATGAAGATGGTCTTCTTCCAGACCTCGGGGTTCTTCGTCAGAATGTCCAGGGTTTCTGAGAGATACCACGCGCCGTACCACGCCGAGCCGGGGTGATCGGAGAATCGTTCCGAGGGCACGAGCCATGACACGGTGGGCAGAGTCCCTTCTGCAACGTCCTTGCGGAACTGATGCAGCGGATCGCCCTTGGGAACCTCGACTGAGCGTTCGATATCACCATCGCGGTACGTGAGGCGCGTCAGTTCCCGGTAGTCCGGGTCATCGGCGTTGTCGCAGAAGGCTCGCTGGTGGAGCTGCTTCTCGCGGTCAGAGAGCGCGGCGAACTTCTCAGCACTGAACTGCGTGCGTTCTTTCTCGTAGCGAGTGAGCTTGGCCTCAAGGTCGCGGATCTCACGTTCGAGTTTCTCGAGTGCCTTGCCCGAAGCCGCGGCGAGTTTCCCCTTGCGCTGGGCGATCTCTCCGGGAATCTCACCGATGCGTCGCTCAACGAACACGCGATGCTTCTTCGAGAACCGCACGCCAAACTGCGAGAACCACTCGAGCGGATTGTCGGTGAAGTTGGCCAGCCACGCATCCTTCTCGCCATCAAGACCCGACTCGATGCTCAGCTCGTTCTGATAGACCTTCCATGAAACTCCCAGATCCTGCAGGCGCTCGGGGAAAGTCGTCCAGTCGGCCCAGCGACCGTAATCGACATCCGAGTTGAGAATGTTGGCGGGCGCCGAAGCGTCTTGACGTGCACGCACCGTGCCCGACCACAAGTGCAGACGATTGGGGGTCGTTCCGGTGAGTGAGGAGCAGAAGTTCTGATCGCACACCGTGAACGCATCGGCGAGCGCGTAGTAGAAAGGAATGTCCTGGCGCGTGTAGTACCCCATCGTCAGGGGCATCGCGGCAAAGTCATCGTCGCCCGAGTGCTTCACATCCAGCCACCGGTCGTAGCGGCCGTTGTTGCGTGCATCCACCTGGTCGGTCCAGGAGTGGGGGAGTGAACCCATCCACGTCGACTTGGTGTCGTTGATGTTCAGGCGAAACGGAAGGAACCGCTCGCCCTTGGCGTTGCGCTGGGCCCAGACCGGGCATCCGTCGGGAAGCGTGATGGCACGCGGGTCGTTGAGGCCTCGCACGCCGCGGAGTGTGCCGAAGGTGTGGTCAAAGGAGCGGTTCTCCTGCATCAGGATGACCACATGCTCCGCATCCAGAAAGGTGGTTCCCGCATCGGGTGCGATGGCCATCGCGCGGCGGATGGATTCGGGAACACCGCCGACGGCACCAAGGCCTGCCAGATAGGCTGCGTGCCGGAGGAACTCACGACGCGTCGTGGACATGCTGAGATTCTCACAAGACGGGAGTGAACGGTGCCTCAAGGCAACCGGGTTTCAGACCGCAGCGTAGGCGGATGCCGCGGCATCGAGATGGCGTGCGAAGTGCTCGATCTGCGGCGTCACCAGCGTCGGATCCTTGGCCAGGTCATCCCAGCGGCGCAGTCGCACCGCATCGGCATGGAAGGGGTGCGTGCGGAACTCCGCGACCTCCGCCGCGTTCATCGGGCCACCCTGCAGATGCAGGCTCTGCACCGACGGGGGGCTCAGGCGGCCGAAGTAGTCTGCCTCGACTGCGCACAGGTACCGCTTGGCATCAACATGCAGACGCACGGGCTCAACCACCGCCTGCGTGAAGTGCTTCTCGAGCCAGCGCTCGCCGAGCACCTCGTGGCGATCGTCGATGCCCTGGTCGGGTGCATCGTCGGGCAGATCGTGGAGCAGGTGGCCCACATCGTGCAGCAGCGACGCGGCGATGAGTTCGGACGAAGCCCCCTCCTGCTCGGCCATCAGTGCCGCCTGCAGTCCATGCTGAAGCTGCGTGACAGCTTCGTGCCCGTACTGCGAGTTGCCGTTGGCGTGGAAGAGCTCGATGATGCGCTGCGTGGTGGGGTGCATGAGTGCTCCGGTGGGGAACAGCGGTCAGAACGTATCGGAATGTGAAACGCACTTCCCGCCAGCTGCGGGGCTGCGGGGGAACGGTACGAGCGGCTTGTTGACGCCGGTCCCTCGCGAACGTGAAGTTCAGGTCAAGATCACGTCGCGGCCGGGAGGTTTCGCAGCACGATCGTGAGACGGCGTTCAAACTCCTCGATGGCTGCGTCATCGTGCGCCAGCGACAGGTAGAGCTTGGTGCCCATGGGGTTCACGAAGACATCCCGCGCAAAGAGCCCAAGCATCATCGCCCGGGACTTGCGGCGATCGCCCGCCAGCGTGCTGCGGTAGTCGATGACGGGGTGTTCCGAGAAGACGATCTGTCCCAGCGGTCCATAGCCGATCACCTGGCCGACATGGCCCGAATCACGCAGCGCGCGGCGCAGCGACGTTCGAAGCTGCTCGCCCAGCATCGCCAGACGATCATGGCAGCCCGGCTGTGAGTAGATATCGAGGGCGGCATTGGCACCCGCGCACGAGAGGGGGTTGCCCCCGAGCGTTGATGCAGTCCAGACATACTCGGATGTTCCTGCCCGATGTTCTTCCACCAACTGCATGATCTCACTGCGGCCCACAAACGCGCCGATGGGAAGCCCACCGCCCAGCGCCTTGCCGTAGGCCACCAGGTCCGCCGCGACGCCGTAGCGTTCCTGCGCACCGCCGTAGGCGAGCCGGAATCCGGTCACGACTTCATCGAAGATCAGCGGCACACGGTGCCGGTCGCACGCGGCACGCAGCGACTCAAGGAATCCCGGTGCCGGGGCCAGGCAGCGATGCAGCGGTTCGACGATGACGCCCGCGAGCCTGTCGGCGTGCTCACGGATGATCGCCTCACACGCCGCGGCGTCGTTGAAGGGAGCGACGATGGTGTCCTGGAAGTTCACGCCCGCACTGGACGGTTCAGGCGACGGAAATGGCGTCTTTCCCGAAGGAAAGAGGCTGGTGACCCCTTCGTCATTGCTCCCGTGGTAGGCTCCCTCGAACTTGAGGATCATCCGCCGGCCCGTGAAGGCACGCGCCAGTCGCAGACAGTACATGGTCGCTTCAGTGCCCGAGGCGCAGAACCGCACGAGCCGAGGCTGGGTTCCGGGCTGAATCCGCCGCAGTTCTTCGGCAAGGCGAAGCGATTCGTCAGTGACTGTTGCGAAGTTGGTGCCAAGCGGCGCGCGTCGACTGATGGCGCGCACGATGTGCTCGTGCGCGTGGCCCGGGAGCGCTGAACCCCAGCCCATCGAGTAGTCGAGCATCTGCCGTCCTCTGGTGTCCCAGAGCTGACACCCCAGGCCGCGTGCAATCACCCGCACCTGATCGGGCGGCAGATCGAACTCACCGTTGGATCCGGCGGGAAAGGTGGCAAGGGCCCGTGTGGATTCAGAGCAGGTGGCGCGAGGCGCAGTATCGGTCGAGTGCACGAGAACTCCTTTGGCCACAGCCCAGCACCCGACCTGCGGGTGTGTGTCAGCAGCCTGCTTCCCAACGTTCGAAGAATGTCATCACATCAGTACCGTCGATGCCGCCATCGACGTTCAGGTCCGCCGCGGCGTCGCCGGCCTCCCAGACCAGGAAGAAAGCCTCGATATCGCTTCCATCGATTCCTCCATCCTCGTTCACATCGGCGATGCACCTGGGCACGCCGCTGACCTTGAGATTGTCTATGGCCCACCACCAGTTGTTGCGAGCATTGAGCAGGGCAAAGGTCAGCACCATCGAGGTGGCACCCCGCGGGTTGGCGACATCGAGCAACACCGGTTCGTTGGGCGCATCGGCATGGAAGTTCACGCCGGCGGCTGAATCCCATCGCAGCAGGACCTGACTCTCGCCCGTGTCGTACGTGGCCGTCAGCACCGCGGTCTGCGCCGCTTCCGGACGCCAACTGGAATCGAAGGCCACCTGCACCGACTCGCTCGCGATGCCCGACAGTGAAACGGCCGGCGTACTCATCTTTGCGTTGTAGGCCCCCAGCGAGCTGGGAGTGCCCCGGTCATCCCATTCGTCCGGGTCAGCCACGGCGATGGCAGCATTGGCACGCGTGAACTCCGAACGGCGCTGATCGCCCGCGGCTTGCGCCCACCAGACTCGGTCGGCAATCGCCCAGCCTTCCCACTCCGTCACGCCCCTCGCAGGGTCGTTCGCTGCGGGTACGCCTGAATCGTCGAAGAGCCATCCCGCTGGCGGGCTGCCGCTCCACACCCGGTCGGCATCCAGCGTCTCATCCACGTTGGGCCCCAGCGGCACGAGGTCAAAGGTCTCGTCGAGAAGAACCCGTCGCGGATTCCGCGGCGTTGCCAGCACTTCCACGTTGTCAATCGCCCACCACCAGTTGTTGCCCGCATCACGCAGCGTGAACGTGATCTCCATGCTCTGTGCGCCCGGCGGCGTGGCGATCGGGAGCAGGACAGTTTCGTTCTCCGCATCCGCCTTGAAGTTCGGGCCCGCAGTGGAGGTCCACTGCATCACCGTCACTGGCGTGCCGCCATCGAAGCGAACGGAGATCGCCGCGGCCTGCAGGTCTTCGGGGCGCCAGCTCGAATCAAAGACCAGCCGCACGCTCCCGGGCAGCGCATCGGAGAGGGCGATGGGACGTGTCGTGATCGAGGAGGCGTAGAGCCCCGCGCCGTGCGCCAGATCGAACCATTCATCAGGGTCCGCGACCGCCACCGCGCCAAGGCCCTTGGTGAAGAGCGCACGATTCTGGTTCCCCGCGGCGTCCGCCCACCACGTGCGCGACGCGATGTTCCAGCCCCGCCATTCCGTCACGCCTCCCGAGGGGACGCCCGTGCGATCGATGGTCCAGCCCGCTGGTGGCGTCGCGCTGAAGACGTTGGTGCCCGCGAGCGTCTCATCGACGTTGGGGCCCAGCGGTACCGATTCGAAGTTCTCTGAGAGCAGCACGAGCGATGCAGAACATCCCTCGGATTCGCAGATGGTTCCGAGCCCGGCCCATGTGCCGCGGAGCAGATCACACTGCTCCAGCGTGAGCAGCTGGCAATCACCCGAGGGAGCACAGCACGCACCCACTGCAGGCGGCGGCGGAGGCGAGCATGCAAAGGGCTGCGAAGGCGAGCCAGCCATGTTCAGCCCGACGGGCTGGCCATCCCAACCCCATGAAGGATTGATTGGCAGGCCCAGGAATGTCATCACGGTGGGGGGCAGATCAACAAGCTCGGGCGCAGGAGTGATGGTCGTGCCCGCCGCGGCCGAACGTCCGGAGACAATCAGCGGCGTGTAGCGATGTTCGGGGATGTTGCGTCCGTGCGAACCATCCGGCGTGCCGCCATGATCGGAGGTGACGATGATCAGCCAGTCCTCATTGGCGGCATTCGGTCTCGCGGCCACGGCGCTGAGCACCTGTCCGGCCAGTGCATCCACACCTTCGATCGCCGTCAGATACTGGGGCACCGTGGGCGAAAAGCCGTAGGCGTGGCCGGCATGATCCACATCGTCAAAGTGCAGGAAGATCACATCCGGATTGGCCGTGTTGAGCAAGTCAACGCACGAGGACGCAATCGCTGCGCCCGGCACGCCCGTCACCAGCACATCGGCATTGTCCTTGCAGATCTGCGTGTTCACCGGGCCCCACTGCACGATCGAGGCGGTCGACGCGTCGCATGTCTCCTGCAGTCGCTGGAAGAAGTGGGGATAGGTCGCGTAGTTGGGTGCGGCGAAGCTGTTGTCGGTCACGTTGTGCTTCGCGCGATGCACGCCCGTGGTGATGCTCGACCAGCAGGGGCCGCTGATCGTGATGTCCTCGGCCATGCAGACCTGACTGAACGCGCCCTGCGCGATCAGTGCATCGAAGTTCGGGCAGTTGGCCGCCAGCATCGCATCGGGCCGCATGCCATCGACGCCGATGATCAGCACCTTGCGGACCATCTGAGCTTCCGCGGCGTGCACGCTCATCAGCATGCCAAGGGCCATCATTCCAACGCTCGACGAAGACTTGCGCATGGTCAGCACTCCGGAACAGATCGATCTGGTCATTTCAGCCCGTACTGCACGAAAGGTCCGGACTCACCCACGCGGCCTCAAGCGCCGCAGTGAGTGTCCGCACACCCAGAAGCCGGGGATTGTTGCTCAGTCGAACCGGGTCCACCTCCTGGGCCATGCTGGAAAGCGATTCATGTGTCACTCCCGCATCGCGCAGGCAGTTTGGAAGGCTCAGACGTCCCAGAAGAATGGCGATCGCTGCGGGCAGGCGATGGGGCAGAACGCCAAGCGCCGCCGCGGCTTCCTGCACCCGCGCACGGACCCACCCGGCCCCGCGAGGGTCGCTGCAGTCTTCCTTCTCCACGCGAGCATTCTCGCGTCCGATATGCCCGAGCGTCAACGCCGCGGCGTGGCCGTGGGCAATGCTGAACCTCGAGGTGAGTTGATACGAGAGCGCGTGCGGAGCAGTGGTCTTGCTGATGTTGATCGCCATTCCGGCTGCGTGCGCGCCCCACATCATCGCTTCCCGCGAGTGGGCCGAGGCGGTCTTGACGCTTTCGACAAGGTTCCTCGCGACCAACGCGGCTCCAAGCCGCGAGTACATCAGCGATTCATCGGTTGAACCTACCGCCCACATGGATTCAAGCGACTGGGCGAGCGCATCCAGACCCGTCGCCGCGGCGAGTCGCGCGGGCATGTGCTCATGCAGCGAGGCATCCATCACCTTCGCCGCCGGACGCATGGAAGCATCCGCCACCGACACCTTGCGTCCTTTCACATAAATGGCTGCAAAGTGCGTGGCCTCCGAGCCTGTTCCTGAAGTTGTCGGGATGGCGATGCAGGGAATCGAAGGGACGCGTGCCTGGGCGCGGCCTTCACAGATCAAGGTCATCTCCCCTCGGTTCGCCGCGGCGAGTGATCCCACCTTGGCCACATCGAGGCATGAGCCTCCCCCCAGCGCCACGACCCCGTTCGCGCCGGACCTGAGGATGGCGTCCGCCGCGGCGTGGGTCTGCTCGGAGGTCGGGTTGGGCGTGAAGGCGTCAAACTCGCCGACCAGTCGCGACCCAAGCTGATCGCGCAGCGACGGACCAACCCCGCACGCATCCATGGCACCACGATCGACCACCAGCAGTACTCGCCCGATGTCCAACTGGTCCATCAGGCCAGGCAGATGGGAGAGCGAGTCTGTGGTCGGACCCGCCGCGTCGCTGTGCGCGCGGACGGCTTCGATCAAGGTGGCAATGGTCTGGTCGCAGAGCATGTTCACGACAACGACTCCTTCAATGCGCCCTCCACGCGGCACGGGACGGGGGGTGGGGGGTCGGAGAGAAGGTCAGTGCGCAGCCTCCATTGCGTGCAGCGCGTCCGCGATGGAACGCAGGCCCACCACGCCGGGGAACCGATCAAGATACGGTTCGGTGCGTTCGCAGAGAATCGCGCCGACGAACCCGCAGCCCGCAGCCTCGCCCTGCTCGAGATCGCTGATGCTGTCTCCGAACTTGGCCACTCGCTTCGCATCCGTCACGCCCGCGCGCTTCATCAGCACATGAATCAACTCAGGATCGGGCCGTCCCTTCGAGACTTCGTCGCTCGCGCAGCTGTCATCAATCAGTCCGCGCCAGCCCAGACGCTCGACGATGGTGTCCAGGATGCGACGGTCAAAGCCGGTGTCGAGCGTCACTCGCACGCCGCGGCTCTTGAGTTCCCGGAAGAGCCCGGACGCGCCCGCGATCTCCTTGACCAGCGGGCTGGTGCGGTAGTGCTCCACCATCCGGTTCTGAAAATCGCTGTGCAGCGAGCGCACTTCCTCGTCGCTGGGAGCGGTACCCCGAAGCTCGGTCAGGATCGTCCGGATCGCCAGTGGCTTGGGAATGCCCATCACCGGGTTGACCATCGCGGGCTGCACGGTGAAGCCCGCCGCGGCGAACGCGTCGCACAGCGCGGCAGCCACCGCGTTGCCGCTGTCATCCACCGTCGTTCCGGCCATGTCGAACACACACAGATCGTACTTCATGCTTCAGAGTTCCTCGCTTCAATACATCGACTCAGACCGCCGGGGCCGCCTGGGGTTCAGTGCGTTCACAGCGAGTTCGGAAATACCACCAGCTTCCCGCAAGACACAGCAGCGACAACACGACGGAGACCCACACGGCCTGCTGAAAGAACGAAAGGAAATCCTGCCGCTTGGCCAGAGCGCCCTTGCCGAAGACAATGGCAACGTATCCAAGATAGCCGAACGAATCGGCCAGATACATCAGGAAGCCCAGATTGCCGCGCTCGCGGGTCACCGCCAGAAGTCGCTCAAAGACCGTGGTGTGCACCACGACGTACGGGAGATAGAGCCCCACGCCGGTGAGAATCATGAACGCCATGGGTGAGATGTTGCCGGCCGACTGCGCCAGCAGCGTTCCACCCAGCAGCACGAAGCCAGCCATGCACAGCAGCAGCGATCCGAAGAACGCGATCTTGTTGTCGCGGAGAAGCGCGAAGCAGCCGCCCGCGCCGAAGCAGACAAGTCCGACGACCAGCTCCGAGGTCGTAAAGTCGCTCGGTGCCGCCTTCACGCCCAGGCCCTTCCAGACCTCCGGTGCAAAGTCGTCGCGCAGTCCGCGCAGGATCGTGAGCATCAGGTACATGAGCACGAGCATGATGAGCCCGGGAGCCAGCCGAGCCAGCAGCACATTGCGTTCGCTGCGCGTCATCGGCACGCGTTCCGCACGCTCGGCCACATCAGCGCCATCAGGCGAAGGGATGCGGGTGAGCATGGCGACGCCAACGACGAGCGGGAGCAGGAAGATCGCGCCCGCCGCGGCGGGCATCCAGTCCTCACTCACGCCTTTTTCCAGCAGCCACGCGCCGACCGATTTCACCACGCCGCCCGCGAGAATGAAACTGGCGCACAGCCCGGCCGAGAGTGCCTCGGTCACGCGCCGCCCCTCCAGAAAGCCCAGCACCAGCCCGAAGACCATCCCCAGCGGCAGGCCGTTGAGGAAGAGTGCCACGGCATTCCACGGCCGGGGCAGGATGCCAAAGAGCACCAGCGATGCCTGCGCGATGCCGATCAGCAGCAGGATCGCCGCGGCTCGGCCCGCGGGCTTCATCTCCGAGATCACCTTGATGCCCACGAACTTCGAGATCGTGTACCCCGCCACCTGCGCAATCACAAGCAGCGACTTGAAGTCCGTTCCCAGGGCTTGCGAACCTTCGAACCCCGCGGCGGTGAAGGGCTTGCGAAAGCCGTACATGCAGAAATACGTGCCGAATGCGGCCACGATCGCCCAGACTGCCCAGAACATCGGGTGATCGCTCGCTCGTTTGCGAGTCTCGGCATGGCCCATTGGTGCACTCCGGTGCCCGGCAAAGCCACCGGATGTGGGACTTTCGCGCAGGCCCACAATGCTGACATGACTGCATGCTGCAAATGCTTCAGATCTTGTCAAGGTTCTGTCAAGAAGTGTCCGCTCCCCCGCAGCGACCGCCGCACACCCCCCGCACATCGTCCGGAAACGGCTTGCGTTCGGCTCCGCTCACGACACCCGATCGCGATGATGCAACCGGGTCGCAACCCACGCGTATCCCCTTGCAGGCCCGTGTGTGTTCCGGGCCAGACGCCTCGTCTTGTCCAATCGGAGTTCCATGCACGTCATCGCGTTTCAAACGGCTCGCCTCATCATCCGGCAGCTCCGCGACGACGATGCCCCCACACTCGCGTCATATCGCTCCGACCCCCAGGTGGCACGCTTCCTCTCGTGGGCCATGCCCTATTCGCAGCAGCGCGCCAGCGAACTCATCAACCGCCATCTGGGACGCGACTTTGATCATCCAGGCGAGTCCGGGCTCAACCTCGCCGTCGTCCGCACCGACACCCAGGAACTCATCGGCGATGCTCACATCCGCCACGAAGGCAACGACCCCAGGCAAGGCGTCATCGGCTATGTGTTCGCACGCGAAGTCCACGGCAACGGTTACGCCACCGAACTTGCACGCGGCATGATCGCCCGCTTCTTCAGCACACCCGCCGCACACCGCATCGCCGCGTACTGCGATGCCCGCAACACCGCCAGCGCCCGCGTCCTCGAGAAAGCCGGAATGCGACACGAAGCCACCTTCGTGCAAGGAGCCTTCGCCCGCGACCGCTGGGTCGATGAACACGCCTTCGGATTGCTGCGCTCCGAATGGCTCAGACAACAGTCCCACGAGCATCTCCCCGCCCCCGCGTGCCGCAAGTGCCAGTCAGCACGCAACGCCGCATTCGCAGCGGATGCTCCGGTGCTTGGGTGATGGAACGCGGCGCCCTGCCACTGGGACTCGGCCACGCCCCGATACCGTCGGGCCAGCAGCGACGCTCGCTCAGGTCACTCGGAACCCGGTGCCCGCCGCGTGCGGACCGGCGGTTGCAACCAGATCATCCGCGACCTTTATCCGTCCAAACGCCGCGGCCCCAGGCGGCCAACCCGAGGCATGACGCTGCCTCCCATCCACCTCTCGCAGCAGGGGTATCATGCCCCTTCGCAGTTGGCAGACATCTCCCCCCGCCCCCTACCGCCTCCCCCTCCGATTGCCTCGCCCTGTCGCCCCGGTCGTTCGCCCCGGTCGGCAGTTCCATTCGCCCGTGGCGGCGGCGACCCGGGGATTCTCGGGCGATCTTCACGCGAAGGGTGTCTGCAGGTGCATTGTGAGCCTTCTATCTGATGGTCCCTTCAGGAACCCTGAGCATGATTCGGACGTTGATCTCGGTCGCGGCACTTCTCACGTTGGTCGGAGGCTGCGGCACGCCGAGTGCTCCCAAGGCGGCGGATCAGACCAAAGTGCCTTCCCGCGATGGCTTCACCAAGGCCGCGGCGGACCCTGGCAAGGTTCAGGACAACTGGCTTGCCACCTTCAAGGACCCTGCACTCCCCAAACTTGTTCAGGAGGCTCAGGCCAACAACCCCAATCTCACCGTGGCCTCCGGACGCCTCGATGAGGCTCGCGCCCGCGCCGTGAAGGCCGGAGCAGCGCTCTCTCCGCAGATCGGCGTGGGGGCCAGTGGTTCAAGTGGCGACCCGGGCGCCAACTCCACGGCTCGCTCACAGGCCAATCTGGGTCTGAGCATTTCGTGGGAAGTGGATGTCTGGGGCCGGTTGCGTCAGGGACAGGCCGCGGCGACGCAGGATGCCCTCGCCGCCGCGGCGGACTTCGAGTTTGCCCGCCAGTCTCTGGCCGCGCAGACCGCGGACGCCTGGTTCCTCGCCATCACGGCCAAGCGTCAGGCGGTCCTCGATGCCGAAGTGCTGGGCATCTACGAGAAGACGCTGCAGATCTCGGAGGCTCGCAAGAAGGAAGGCATGGCCAGCCAGATGGATGTGGACCTCGCCACGGGCAATGTGGCCAACGCGAGGCAGTCGCTGGCACGCAGCGAGGGGGCTCGTGAGGAAGCCATCCGCTCGCTGGAAGTGCTGCTGGGTCGCTACCCCGCCGCCGAGGTGGATGTAGCGTCCAAGTTGCCCCCGATGCCCGCGGCGGTGCCCACGGGGCTGCCATCGGAGTTGCTCGAGCGTCGCCCGGATGTGGTCGCGGCGGATCGGCAGGTTGCCGCAGCGTTCTTCCGCAAGGGCTCGGCCAAGGCTGCGAAGCTTCCGACGTTTGCGATCAGCGGCAATCTGGGCATGATGCTCAATCCCGCCGCAGCGATCTGGAGCATCGGCGGCAATCTTCTGGCACCGATCGTCGATGGCGGCGCACGCCAGGCGGATGTTGAAATTGCGGAAGGCCAGCAGAAGCAGGCTCTTGGCAACTACGTTCGCACCGCGCTCAACGGCTTCAAGGAAGTGGAGACGGCGATGGCGAATGAGACGGTGCTGGCAAGCCGCGAGCATGAGTTGACAACCGCTGCGGAACGCTACGGCAAGGCCCGTGCTTCGGCCGAAGTGAGTTACAAGGAAGGCGTCATGTCGCTGGTGGATCTCAACAACATCCAGACGCAGGATTCAGCGACGCGCAGCGAGCTGCTGAAAGTGCAGAGCGAGCGGCTGCGTCAGCGGCTCAAGCTGCATCTGGCCCTTGGCGGATCCTTCGAATAAGTCCGATGTCGTGCGCACTGGCCCATGCCCTGGCACCTGCTGGAAACGAACACCCATGAAGACCATGTTCAATCGATGTGCTGGCGCGGTCGCGCTCGCGATGCTCGCGGGCGGCTGCAACTCGAAGAGTTCCGAGCGCCCGACCCCGCCGCCCGCCGAAGTCTCGGTGGAGACGCTCTCGGCCTCGACCGTTCCCGTCGAGTATGAGTTCCTTGGCCAGACCCAGGCTTCGCGCAGCATCGAAGTGAGGGCCCGCGTCCAGGGGTTTCTGATCAAGCAGGCCTTCAAGGATGGTCAGTGGGTGACCGAGGGCGAAACGCTCTACGAGATCGACCATCGCCAGTTCGAGGCCGATGTGGAAGTGGCCAAGGCACGCGTCACGCAGGCACAGGCACGGCTTGAGAAGGCCGAGCGAGATGTGGCCCGGCTCACGCGGCTCATCGAGGCCGATGCCGGCCAGCAGAAGAACCTCGACGACGCGAAGACCGAGGGTCTGCAGGCCAAGGCGGAACTGGCCAACGCCCAGGCGATGCTGGCCAACGCATCGCTGCAGCTCAGCTACACGGTGATCAAGGCTCCGGCGACCGGTCGTGTGGGCGTGTCGGCCCGCCGAGAAGGCGCGCTGGTCGATGCGGGCCAGAACAGCTATCTCACCACGGTGGTGCAGTCAGACCCGCTCTTCGTGAACTTCACGATCAGCGAGCGGGAGATGCTCGGCTGGCGAGATCAGGTGAAGGCCGGGCTGATCACGATGCCCACCGATGGCAAGCTCACGGTGCAGTTGACGCTGATCGACGGCAGCAGGTACCCCCATGAAGGAACGATGGACTTCTTCGATACCGGCATCGACTCGATGACCGGAACGATCAAGGTGCGTGCGGAGTTCAAGAACCCCACGCACAAGAACAAGCATGATGGCGAGGAACGCGAATCACTCCTTCCGGGAAGCTTCGTGAAGGCTCGCATCGTCGGATGGGAGCGTCCCAACTCGGTCACTGTGCCCCAGCGTGCGGTGATTCAGTCGCCAACCGGGCCGATGGTGCTTGTCGTCGACAAGGAGAGCAAGGTCGTCGTGCAGCCCGTCACGCTGGGTGGATGGAATGGTGATCGCTGGCATGTGATGAAGGGTCTGGAGGCAGGCGAGCGCGTTGTG
>JBILUL010000272.1:0-4007 GCA_044371005.1 Phycisphaerales bacterium | reverse complement strand
AGACAGACGGCGAAAACGACCCGCACGCCGTAGGCGTGCAAGAGGGGTTCGTGACGACGCGTCAAAGTCTGCATCGTACTCGACGACGTGAACACCAATCGCGTCGTCATTCCCCCACGTGCACCCCTTTCGGGGTGCCGGGGATCTGGCGTTCTGGACCCGGGGTGGCGCACGCCAAGCCGTGCTTCACCCCGGGCTACGCACGTCCAGGCCTATCGGCCTGAAGAGTGCGAGTGCTGCGTGATTGTGTTGAGCAAGTTCAGTGTCGTTCGTGCGGTTGCGTAGCGCGCATGCGCGCGAGCAGGGCGAGCACCGCGGCACGCGCGAGGAATGATGTCCAGAAGACCGCGGCGTAGGCCCCGGTTTCCTTCCCCATTCCTTCGAGAATGCCGCCGCCCACCAGCGAACCGCCCGTCTTGCCGCTCTCGTTGGCGAGCGTGAAGTACGTGAGCATGGCCGTCCGCTCATTGGGCTTGATCGACTCATAGTTCATGAGAAAGACACCAAGCTCCCAGGCGCTGAGCGCAGCACCGGTGGCGATCTGTCCGACGATGAGCAACGCGAAGTTGCTCGAGAAGAGCCAGAAGATGGCCATGAAGGGAAGGGCCAGACCGCCGATCCAGAGAAGACGCACCGCGCCGTGCTTGTGAGCAATCGTGCCCGAGAGATCGAGCATCAGGATGCGACCGATGTAGACCGACGCGAGCAGGATGCTGTAGGGAGCCTGCGGGCCAAGGTGACTCACGGTCCAGTCAAGGAGATCGCCGTGCAGCGCGCCCTGACGGAGCATCCATGGGTTGAAGAAAGGCTGGGCGATCTGGAGCGCTGCGTTGCCCGCGATGGCGTAGACAAGGAAGCGACCGTCGTTGGACTGCTTGAAGCGGGCAAGGAAGTCCGAGGCGTGGACATGGCTTTGAGCGCTCGGGTCTTCCTTGGGCGTTGAGTATCGGAAGAGGTGCCACGCCGAAACCACGCGGCAGAGGCTCGCGATGGCGAACATCGCCGCGAAGCCCGTCAGGTGCGCATCAAAGCCCATCTTGCTCAGTGCCGGGAACGCATTGAAGAGACGCACGAAACCGTCCGCCGCGAGGCCGTGGAAGATGAGGGCGAAGAGAGTTGCCACCTGAAGGATGCGCAGGCGACGTGCGTTGTAGCGAGCACGAAGGCGAGCCGGGACGAGGGCACCGGTGACGGTGATCCACGGTGCCGCGGTGGCGATGGCTCCGAAGTAGTAGAGCGTGACGGTGGCAAACACAATCCCCGCGGCGAGCCACGAGAGTTGATGCGTCGCCACGAAGGATTTGACGAAAGGCCACGCCAGGGCGATGCCCGCCATCGGCAGCAGCATGAAGGCCTGGGCTGAGGCCAGTGTGCCGATGCACCGCGAGAAGGAACCGAACTTACGCAAGATGGCCGGCGCTGACAGCGCCAGAAGCGCGGCAAGGACCAGCGGCACCGTCGTGATGAGTCCCGAAGCGACCTGACCCAGCTCCATCGACACGATGAACTTCGCGAAGTACATCTCCGCCAGGCCGACCATGAGGCAGTAGAAGATGCCGTCGACCGTGATGTGGTAGAGGTCTGCGCGAAGCCGGGCGGCGCGCTGTGTGCGGGCTGGCGGACGGGTGCCAAGCCAGGTGACGCGATGGTGGGAGAGGTGGTACAAGGAAGGGGGAGGGGGGAGAAGTGCCGAAGTTCCGAAGTGCGCAGCGAGAAGGTGGACGGTGGTAGACGCCGCGGCGGGAGGAGGGTGCCACGGCGAAGGATGTGTTTGGATTTTGATTGTACGGGTGGGGGACCGGGCGCGTAGCTCGCGGTGCGTTCCAAACCGCTCCGCTGCACGCCTGCATTGGGGAAGGACCCTATGTGAACCCTTTCAAAACCCGTTCGAACCGTCCCAAGCCGCTGCACTTGCGCACTTTGGAACTTCGGAACTCAGGCACTTTCTTCCCCGCCGGGGAGAGGCCGCTATACTTCTGCCCTATCCACCCGGTTCAGTAGGCCGGGGATTCAAACCTCACAATCGTGTGATTCGACCCGGGATAGGGTCGGCTCACCCGCCCCGCCCGGTAGGCGGCGTAATTGGAACGGTGTCGTGCCGCGTGTGCACGTTCTGTCCTCTGGCTCGAAGTGTCGACTTCCTGTCGGTGCGTACTGAATGTGTGGCAGGCGATTCACGGGACCGAAGATCGGAGTATTTCAGATGGGAATCAGCAGCCCTCGTCGTCAGACGTTTCTCGCCAAGGAAGGCGAGATCAAGCGGTCGTGGCACATTGTTGACGCGACCAACATTCCTCTGGGGCGTCTGGCGGTAGAAGTCGCCAACGTCCTGATGGGCAAGCACCGCCCGACGTACACCCCTCACGTTGACGTGGGTGATTTCGTGGTGGTGACGAATGCCGGCAAGATCGGGCTGACTGGCCGCAAGGCCGAGCAGCGTCTGAAGATGCGGTACACGAGCCACCCGGGTGGTCTCAAGACCGAGACGTACGGTCAGGTCCGCGACAAGAAGCCTTCGCTTCTGATCGAGGATGCGGTCCGCCGCATGATGCCCAAGAACCGTCTCTCGCGGGTCATGCTCAAGAAGCTGCACATCGTTGAGGGCGCCGAGCACTCGTACGGGGACAAGAACCCCCAGACGCTCGAAGTTCCGCTGCCCTGAAGTTCTCCCTCAACGAAACCAATTCCTCGCCGCGTTGATGCAATCACGCAGTGAGTCGAAACGAAACAGGAACACCTATGTCGCAGATTTCAATCCCCGCTGACCTGACCAACCTGAGCCTCGCCGATGTCGGCGCAGCTCCTTCTCCCGCATCGTCCGCTCCCGCTCCCCGTCCGCTTCGCGCCGCCAAGCCGGCCGACAAGCGTGGCTGGTGGTGGGGCACTGGCCGTCGCAAGACCGCGATTGCCCGCGTTCGCATGAAGCCCGGCGCCGAGGCCGGTATCACCGTCGAGACCAAGGCCGGCAAGATCAAGACGATCGAGCAGTACTTCTGCGAAGAGCGTGACCGGGCCGATGTGCTCGCTCCCCTCAAGCTGACGAACATGACCGACAAGCTCAAGGTCGTCGCCAAGCTCCAGGGCGGCGGCTTCATGGGCCAGGCCCAGGCCTTCCGTCTGGCGATCGCCCGCGCTCTGCGCGATTACGATCCGACCACCGAGACCGCTCTTCGCGAAGCCGGGTATCTCACCCGTGACTCGCGTAAGGTCGAGCGTAAGAAGTACGGCCAGGCCGGTGCACGCCGTCGCTTCCAGTTCAGCAAGCGTTAATCGATTCCGGACCCAAGTCCGAATCGCCGCATGATCAATGCCCGCTACGTGAAGACGTGGCGGGTTTTTTGTTTTTGGGGTACTACGCGGCCGTTCTGATATGGCCGTTCTGATATGGCACGTAGCAGCCCGGCTCTGCGGGCTGCTGCGTGCTTCCAACCCTGTGTGTGGTTGATGGCGCGGGCGGGTTTGGGACGGAACACGCGGCGGGTGTGAAGCACGCAGGACCGGCTCAGAGCAGCCGTTCCTACGTGCCAGATGAGCAAGCCGCCGCTCTGATATGGCACGTAGCAGTCCGGCTTTGCGGGCTGCTGCGTGCTTCCTTCCTTGTGCGTGGATGATGACGCGGGTTGGGTTTGGGACGGAACACGCGTTGGGTGTGAAGCACGCAGGACCGGCTCAGAGCAGCCGTTCCTACGTGCCAGATGAGACCGGCTTTGCGGGCTGCTGCGTGCTTCCAACCCCGTGTGTGGTTGATGGCGCGGGTGGGGTTTGGGACGGAACACGCGTTGGGTGTGAAGCACGCAGGACCGGCTCAGAGCAGCCGTTCCTACGTGCCAGATGAGACCGGCTCGGAGCCGCCGCTCTTACGTGCCAGATGAAGAAGCAGCCGTTCTCTCATGTCGTGAACAGTGCATGTGTACTGTCTGGTCATGGCCGCGCGGCGACCTATCTTCAGAGTGCTTCTCATCATCGCGGGCGTGCTCGCACTGGTGGTGGTCGCGCTGGGTCTGTGG
>JBILUL010000019.1:0-50599 GCA_044371005.1 Phycisphaerales bacterium | reverse complement strand
AACCAGTCCGCGTCCTTCGCCCATGACGTCCGATCCGGTCCGCCCCACCACGCCCCGTCCCGCGGGAGTCGCCTTCCGAACGGCCTTCCTCACGGCCGCCTGCCTGCTCGCGCCCGCGGTGGCCGTGGGCCTCGCCCGCCTTGCGGTGCTTGGTCGGCCCCCTTTCACCGACGACGGGTGGTACGCCTCGATCGCCAGACTGTCCCGCGCCGGATTCGACCCCCTCGTCCACAGCCCGGTGACGATCTATCCCCGGGCCCTCTCCTTCGCCATGAGCGGCGACGGGGTCGACGGATTGGTCACGCTCCGCCTGATCGACGGAGCGGTCGCCTGCGCGACCGCCGCCATCGTGTCGCTGCTGCTCGGGAGGTTCTGCGGCATGATCCGGGGCTGCCTCATCGCCTGCGTCTGGGCGGCCGCCGCCAACTCGACGGTCTTCATCGACGCCGGCTTCAAGAACCAGATCCTCGCGGCCACCGGGCTGCTCGCGGCCTCGCTCTGCTGCGTGCTGCCCGCCGGCGACGCGCGGGCCTCGGTCCGCGCACTCATCGCCGGGGGCGTGCTGGCGGCGTTGGCCGTGCTCGTCCGCGAGTCCTTCGCCCCCTTCGGCCTGGTCGCGACCCTCGCGTGCCTGGCCCGCAACGGGCCGCGGCGGTGCGCCACGTTCGTCGCGACCGGTTGCGTGACGGGCCTGACGGGCCTGAGCGTCGTGGCGGGCGGTCCGCACCGGCTTGCGGACCTCGCGGCCACCTGGAGCACGACGGCCGCCGCGCTCTCCAACTTCGCGGAGGCGATGGGACGGCCGTGGTCGGCGGTATTCATCGATTCGGGTCAGCAGGCCCTCCGCGGCGCGTCGTGGGTCACGCCGCTCATGCTCGCGGCGTCGATCGGCGGGCTGCTGGTGGCCCACCGGCGCCCGCTGCGAGCCGCACGCCTCTTCCGCGGCGATATCGCGTCGAACCGGCGGCTGGCGCCTTGGCTTGGCGCGGCCTTGGTGCTGGCCCCCATGCCGGAAATGGCACTCAAGCTCTGCTTCCCGTACCACTTCGCGCAGCTGCTGCTCGGCTGCGCCGTGCTCGCGGCCGCACGCCTCGACGGGGCATCGCTGCGCCGCTCGCGTTCACGCATCACCGCCATCGCGACGATCACGATCACGGCCATCGTGTCGGGGGCGCTGCTGCCCGCCAACCTCCGCTTCAGCGACTGGTCGTGGCGGGAGTCGGCGTACTGGCGACCCGTGATGCTGGAGAAGGCCGATCGGCCCGAGTTGGTCGCCGACTCCTTCTACCTCCGGCTCGCCGACGCGGTGCGTCGCCACGCCAAGCCCGGCGATGTCGTGCTCACGGGGGGCCTGTACTACACGCTGTTCGCGCTGACCGACCTGCGACCCGCCAGCGGCCTGGCCGCCGACGCCGGGTTCATCGCCTGCCTGCCCGAGGGCGACCTCAAGCGCCGAGCGCTCGACGACCTGCATCGCACGCCGCCGAACCTCGTGATCGAGTCGAACCGCATTCCCGTGTCGCTCATGTCGATGGTGCCCGGGTTCCCGCAGGAGTTCACGCTGGCGGAGGAACTCGCGCCGGGGAGTTACAACTCGTACCGGAACTTCGGGGCGAAGATCTGGGTCCGCGTCAGGCGCTGATCGCGGAACGCCGAGCGGTCAGCGAGCCGCGCGGGCGGCCTCGCGGGCGACGAAGGCCTCGTATTGCTCGGGCGTGTCGACGCCCACCATGTCGCAGTGACGCACCACGACGGCGATGCGGTGCCCGTGCTCGAGCACGCGGAGTTGCTCGAGCATCTCGGTTCGCTCGAGGGGCGTGGGAGCGAGCGTCACGTAGCGGCGGAGGAACGCCGCCCGATAGACGTAGAGCCCCACGTGCTTGAGCACCGGGGCCGCCTCGGGCGTACCCGCCGCCCCGCCCTCGCGAGGAAACGGAATCTTCGCCCGCGAGAAGTAGAGCGCCATGCCGTCGGCCCGCATGACCACCTTCACGATGTTGGGGTTGTCGAACGACTCGTGCGGGGCCAATGGCGACGCCACCGTCGCCACCTCCGCGCCGCTCGACCGAGCCAGGCCCACCGCCGCGTCGATCACGCCGGGGTCCATCTCGGGCTCGTCCCCTTGCACGTTCACCACGAGCGCGTCGTCCGCGAGCCCGAGGATCGACGCGGCCTCCGCGAGCCGGCTGGAGCCGTTGGGGTGCGACGGGCTGGTCATGACGGCCTCGCCGCCGAAACCCCGCACGGCCTCGAGCACCTCGGCCTCGTCGGTGGCGATGACCACCCGCGAGAGCGACGACGCGGCACGGGCTCGCTCCCAGACGTGACGGATCAACGGCTTGCCGGTCCGCGAGGCGAGCACCTTGCGGGGGAATCGCGTCGAGCCCAGACGCGCGGGGATGATGGCGATGGCGTCGGACATTCGTCGCGATCAGGACTCGGCGGGCGCCCCACCGCCGCCCGACTGGCGGGGACGCAGACGCTGCAGGAGGTTCTTGATCGCCTCGCGGCGAGTCTTGATGTCCTTGTACGTCATCTGCTGGCGGGCGATGCCCGAGGCCAGCCGATCGGCCTCCTCCGCCGCGGCGACGTCGCCGTCGGCCTCGGCCCGAGTCTGGAGCGCGACCATCAGGTGGTAGCGGATCTCCATCAGCACGTCGGGCATCAGGTCCTTGATGTCGGCGGCATGACGGAAGGTGTCGATGGCCTCTTCCGTCCAGCCGATGGCCTGGAACGACTGCCCCAGCATGATCTGCGACGCGGCCCGGTTGCGGGGGTCGTGCTGCGACTCCTGGAACTGCTCGATGGCCTCGGAGTGCTTGCCGGCGTTGAAGTACCGCTTGCCGAGCTCGAAGCGGCGGGAGAGGTCGCTGGGGTAGTTGTCGACGCGGAGCTTGTGCTCGCCGAGTTCGAGCTCGAGGTGCTCCTGCTCGGCCTGGCCGTGCATGCGCTGGAGCATCTCGCTGTCCTGGCTCTTGTCGAGCATCTGCTTGAGCTCGGAGAGCTTGCGACGCGACTGGCGGATGCGGATCTCGCCGGCGAGTTCGCGGAAGCGGAACTGCGTGGTGTCGGCGAAGGCCTTGGCGTAGATCTGGTGGGCCCGCTCCTCGTCGGCGGCTTTGCCGCGCTCGAGCAACCGCTTGGCGAACTTCTCGATGGTCGGCAGGTCGCCCGGGCGTGCCGCGAACTCGGCCTCGGCGTCGGCGATGAGGCGGTCCTGCGTCTCCTCGGTCTTGACGATGCGGTCGGCTTCCTCGAGTTGGCGCTGCTTGGTGGCGTCGCGGATGTTGGCGCGGAACCCGCCCTCCTGGCCGGTCTTGTCGAACCCGCCCTTGGCCATGGTGGACTGCGCGGCCAACCCGCGGATCTTGGCGGCCAGATCGCCGTCGGTGGGATCCTGCTTGAGGGCGTGCTCGGCGGCGGTGAGGGCCTTGTCGAAGGCGTCCGCCTTGCCGAAGGCCTCGCTGCACTTGAGCAGCATCGGCTTGCTGATCTTCTTGTCCCGCATCACCAGGCCCATCGCCCGCTCGGTGATCCACAGCGTCGGC
The DNA here is from genome assembly GCA_044371005.1 of Phycisphaerales bacterium. Taxonomy (GTDB): domain Bacteria; phylum Planctomycetota; class Phycisphaerae; order Phycisphaerales; family UBA1924; genus UBA2402. Next base: position 47,051 of record JBILUL010000019.1, on the reverse strand, counting down.
CCCTTGAGGGTCAGCTTGGAGGCGAGTTCGGAGGCCTTGACCGCGAGCGTCGCGTCGGTGGGCTTCTGGCCCCACTCGAGCAGCGACAGGAGGTAGCGGTCGACGTCGGGCTTGCCGGAGAAGGCCTTGACGATCTCCTTGCTCACCGTCTTCTTGCCGCCGCCCTCTTCCATGAACCGGCCGATGGCGTTGAAGAACCCTTGGAGTGCCGGGAGGTTGCTGGGGTCGAGCCGCAGTCCGCCGAGCCAGAGCTGGGCCGAATACTCGTAGTTGCTCGCCTCGAACATGGCACGAGCGTGCTGGAAGAACTTCTCCGCCTTCTCGGGGGAGAACTCCACCGCCGCCTCGGCCGAAGCCGCCGGTGCGCCGTCCTTGCCGTCCGACTTCTTCCAGGGGAAAATCGCCAAGTCACGTCCTCGCAATCGGTCCGGATCGTCATGCCGCCAAGGGGCGGCGTCCCCCCTTGTACGGCCAGCGGGCCGCCGGGGTCCCGATCATACGTCCGACGCTCCGTGCCGCCGAGGTTCGCCGCAGCCTGGCCTCCAACGCTTTCCTCCGGGCATGTGGGCCGCTACCATGATCCACCAGTACCTGCGGCTGTGGCGGAACTGGCAGACGCGCTAGATTCAGGTTCTAGTGGGGTCACACCCATGGAGGTTCAAGTCCTCTCAGCCGCATTCGCCCCTCCCGGCTTCTCGTGCCGGGCGGTTTCAGGAGTTCGTTTCGATGTCTGACGCCGACAAGAAGAAACTCGTCGTGGCAGTCGCCCTGCTGGTCGTCGCTGGCGGGCTCTTCGCATGGTTCATGTTCGGGTCCGGCGACGGCGGCGGCGAGGTGATCTCCGGCGAAGCCGCCCCGGTGGTCCAGACCAATGACGGCACGCCCGCCGCGGCGAACCGCCGCATGCCGCCCGGCTCCAAGTGAGCCGCGGCGTCACCCCTTGAATCCCACTCGAGCCCCGCGACTTCGCGGGGCTTTTCGTTGCGCTTCGGCCGCCCGGGGCTCACGGCCGCGGCGCGCCATCGGGCGACCCCAGCAGTCGAGCGTCCTTCCACGCGAAGAACGCACCTCGCCACCCCTCGACCTCCTCGCGAGCCACGGGCACCGAGAGCACGCCTTCGACGTCGCCCAGCTCCCCGAGCACGTCCCCCTTGGGACCCACCGCGATGGTGCCGCCGCAGTACGACGTCATCGGGTCCTTGCCCACTCGGTTGACGCCGAAGGCGTAGGCCTGGTTCTCGATGGCTCGGGCCATGAGCAAGGCCCGCCAATGGTGCACCCGCACGGTCGGCCAGCACGCGCCGACCGTGAAGGCCTGGGCCCCCTTCTGCAGACCCATCCTGAAGAGTTCGGGGAATCGCAGGTCGTAGCAGATCGCCGGACAGACCGTCAGTCCCGCGGCATCCCACGCGAAGACCTCGACCGATCGCCCCGACTCGAACCGCTCGGCCTCGCGCTGAAAGGGGTGAATCTTCGCGTACTCCGCCAGCACCCGTTGCCCCGGCGCGACGATGGTCATGATGTTGCGGCCGGCACACTGGTGGCACGGAGCCACCGTGCGGCCGCCTTGAACCGTCACGCCCAGGTCGTCGGCCAACTCGAGCAGGAATCCCAGCGTCCGCCCCGCCGCGTCGTTGGTGCGCTTGATGTTGAAGGAAAACCCCGTGTCGAACATCTCGGGGAGCAGCACGAGGTCGCCCCGCTCGACGTTGGCCCGGTCGAGCATGTCGGCCACCTTGGCGAAGTTGGCCTCAGGGTCCTCCCAGGCGATGTCGAACTGCACCAGATGTGCTTGCATGACCCATCGTATGAACGCGCGTCGTCGACGACGGTACCCTTGATCGGCCCCGCTCCCGTTGCGCCCGTGACCACCGCCCCTGTCGAACCGGACCGCCCGCCACGCCTCGACGAGGCGGTGGCGATGCATTGCCCCACCATCCTGCTCGCCAGCCGCTCGCCGCGACGACGCGAGTTGCTCGCCGCCGCGGGCGTGCCCCACGTCGCGGCCGCGCCCGTCTTCGACGACTCCTCGCTCGCTCCCGGCGACATCCGATCGCCCGCCCACTGGGTGACCTCGCTCGCGTATCTCAAGGCGTGGTCGCAGGCTCGCTCGCACCCCGATTCGCCCATCGTGCTCGGGTCCGACACGGCCTGCGTGCTCGACGGCCGGCTCATCGGCACGCCCGCCGACGCCATCGAGGCCGAAGGGATGATCCGCGCGTTCATGGATCGCCGCCACGAGGTGGTGACCGGGGTGGCCATCATCGACCGCCGCGGCGGCACGCCCCGCCGCCACCTCTTCGCCGATGCCGCAACCGTCGACATGGGACGCCTGCCCGAGGACGCGCTCGCGGCGTACTTGGCCGGCGGGGCGTGGCAGGGCAAGGCGGGCGGGTACAACCTCATGGACCGCGTGCGGGGCGGGTGGCCCCTCGCCTGGGAAGGGGATCCCACCACGATCATGGGACTCCCGATGAAGCGGCTGATCAGCCGATTGAACACCTTGCTCAGGGACGCGCCACGCGCGTGAGCGTCCCGCCCCGGTCGGAGACCGGGCCCCACCCTACGGATGGAATCCTCGCCGTGACGACCCTCGCCTCCCTTTCCGTGCAACCCCTCGCGCCCCTGTGGTTCGTCGCGCCCATGGCGGCCGCCACCTTCCTCGTCGTCGCGGCCCATCTCATGGCGTGCCTGCACGCCGACATGCCCGCCAGCCGGCGACGCATCCGCCTGGCGAACGGGTCGCTCATCCTCCTGACGCTGCCGGTGCTCACCTACGCCCTGTGCTTCGTCTCCCCGTCGGAGGGCCGCCCCTTCGTGATCGCCTGGACGCTCCTCGCCGGCGCCACCACCATCGTCATGGCGTTGGCGTGGCTCGACGTCGCGAACAACCTGCGTCTGGCCGCTCGCGAGCGACAGGCGATGAGCCTCGCGAACCCCCTGGCGAACCTGCCCCTCGCCGCGGCATCGCCACCGGCGAATGATGCCCCGCAGGCATCATGACCGACCCCGGCGCCAACTTCCCCCACGCCATCGCCGACACCCCCTCGCCGGGGCCGCTGCCGCCGCTGCTGCGACCCTTCGGGCCGCTCGCCGCCGCCGTGTACGGTCGCGCCATCGCCCGCCGCAACGCCGCCTTCGACCGCGGCATCGGCGTCGTCGAGTTCGATCGCCCGACCGTCAGCGTCGGCAACCTCTCCGTCGGCGGCACCGGCAAGACCCCCACCGTCGGCTGGCTCATCCGACTGCTTCAACAGCACGGCCGTCACCCGTGCATCGCCATGCGGGGCTACGGAGCGGCAGGCGGCCACAGCGACGAGGCGAGGCTTCACGCACAGGCCTTCCCCGACGTGCCGGTGGTCGCCCAGCCCAACCGCACGGAAGGCCTCCTGGACCTCTTCGCGTCGCCCAAGGGCGAACCAATCGACACCGTCGTGCTCGACGACGGCTTCCAGCACAGACGCATCGCCCGATGCTTTGACCTCGTGCTGATCGATGCCCGCAAGGACCCTTGGGCCGACCACCTGCTGCCCAGGGGCTGGCTCCGCGAACCTCCCGCGTCGCTCACCCGCGCCGGCGGCGTGCTCCTGACGCACGCTCCAGACCCCAAGGCCTCGCACGTGCGGGCGCTCCGCGATCGCGTGCTGAGCATCGTGCAGGTCCCCGTGGCCTGCGCTTCGCACGAGTGGAGCGGGCTGACCCTTCACCCCGGCGGCGTGTCGCCCGTCTCGTGGCTTCGCGGCAAGCGCGTCGTGGCGTGCTCGGCCATCGGATCCCCCGACGTCTTCCTCTCGCAGGTCCGTGCCGCCACGACCCGCGACGTCGAGGCCCTCACGCTCAGGGACCACGACGCCTTCAATCGCCAGACGGTCACGAACCTTCTGCGCCGTGCCCAAGGCTTCGACGCGGTGGTGGTGACAGCCAAGGACTGGACCAAACTCGAGCGAACGCCCGCCGCATCGTGGCCGTGCCCGGTGGCGGTGCCGCAACTCGCCCTGCGGTTCAGCGGCGGCGAGGCGGAACTCGCGGAGGCGATGCTGAACGCCGTGCACGACTACGACGCGAACCTCAAGGCGGAGATCGAGGCGGAGCGCGACGCGGAAGACGAGGACGACTCGGAACCGACGCCGCGGTGACTGCGGGGCGACGCCATTTCAGCCCCCCGTCAGCCCGCTTCGGGCGTCCCTTGGCGGAGCCGTGGGCGCGACCCGGCTTTGCGGGTCAAGCCCACGGCGGGGCCGGGCACGGCGACACGGCCGCGAATGGCGATGCGTCGAACAGATCGACGCCGAACGGTTCCAACAACGCGCCCCGGGCGTTGGACATGGCGACGCGCATGGCAATGACGTGCCGCGTTGGGCGCGGCGTCATGCCGCGCGTATCGGCTCCGCCGGGGGCTTGCCCGCAAAGCCGGGCTGCGCACCTCGGCTCAACGAGGGGACGCCCTGCCGGGCTGGCGAACAACGCGCACACAAAGTGTGCCCGATCACAGATCAAACCGCACGCCGCGCTTCGCGGGCGCGGGCGGGCGTTTGACCGCCGCCGGCGCCTGATCGGCCGCACCCGGCACGCCGAGCCGATGGCGGAGCACCGCCACCAGCGTGTCGGGCTCGAAGCATGCCTCGTGCGGCCGCAGGTAGACCTCGGAGAGGCCGCTCTCGTCCTTGGGTGGCAGGAGACGAACGGGCGCGGCCTCGAGGGCTCCGCGTCCGCCGCGGCCGAGCCGCTCGGCCAAGGGTTTGGGATCCTTCGCGAGGAACACGACGTCCTTCTCGCGGATGGTGCATGTCCGCACGCCGAGCTTGGCGAGTTCGATGCGCACCTGCGCCAGATCAAAGAGCCGCTGGGCGGCCTTGGGGGGCTGGCCGTACGCGTCCACCAGATCCTTGCGGAGCTGCTCGAGCGGCGGATGGTCGCCCGCGGCGGCGAGACGTCGATACGCCTCGAGCCGCCGCTGCTCGCTGGGGATGTACGCCCTGGGGATGATGCCCGACACGCCGATCTCGAGGGCGGTGGCGCTGGGCGGGTCGGGCTTGCGTTCGTTCTTGAGTTCGTCCACCGACTGCTCGAGCAGATGGCAGTACATCTCGTAGCCCACGGCCGCGATGTGACCGGACTGCTCGGGGCCCAGGATGTTGCCGGCCCCGCGGATCTCGAGGTCGCGCATCGCGATCTTGAAGCCCGCGCCGAGCATCGAGAACTGCTCGATGGCCTTGAGCCGCTTTTGCGCCACCTCCTTGACCGACTTGTCGGGGTCGACCATCAGATAGCAGTAGGCGCGGTGCTTGCTGCGGCCCACGCGGCCGCGGAGCTGGTGCAGGTCGGCCAACCCGAAGCGGTCGGCGTCGTTGATGATCATCGTGTTGGCGGTCGGGATGTCGATGCCCGCCTCGATGATCGTGGTGGCCACCAGCACGTCGGCCTGCCGCCGCATGAAGGTCAGCATGACCTCCTCGAGCTCGTGCGGGGCCATCTGCCCGTGGCCGTGGATCACGCGCGTGCCCTCGGGGCAGAGCTGCCGCACCGCCTGCGCCACCTCCATGATGTCGTGCACGCGGTTGTGCACGAAGTAGATCTGCCCCTCGCGGGCCAGCTCGCGGGCGATGGCCTGGCGGATGCGACGCTCGTTGTACGGGAAGACCTCGGTGACGATGGCGCGGCGGTCGAGCGGCGCGGTGGTGAGACTCGAGATGTCGCGGATGCCCAGCATCGCCATGTGGAGCGTGCGGGGGATGGGCGTGGCCGAGAGCGTCAGCACGTCGACCGTCATGCGGAGGCGCAGCAGCAGTTCCTTGTGCTCGACGCCGAAGCGCTGCTCCTCGTCGATCACCACCAGGCCCAACTCCTTGAAGTGGACGTCCTTCGAGAGGATGCGGTGCGTCCCCACGATCACGTCGACCTTGCCCCTGGCCAGGTCCTCGAGCACGTCGCGGGCCTCGCGGTCGGACTTGAACCGCGACACGCTCTCGACGCGGAAGGGGTAGCCCGCGAAGCGGTTGCGGAAGGTGCGTTCGTGCTGCTCGGCCAGCACCGTGGTGGGCACCAGCACCGCCACCTGCCTGCCCGCCTCGCAGGCCTTGAAGGCCGCGCGGATGGCCAGCTCCGTCTTGCCGAAGCCCACGTCGCCGCAGATCAGCCGGTCCATTGGCCTGCCCCGCGACATGTCCTTCTTGATCTCGCTGAGGGCGGCGAGTTGGTCCTGCGTCTCCTCGTAGGGGAACTCGGCCTCGAACTCGTTCTGCCAGGTCGTGTCGGCCGGGAAGGCGATGCCGGGCATGTGCTCACGTGCCGCCCGCACCCGGAGCAACTCGCCCGCCAGGTCGCGGACGCTCTCGGCCACCCGCTCTTTTTGATTCTTCCACTTGACGCCCCCCAGCGTCGACAGCGGCGGCTTGCCCGCGAACCCGCCCACGTACTTCTGCACCTTGTCGATCTGCGTCGCGGGCACGTGCAGCTTGCTGTGCCCCGCGAACTCGAGCGTCAGGTACTCCTCGGGCTCCACCTCGCGCTTCTGCTCGAAGGCCTTCTGGAAGGCGGGCACCTCCCGGGGCTTCATCACCGTCAGCCCCGCGAATCGCGCGATCCCGTGGTCCACGTGCACGACGTAATCGCCCGACTGGAAGTCGAGGAACGTGTCCATCGCGCGGCTCGAGGCGATCCGCCCCAGCCGCCGCCGAACCGTGAACCGGTTCAGCAGCTCGTGATACGGCACGAACGCCGTGCGACGACGCTCGCCCTGGCCCCCGCGCCCCCACACGAACCCTCGGTGCAGGTACGCCAGCGTCGAGGCGATCGGCGCCTCCGGGTCGTCCCTCGCGGGCGGCGCATCGGCCAGCAGCTCGCCCAGCCGATCGAGCTCCCCCTGATTGCGGCAGCACACCACCACCGCGCACGACTCGGGCGGACGCGTCAACGCCCGCAACTCCCCCACCGCCTCGCCCGCGTCCTTCGAGAAGGTGGGCAGCGTCTCGCCCCCGAGCTCGATGCGGACATCACTGCCCGTCGCCCCCGCGGAGAACTGGTTCATCTCGATCACGCGGGCGAACCGCGTCTCGACGAGCTTGAGGACCACGGGCGGGCCCACGACGCCCCGGGCGTCGAGCACCCGCTCGAAGTAGCCCCGGGCCTGCTCGACGATCTCCAGCGTCTCGGCCAGCATCACGATCGAGTCGGCGGGGACGAGCTCGAGGAAGTTGATCGACTCGCGGTCGTCGCCCGGTGCGCCCGCGTCGGCGGCGAAGAGTTCCACCGATTCCACCGCCCGGTCCGATCCCATCGACTCGAGATCGAACTCCGTGACGCGGTCGAGCGTGTCGCCGAAGAAGTCGAGCCGCACCGGCACGCCTTGCGAGGCCTCGCGCGTCGAACGCGTCGCGCTGCCCGGCGGGAAGATGTCGAGAATGCCGCCGCGGAGCGCGAAGTCTCCCATCTCCTCCACCGTCTCGACGCGGCGGAAGCCCGCGGCCGTCAGCCACTCGAGCAACGCCGCCAGCCGCACGTCGGCGCCGACCTTGAGCGTCCGGGCCAACCGCTCGAGCCGGGCGGGCCGGGGCACCAGTTGCATCAGCGCGGAGACGGGGGCGACGACCACCGCGGGCCCTCGCAAGCTCGGGGCGGCCCTGACGGCGGCGAGCCGTTCAGCGAGGATCTCGGCTCCCACGCCCCGTTCGCCCGACAGCGATTCGAGCGCGGGGAGGTGCAGCGACGCGACGCCCGCGGAGGCGAGTTCATCGACGGCTTCGTCGGCGTCGTCGATGTGGGCCGTGACGAGGACGACAGGGCGACCGGTGGCACGGGCGACCGCCCCCGCGACCAGCGTGACCGCGCTCCCGCCGACGCCCGAGGCGACGATGCGGCGGGCCGAGGTCGCGGCGCGGGCAAGCTCGACCACGCCCGGGTGGCGTTCAACCAGGGAGACCAGATCGATTCGAGCCGTCACCATGGAGAGCGTAGCCCGAATGGCTGGCAAAGGGCCGCCCGGCGGGGGTGGCGATCAGGGCATGCCGCAGGCCAGTTCGGCCAGTTTCCAGTAGATGGGCAGCCCGAGGGTGACGTTGAAGGGGAAGGTCAACGCCAGCGACATGGGCACGAAGACCTCCTGCCGGGCCTCGGGCAGGGCGAGCTTCATGGCGGCGGGCACGGCGATATACGAACCCGAGGCGGCGAGCGTGACCAGCAGGAACCCGTCGGCGAAGGTCATGCCGGCGAGGCGGGCGCCCAGCGCGCCGACGCACGCGTTGACGAGCGGAATGGCCACCGCACCAATCACGACCACAGGACCGGCCTTGAAGGGCTCCTGCACGTTCTTGCCCGCCACCAGGCCCAGGTCGAGCAGGAAGAAGCAGAGCAGCCCGTAGAAGAGGTCGTTGCTCAGGGGCAACACCTTGTCGTGCGACTTGTCGACGCTGAAGTAGCCGATCAGCAGGCTGCCCACCAGCAGCACCACCGCGCTGTTGAGCAGCGCGTCGTGCGCGATGCGGCGGGTCGACGGTCGCGGCGAGGATCGGTCGGAAGGGGACGAGAAGAACCTCGCCAGCAGCACGCTCACCATGACGGCCGGCGATTCCATCAGGGCGGTGGCGGCCACCATGTAGCCCCCGTGCTTGATGCCCGATTCCTCGAGCAGGGTGGTGGCCGCGAGGAAGGTCACCACCGAGACCGAGCCATAGGTGGCGGCCACCGCCGCGGCCGTGGCCGTGCCAAGCTTCCATCGCATCAGCGGGAAGACATAGCAGGGGATGATGGCGGAGATGGCCACGGAGACGAGCACCGGCACCAGCACGTGCGGCCCCAAGCCCGTGTCCTGGAGTTGCATCCCCCCCTTGAAGCCGATGGCCCACAGCAGGTAGAGGGAAAGGGCCTTGGTGAAGGCCGCGGGGATCTCCAGCCCGCTCTTGAGCACCGCCGCCAGCATCCCGAGGAAGAAGAACAGGATGGGCGGGCTGAGGAGGTTGGCGGCAAAGACGCTGTCGGCGAGCGTGAGCATGGCGGCGTGATGCGGAAACGGGCGGATCAGGCCCCGCGGCTCCGGATCGGCGTGCCAGGGGCGCCGGGCGGGGGCCCATGATAGTGCGGAGATCGTGCGGATGCCGGGCCCGTTCGCGGCGATACACTTGCCGCCGCCGGGCAGAAGCCCCCGCGGCGGCACGAACGCGGCGGGGACAAGTCGCAGGAACAGGGCGCAGGAACAGGGCACAGGCGGAGAGGCGCATCAACACCATGGCGAAGAAGACCGGCTCGACGGACGGCGCACGACGCCGCATCAAGGAACGCGACGACCGCACCGGGAAGAAGATCCTGGAGCTCGCCCGGGGCGTCGTGAAGAAGTCCTACGCGGGCAAGGACCCCGTCATCGACATTCCCACCCGCGCCAAGAGCAACACCATCTGGGACCGCAAGTCCAGGATCCTGCGGATGGGCGAGGCCTTCGCCCAGCGGGAGCTCTTCAACCTGAACCAAGCCCGCCAGTTCATGCAGACGCTGCTGCACTCCAACTCGGTGCGGGAACTCATCGACGCCGACAAGACGCTCAGCCTTCGTGGTATGTTCTACAAGGGCCTGCACACCGTCGCGGGCACCAAGGAGAAGACCTTCGCCGACCAGACCGAGTCCGACGGCATCCTCGAGGACCTCGAGGTCGCGCTCGGCTCGCTCCGCGAGGAACTCCACATCTTCGCCAAGAAGGCCGGCACGATGGTGGGCAACATCACCATCGTCGACAACGGCGCGGGCACCGCCGACGAGATCGACTGCCGCCGCATGGGCAGCGGCGGCTACGCCATCCCCAGCATCGTCGAGCCCGACACCATCCAGTTCAAGAAGGTCGACGCCAAGTTCGTCCTCCACGTCGAGAAGAACACCGTCTGGAGCCGCTTCAACGAGGACCGCTTCTGGGAGACGCACAACTGCATCCTGACCGAGGGCGGCGGACAGCCCCCCCGCGGCGTGCGTCGCCTGCTCAAGCGCCTCAACGAGGAGCACGGGCTCCCCATCTACTGCCTGCTCGACTGCGACCCTTGGGGACACTACATCTACAGCGTCATCAAGCAGGGCTCGATCTCGCTGGCCTTCGAGAGCGAACGCCTCGCGGTGCCCGAGGCCAAGTTCATCGGCATTCGCTCGAAGGACTACAAGGCGTGCGAACTGTCGGACGACGTCAAGATCACGCTCAACGACAACGACACCAAGCGGGCCAACGAGATCGCCGCGTACCCCTGGTTCGAGCACCACAAGGGCTGGCAACGCGAGATCGAGGGGCTGCTCAGCAACGGCTTCAAGATGGAAGTCGAGTCGCTCATCACCAAGGACATCTCGTACGTGACCGAGGAGTACGTCCCGCAGCGACTCAAGGCCAAGGACTGGCTGGACTGATCGCCCCGAACCCGCTTCCCATGCCCATCGACACCACCGCCGCCGCCAGACGCTCGCTTCGGTTCGCCTCGCCCGCCGAGGTGCTGGCGGATCTCGACGCCTTGGAGCGGTCGCAGCGGTCCGGACGGCTCCGTTCGACGGGCAACTGGGACGCGGGCGCCAACTTCCGGCACTTGGCGATCCCGATGCAGCGATCCATCGACGGCTTCGAGGGCAGCACCATCCCCACGTGGCGAAAGATCGTCGGTCGGCTGGTCTTCAGACCAGTCGTCCTCAAGGCGGCCGCCTTCAAGCCCGGTTTCCGGCTCGATCGCAAGACCGAGGAGTTCCTCTGGCAGCCCACCGGCTTCGATGAAGGACTGTCGATGCTCCGCGCCCAACTGAACCGATGGATCGGCGGCGTGCCCATGACCCACCCCCATCCGGCCTTCGGCACCATGACCACTGAGCAGTGGGCCGCCTTCCACCTCAAGCACTGCGCCCTGCACCTCAGCTTTCTGCTCCCGGAAGGCTGACGCGTGCCGGAGGATCCCCCGGGCGTACACTGGCCCTCGATGGACCACCAGAGCACGTACGAGAGCCGCTTGCCCTACGAAGTCGACCGCATTCACGCGGCGGCGATCTACTGCTCCGACGGACGCCTCGGCGAACACTTCGACGACTTCCTGCAGCATGGCCTGTCGCTCCCTCGGTACGACCGCGTGACGCTTCCGGGCGGGCCGGCGTGCCTGGCGGGCCACCCGCAGGCTCACCTCGAGGAACAGGGCGTCGTGGACGAGCTCAAGTTTCTCGTCGAAGTGCACGGCTTGAAACGGATCGTGCTGATCGCTCACCAAGGGTGCGCGTTCTACGGGACGCGGCTGGACCTCCGCGAGCCGCGGCTGGAGTTGGTGCAACGGGCCGACCTCGTTCGAGCTGCAGCCTTCGTGCACCGCGTGACGGGCCTTGATGCCGTGGACGGCTACTTCGCCCGCCTCGTCGACGGACGCATTCGCTTCGAACGAGTGCAGGTCTGACGCCCCCCGACGCCGTACGACAACACCGCCGGGCCAAGCGGGTTCGCCCCCCGGACCCGGGGGCCAGAGACGGTGACGCGCGACGAAGTCCCCGCCCACTCCAGCGAGGGCCGCAACCCGCGCCGGGGCCGCCGCGGGATATCCTGACCCGATCGCCCAAGTGGCGATCGGGAGGTGGCGATGAAGATGTTCCTCGCCTCGGTCCGCGTCTCGCCTGGAGCTCGTGCATGGCCATCTCTTCGATGTTGATCTCGATTCTCAAGACGTTTCCGCATTCGGGGGTGATCCGTCGGTTGGTCTCGGAGGTCGCCTCGCGATCCCCGGCATCAGCACGGATGGGCATGGCCGACCTGTACAACGGCCAGCGGATGCGGGTGGACCTCGCGGACTACATCGGCCAGCAACTGGCGGCCGAGGGTTCCTTCGAACGGAAGATGGTCGAGACGGCGATGTCGCACGTGCACTCCGGCGACGTCTTCATCGACGTGGGCGCGCACATGGGCTTCTACACGCTGGTGGCCTCCCGCGCCGTGGGCGAGCGGGGCAGCGTGCACTGCTTCGAACCGGGCGACAAGCAGCACCGGCTGCTCTCGGAGAACGTTCGGATCAACGGCCTGTCGAACGTGCGTGTCAACAAGAAAGGCGTGAGCAACAAGAAGGGCACAGCGACCTTCGTCGAAGGGCCGTCGAGGAATCTGGGCGAGTCGTACGTGTCAGAGGGGTCGTCCGGAGGCGGGCCGTCGATCGAGTTGGTCACGCTGGACGAGTACTGCCGCGAGATGGGCATCACGGCCGTGGGGGCGATGAAGGTCGACGTGGAGGGGCTGGAGGAGTTCGTCTTCCAGGGCGCCACGGACGTGCTTGGGCGGTTGCGTCCCAGGGCGATCGTGTACGAATCGGTGGGCGAGCACGCGGCGAAGTTCGGCTCGAGCCCCGAGAAGGTCCACGCGATCATCCGGTCGCACGGCTACCGCATCCGCGCGTTCCGGCACGATCGGGTCGTGGAACTCGATGCGTGCACCGAGACGCCTCGCGACTTCATCGCGACGCGAGACTGATTCGGGACCGGACGCGGTTCCGGGCCGTCGAACGTTCCTCCGTGAACATCATGAGCAGGCGTTGCCGTCGACGGGAATCCAGGGTCCGCCTTCGGGCGCTGGCGGTGCGTGGTGACGAAGCATGTCATGCCGCCGACATGTCGCCGCCGTGAGGACAACGTGGTCGGGACCGCCATGGAGGCTGCGGCGAGGCCGGCGTCGGGGCCTGCCGGACGAGGGACCGGACGGCGAGGCGGAAGACCGGACGGCGAGGCGGAACTGGAGGACCAGCGATAGCTGCGACGACCGTGGACAAAAACGACAAGACCCGCGTGAAGCGGGTCTTGAGGTCGCGGACATGCCGCGGTAGAAGGCAAACAGTTGGGGACCGCTTGACCGATCGTTGCCGACCGGCTATCCGCCAGGATGTTGATTGCTCAACGAGTCCGTATGGCGGACGAGAGTGCGTTGACTTGTACGTCTCGGCGGATTGCTCCGACGAAACGTCTAAGGATATCCCTTAGAAAGGAGGTGATCCAGCCGCAGGTTCTCCTACGGCTACCTTGTTACGACTTCGTCCCAGTCACCGATCTTGCCGTGGGCACTGCTGAAATGCAGCGACTTCGGGCACTCTCGGCTCCCATGACGTGACGGGCGGTGTGTACAAGGCTCAGGAACTCATTCACCGGAGCGTAGCTGATCTCCGATTACTAGCGATTCCGACTTCATGCCGGCGAATTGCAGCCGACAATCCGAACTGGGGTGCACTTTTTGCGATTTGCTCCAGCTTGCGCTCTTGCGTCGCTCTGTATGCACCATTGTAGCACGTTTGCAACCCTGGATGTAAGGGCCATGAGGACTTGACGTCATCCCCACCTTCCTCCGGTTTGACACCGGCAGTCTCGCTAGAGTACTGGCTTGCGCCGAGCAACTAACGATAGGGGTTGCGCTCGTTAAAGGACTTAACCTGACACTTCACAGCACGAGCTGACGACAGCCATGCAGCACCTGTGCACGTTCCGGTCTTGCGACTGTGGCCCCACTTTCATGGGGTTAATACGTACATGTCAAACCCAGGTAAGGTTCTTCGCGTTGCCTCGAATTAAGCAACATGCTCCACCGCTTGTGTGAGCCCCCGTCAATTCATTTGAGTTTTAGCCTTGCGACCGTACTCCCCAGGCGGCGCACTTATCGTTTTTACTACGACTGATACGGCGTCAAAACCGCACCAGTCTAGTGCGCATCGTTTACGGCGTGGACTACCAGGGTATCTAATCCTGTTTGCTCCCCACGCTTTCGTGCCTCAGTGTCAGGTCAGGCCCAGTCGCTCGTCTTCACCATCGGCGTTCCAATAGATATCTACGCATTTCACCGCTCCACCTATTGTTCCAGCGACCCTTACCTGCCTCGAGCCCACCAGTATGCCCTGCTGTTCCTTAGTTGAGCTAAGGTATTTCACAAGACACTTGGTGGGCCACCTACGCACCCTTTAAGCCCAGTGATTCCGACTAACGCTTGTGGCCTCTGTATTACCGCGACTGCTGGCACAGAGTTAGTCGCCACTTCCTTTGGGAACGATCATTGTTTCTATTCCCTGACAGTGGTTTACACGTCATAGACGCTTCATCCCACACGCGGCATTGCTCCGTCAGGCTTTCGCCCATTGCGGAAGATTCGTTACTGCAGCCTCCCGTAGGAGTCCGAACAGTGTCTCAGTTTCGATGTCGCGGGCCGTGCTCTCACACCCGCTACCCGTCTTAGCCTTGGTGGGCTTTTACCCCGCCAACTAGCTGATAGGACGATCGCCGCTCCCAAGGCGGTAAACCTTTGCTCCTTAGAGATCATGGGGTATTATGGTGACTTTCGCCACCCTATCCCCCACCTCAGGGTACGTTCGATCGCATTACTGACCCTTTCGCCACTTGCCCTTGCGGGCACGTTCGACTTGCATGTTTTAGCCATGCCGCCAGCGTTCAATCTGAGCCATGATCAAACTCTTCAGTTGATTTCTTTGATACCCTCTTGCGAGGGGTTGATCTCAATAGAAGAAGACCATGTTACTTGCGATTCATCCGTTAGGATTTACTCGCAAGCGGTCTCCAACAAGCACCCTCCGGGGGGGAGAGCACTTGCTGCCACTCATTGGCATGAGTGGATTATTTGGCTTCACTCGTTCACCTCTCGCTGGCAGGGTTGATTTGCCAGCGAAAGTTTTGCACGAAAGTGAAACCGGCTCCCCTGTGAAGGATGAAGCCCGACACCATATTGTTGCAGCTTGTACGGGCTGCTATGGTATATTTTTGGATTGCGTATGTGATGGACTCGTCGAAGCCCTTCAGTGTGCACTGTCACACATACGCCACACTCTCGTGCGGATTCCCAACTGTTCACTTTTCAAAGATCAGGCTGCTTTTCTCGTCGCATTTCACTCGACATTCACTTGCGTGGCTGTCTTTGTTACTCGCTGCGAAATCAGCAGGGCGAGATACTAAGCGAACGCCCCGCCGTTCGTCAAGCCGCCTGACCAAAATCTTCGTGCGATTTGTGCGCAAGTGCCTAAATCACACTCGCTTAACTCATGCGTGAATCTCGCCTCTTTGTGCCCCGGTTCGCGCCGTTCACACTCAAACAGGTCCAATAACGCTGATCACCCCTCCGTGCGGCCCTTCAGATTCCCCGAAAATCCGTCCCAGACCACTCCCAACACCCCACTCCACCCATCCAACCCCGCCACCAACCCCAACCAATCCAAACACGATCCAACCACAACCGATTGCGTTCACCCCAACCGATCCACTACCCCTATCGGTTCACACACCCAGCCTCCCCCACATTCTCCACCCACTCACACCACCGCACCCACCGCCAGCCAGATCTCCGCCGCCCCCAACCTCCCCCGAAGCACGCGGCACGCCTCCGCAGCCGTCGCACCCGTCGTCATCACATCATCCACCAACACCACCAACATCCCCTCCCCACCACCTCCACCCAGCGCCATCCGCCCACGCCAGCTCCAGTCCATGCTCCCCGCCACATTCGTTCGACGTGCCGCCACACTCCGCGTCGACTGCGCAGGTCGCGTCCGCCGCGTCAACCACGGCGATACCCCAAGCCCCATCACGCTCGCAACCCCACCACCCAGCACCCGCGTGTGATCAATCCCTCGCGACATCCGCCGCGTAAACCCCGTTGGCATCGGCACCACCACCACGCGCCCATACCGATCCCCCGCCACCCGCAAGTCCCGCTGAACACACGCACCCAACACCTCTCCCAACCCCGCGCCAATCCCCCTGGCTCGCGAGAACTTCACCTCCAGCACCAGCCGACGCAACACACCCTCGTACTTGCCGAGCCGGATCACCCGATCCCACCCACGCGGCTCGCCGCGGCACTCCACACACCCTGCCTCCCCAGCCGCCGCGATCAACGGATCAAGCGTCTCATGCCCGCCCGCATCCAGCCCACATCGGGCGCAGTACGTCGCCGCGGCATCCGGCCGCCAGTTGGCCTCCGCCACCACATCTTCGAATGCTCCTCGCTCCAGCCCCAGCCACGTCCGCTCCACATCCAGGAGCGCCGCACGCCAGCCAGTCACCTCCGGCACCCTTGGCATTGGCGCCAGTGCTGGCTCACCCTCCCCACCAGCAACGCGATCCCGCGGCTGGCCCGGCGGCCAGACAAATCCCTCGTCGGCACAGGATTGGCGAAGGGGTTCGCTCATCGCGAGTACTCAGCAACAGCATCGTAGTTCATACCGTCCGTCCGCTGAACAGAGCCACCCCGCTTCAGGCCCCGATTCCCCCAGCCGCGGCATTGCGGTCCGCGAAACCCGCGCTACCCTTTTCGCAGCTGAAGGCACCTGTACACCCCCGGCCCACCAAGCGTTGTGTGTAACGCGGCCGGACTCGCAGGCCTTGGGCGTATTGGAACCTGGAGCACCACTGCCCATGAACGAAGGGACCACCAACATGAAGTCATCTTCCAATGTCGCCCCGAGCGTTTCCGCCTCGTCTCCGATCGCCGGCTCGGGCCGTGTGCCTGCACGCCTCGCGGCGATGTGGCCCGCACCCGCTGAAATCGGCGACAAGCCGCTGATCTGGGTCAACGGCAAGATGCTCCCCAAGAGCCAGGCCATGGTCAGCGTCTACGACCACGGCCTCCTCTACGGCGATGGCGTCTTCGAAGGCATCCGCATCTACAAGGGCAAGATCTTCAAGTGCCAGCAGCACATCGATCGCCTCTATCACTGCGCCGAACAGATCGCGCTCAAGATTCCGATCACCAAGGAGGAGATGGAAGCCATCCAGCGCGAGTGCATCGAAGCCAACGGAATCTCCGAAGGGTACATCCGTCTGGTCGTCACACGCGGCTACGGCACGCTGGGCCTCGACCCGCGCCGCTGCCCCGTCCCCGGAATCATCTGCATCGCCGACCAGATCGCCCTGTATAAGCCCGAGTTCTACGACACGGGCATGAAGGTCGTGCTGGCCAAGCGCCCCAAGATGCCCATCCCGTGCCTCGATCCACGCATCAAGAGCCTCAACTACCTCAACAACATCCTCGCGAAGGTTGAAGCGATCGAGCAGGGCTGCGATGAAGCCATCATGCTCAACACCGAGGGCTACGTCGTCGAATGCACCGGCGACAACCTCTTCATCATCAAGAACGGCAAGGTCTACACGCCCCCGGTCGATGACGGCATGCTCAACGGCATCACGCGCCGCTTCGTGCTCGACACGCTCTGCCCCAAGCTTGGCATCCAGGCCGTCGAGTCGTCCCTGCGGATCGAAGAAGTGCTCAAGGCCGACGAAGTCTTCCTCACCGGTACCGCCGCGGAAATCATCGCCGTCAACCAGATCGATGACAGCCGCATCGGCATCGGCGGCGAAGGCCCCATCACCAAGAAGCTCCGCAAGCTCTTCCGCGAAATCGTGACCAGCGATCATGTCCCCGAGGACTGATAATCAGGCCGTTTCCGCCGTTTTTTTGAGCGAAATCATCAGACAGGGCGATCCCGGATGGGTCGCCCTGTTTTCTTTTGACCGCCTCTGCCGGTACCATCGATCGATCACTGCGTGCCGCCGCGAAGTCACTTCGGGTACGGATCGGGCAGCGGGGTGCAACAAGGAGAGAATCGTGAACCTGATCAAGCCAATTGCAGGAAGCCTGCTCGCGTGCATCGCCGCCGCGAATGCACAGGCGCAGACCTGGAATGCCAACCTCGAGTTCTCCGTAGATCACGCCAATCCCAACGGCGTCTGGTCGTACGGCTGGTACCCCTCGACGCTGACGGGTCCGCTCACGCTCTACACGCTGCACAGCAGTGCGCCAGCTGCGCCGCTCTGGGGCGCGTGGATCGCGCCCGACTCAACGCCCGCCGTGTGGAAGAACACCACGAACGTGTCTCAGAACGGCGTTGCAACTGGGCAGCTTTCACTGCACCCTGGGCCCAATGGCGAGGCCTGCGTCGTTCGCTGGACGAACCCGCAAGGTTCACAACGCGGCACACTCCTCGTCAACGGCAGGTTCTGGCCCGGAGATGTCGGCTGGATGCAGGTCGGCGTGCGCGTCAACGGGACTCTCGAGTATCAGGCCGCAGATTCCGCTGGGTTTGAACTCGCACTTGACAATCGCGATGTGGAGGACGTCGAGTTCCTCGTCTGGCAGGGCTACGCGTTTGGAAACACGCCGCTGGATGTCGACCTGACCTTCATCGCCGCGTGCTCCGGGGATTTCAACCAGGACGGCGGGGTCGATGGGTCCGATGTCGACGCGTTCTTCACGGCGTGGGAATCGGGAGAATTCGCTGCCGACCTCAACGAGGACGGAGGCGTCGATGGAGGCGATGTCGAGACGTTCTTCGCACGCTGGGAAGCTGGCTGCTGAGCCTCCCCTGACTCCTGCCCAACCCAGTTCAGTCCTGACGACTGGAACAGCAGCCGCGTAGTCCGCGAACGGTTATCTGTATGCCTTTGCGAGGAGTGGCTTGGCGAATGAGCCGACCTTTGGTACATTCAGGCCAAGGGGTACCTTCAAGCCAAAGTTGCCGCCCATTCGTGACGGGCCAGGATTGCTGACGAAAGGTTTCATGAAGATTCGAGCCAACTCCATCGGATGCCTGCTGACCGCTCTGGCGGCAGTTTCGGCATCGACGACCATCGCGAGCGCCCAGCTTCGGCCCGATGAAGTGCTGGTGGTCTACGACTCGAGGATCATCGACGGCAGCAGCGCACGCATCAGCCGCGATGTCGCGGAGTATTACGCGGGCAGCGTCAAGGTCGCCGGCGGTGCGGGGAATCTTCCAGGCGTGCGTCCGGGAGTTCGCACCTTCGATCTTGCATCGAGTGGTGCGGCAGCAACCGCACCGGGCAACATCACCTACGCCGACTTTGTCACTCGCCTTCGCACGCCGCTGCGCACGTATCTGACGGCCAGCGGACTGACGCAGCGAATCCGCAGCATAGTGCTGACGCGGGGACTCCCCCACCGCATTCTCGATACCGATGCGGCGGACATCATGGATTTTCCGGGCAACATCAGCGCGGAGTTCACGGGAAACGATGTCACCGCGGCGAGCGTCGATGCCGAACTCACGCTGCTCTGGCAGGACCTCAACACCGGTGAAGCTGGCGGCAACTCCGACAGCAAGGCCGATGGCGCCATCCTGAATCCGTACTGGAAGGCCACCACTGGCATCGCACTGGCCAACAACGCGAACAACATCGCCGCCAAGACGTTGACCGCTTCCGGCGGCGGCCCCCTCTGGGTCACCAGCGGCACGGTCGGATCAGCACCGCGGCTCTCCAGCGGCGACATCTATCTGGTCTGCCGCCTGGACGGTTCAAGCCTGGCCGATGTCCGCGGCATGATCGACCGGGCTCAGAACCTGTACATCAACACGCAGACAGCCACGGTGCTGCTCGATGAGAGCGACTCAAACGGGACCGCCGACGCGACCGCCAACGCCGAGTTTGACAACAGCCTCAGCGGGTTCCTCTCGGTGCGTGATGCCGACGATTACGAGGCCACCCGAGATGCGCTCACGAACGATGGCAGGTGGGCCGCGGCGGGCATCCGCTACAACGCGCTCACGGCATTCAACCAGTTCTTCATCGGGCCTCGGCTCTCATGGCAGGCCAATCACGGCATCATGGTGAGTTCGCCGGTGGTGATGGTCGCCAGCTACGGCCTCAACCATCTGGGCCAACCGCTCACCACCGCCGGTGTTGAAGGCGGCAAGGTCTACGCGACCAGCTACAACTATGCTCCAGGCGCCATCTTCAACAGCATGGAGAGCTTCAACTGCCGCGATTTCGGCGGGCTGGGCACGCTCGGATTCGCACAGCAGCAGCAGGCCTCGGCATTCATCAACGCGGGCGGCACCTTTGCGGTGGGCAACGTCTGGGAGCCGCTGGCCGACACCGTGCCCGACAATCGACTGCTGGCGGTCAACTTCCTGCTGGGCAATCTGACATTCGCCGAAGCCGCGTGGACCAGTGTGCCGGCACTCAGCTGGATGCAGATGGCCGTGGGCGATCCCCTCGCCCGCGTGCAGCGCAGCAGCGAGGATCTCAACACCGATCTGAGCGTGGACGTGAACGATCTGTACACGTGGGAAGCATCGCCCAGCGATGTCAACCGCAACGGCACGACCGATGCCAATGATCGCACCATCGTCCTGCGCACGCTCCGCGCGAGCGAACGAAGCGCCATGCTTCAGCCGCGATGAACGATCACAAGGATGCCGTCAGACCGTGACGAGCGGATCACGATCCTTGGTGCTTACGACGATCTGGGCGGGGGGAAGGCGATCCTTGATGAGCAGCGCAAGCCGCGGCAGATAGCCGCGTTCCGTGCTGGTGTGGTTGCCGAGCACCACGCTCATCCCCGCATGCAGCGCCCCCATGACATCATGATGCGCCATCTCGCCCGTGACGAAGACTTCGCACCCTTCCTGGCGGGCGATTTTCGACAGCGAGGCTCCGGCACCGGGGCAGACGCCGATGAACGTGATGGGGCGATCGTCGGTGGGCGCGCACAGTGCGTACCGAACGCGATCTCGCCGCGTCCAGGTCTTGAGCCGCTGTGCAAGCTCCGCGACCGTCACCGGGCGATCGAGCACCAGTCTGCGTCCAGCACCCATCGTCCGCTGTGGCTGGGGTGCCAGCTCATAGACATCGATGGCGGGCTCCTCGTAGGGGTGGAATCGACGCAGCGTTTCAATCGCGAGCGGAAGCGAGGGCCTGGAGCAGACCATCTCGAGTCGGACCTCACCCACTTGTTCGATCTGGCCCTGCTGGCCCACGCGAGGATTCGAGCCAGGACCGGCCAGAAAGGTTCCGGTGCCCTGTGAGGCGAAAGAACAGACCTGATAGTTCCCGATGACTCCGGCACCCGCGGTGGCGAGCGCTTCGCGCAGCCTCGACGCTTCCTCGGGCTTCACGAACGTCACGATCTTGACCTGCTGCGTTGCCGCGGTTCGCATGTTCGGAGTCAGTGCTCGGCAGTCGCCGGCAATGCGGCCAGCCGAGCCATCAGGGTTTGCGGCGGCCCCGCTGAGGCCTTCGCACAGCCAGTCGGTGACGCCTCCCTTGACAGCATCCAGTGCGGTGTGCGGAGAATAGATCGCGATGCCTGCTTCGAGCGCGCGAAGGATGATCCGCTGCCGCGGCGTTGCGTCCGTGATCTTGGTCAGCGGCTCCCAGATCGGCGGGTGATACGCGACGACAGCCGAGGCCTTCATGGCCACGGCTTCGTCGAGCACGGCTTCCGTCAGATCGATCGTCAGTACGACCGGCCCTGCAAGAGACCGCGAGCGATCTCCTGCCAGCAGCCCTACACGATCCCACGACTCCGCCAGTTCCAGCGGTGCGATGGCTCCCAGGGCGTCGATGAGATCAGAGATTCGCATGACGGATTGTTTGGCAGCCCGAGACAGGATTCTCTGCTGTTCAGGTTTTTTCCGCTGCGGGTCATGGCAGGTCAAACAGCAGGACGTGAGCCGCGGCGTCGGCCCCTGGAAGTGCAGTCAGCACGGGACATTCCCCGCCGGTGATTGCTGCGCCATCGCCATCCTCGAGCAGATGCTCCCCCAGTTGCACGCGTCCGCCTACCACCTGCAGCCAGAGACTCCTGCCCGACGCGGCGGGGACTTCAATCGTCACCTGCTTCGGGAAGACACCCGCCCACATTCTCGCGTCCTGACCGATACGCAGCGATCCAGCCTCTCCATCGGGCGATGCCAGCAGATGAAGCTTGCCCGGCTCATCATGCACGGGAAACTGCTTCTGGTCGTAGCGAGGGACGGTGTCCGTGACCGCGGGCCGGATCCAGGTCTGGATCAGCCGCGTCCGCTGCGTTGCAGATGGGTTGAACTCACTGTGTTCGAGGCCGGAACCGGCACTCATCGCCTGAATTTCGCCAGGACTGATGGTGCGGACGTTCCCCAGCGAATCGCGGTGTGCAAGCTGACCGGACACGACGTACGAGATGATCTCCATGTTGTCGTGGGGGTGCAGGCCGAATCCCTGACCTGGAGCGATCAGATCGTCGTTGAGAACCCGCATGGTGGAGAACCCCATCCAGCGCCGATCCACATAGCGACCGAAACTGAATGTGTGGAACGTGTCCAGCCATCCAAAATCAAAGTGCCCGCGTTCACCGTTCTTGCGTACCTGGACCATCTCAAGGCTCCTTTTACTGTTAGAACAACTATTGTACGCACGAGTATTATTCTTGGTTCACGTCCTGATGGGCAATTTGACACCCCGTCGCTGGTCGGAGACGCGACGTTTTGCCCAGGCGACGGCAAAAGTCGGTTATCCGGATCTCCGCCGACTTCCTTGCACGGACAAAAAAGTGAGATTTGAAGGAACCCGAATCTAACTCTTGCAATCAGGGCGTTTTGACGTTACCCTTGCCCTATCACGGGGAGTGGCTTACACCCGTGGCTTGGGGTCGAGAGAGATCGATGGGGCTGCGTCAAGTTTCCATGATGCAGGTCCAGCCCGAACGGAAAGCCGCGGCATGGGAAAGGCTGCGAGCAGATCCGGGAGGACGTCTTTCTTCAACCAACTTTGTGTGCAACCTTTGAAGCGGGTGTTCCGTTTCAGAGGTGGTGCGAGTCTCTGTACGTTTTCCGACGTGCATGGGCGTGATTGGCGGGTTTCCAGCGTGGTGACACGTTCCGCCTTCAAGTAAGCCAGAGACCGTCCTGCGGGCGCCTGTGCGCACACGCCGGCGGGACATGTGTGTGGTTCGAAAGAGGAGATTAGAGATGAAGAAGATTGCACTTTTGGCCCTGATTGCTGGTACGTCGTCCGCCATGGCGAGCACGGTGAACTTCGTCACCGCCGCGTCAGTCACCTTCGCGAACAAGGCATCGATTGACGCCCAGGGCGATGTCGACAACGCCCGCGCTTCGTTTGTTTCCGCCACGGGCGGCGCCGTGAGCGCTGTCCGCGTCACCGGTAGCCTGACCCGCAACATCGCTGGCACCTTCGCCAGCGAAGCACGCGTCCGCTTCACCGCTGGTGCAGGCAACGCGTTCGCTGCAACGAACGTTCAGGCCACCACGCTTGGCAGCTACACCGGCACCATCGCCGTTGGCCCCACCGCGGTCGCAGTCACCCCCTTCACCCTCGCCGCGGGCGGCTCGGTTGATGTTGAGTGGTTCGAGAGCGTTCAGGACGGCGGAGCCAACCTCCCCGAGTCGACCTGGGACACGGTGACCTACGAGTTCGGCGCTGCGACCCTCGTCAACGGCAACTTCAACCTCGGCTCCGCGGTTGGCAACGGCGTGACGGGCAGCACCGCTGGTTCGAACGTCGCTGGTGGCCTTGACTTCTACACCATCACCATCCCCTACGGCGTGAGCAACCTCGCTGATTACCTCAACATCAAGACCAGCCAGCCCGCTGGCGCAGCCCTCTACGACAGCGAACTGGCCATCTTCGACTCGGCCGGCAACAAGATCGCTGAAGACGACGACGGCGTCGTTGGCGCGGGCGCAGCTGGTTTCTACAGCATGCTTTCCTTCGGCGCTGCCGACCCTCTCGCCGCCCCCGGCGCGACCGCTGATACCAACCCCGGCGAAAGCGGCGCCACGCTCCCTGCTGGCACCTACACCATCGTTGTCGGTGGCTTCAACACCGTCTTCGGCGCCGACATCAACACGATCACCGCTGGCACCGCCGCCGGTGCGTACAACCTGGACATCACCTACGTCCCGGCTCCCGCCTCGATCGCCTTCCTGGGCCTGGGCGCCCTGGTCGGTGGCCGTCGCCGCCGCTGAGCGACTCTCATCCCCGCAACGGGATGTTGATTCCTGACTTCATGCAGCCCCTTTCCGGAAACGGAAAGGGGCTGTCTTTTTTGAACCCCGCCACCGAGCTCACCCCTCCGATGCCCCCTGCTTCACTCCGGCGAGGCTGATGAACGAGTCGCGGAGGCCACACCCCCGACCCGTTCACGTGCTGCCACCAGAAGTTCGCTGAGCCTCGCCAGATCCGCGGCCGACATGTGCCCCATCTGCTGCTCGTGCAACACTCGCACCGGCTCATCCAGCATTGCCAGCGCGTCAAGGCCCTTGGCACTGATCGTGACGTGAATGACCCGCCGATCCTCGCCGCAACGGGCTCGCTGCGCAAGGCCGAGCTTCTCGAGGCGATCCACAAGCCTGGTCACATCCGGCACGCGGCTGATCATCTGCTCCCCAATCTCGTGACACATCCGCCCACGTTCTCCAGCTCCGCGAAGAATCCGCATCGCGTTGTACATCGCCGTCGTCAAACCATGAGCTTTGAACAAGTGTTCGAACTCGCCGCTGAGCAGGCTCGCCGTTCGCATGATGTTCAAGAACGCCTCCGCCGAGGGCTGCTCGAATGGCTGCTTCTTTCCAATCTCGGCCTGCAAATTCCTGGTACCGGGCATGTTGCGCTCAATTCCCTTCGGACCAACCACCTCTGTCGCCCGGCACACACCGATGACAACTGTTGTGGCAAGGATATTCGCATGCTGCGGACGATTGTGGTCACGAATACCGGATTCGTGGAGGGTTTTCGAGAAGGGTGTCTGCCGCGGCGAGGTCGGGCAGACTACCAACGAAAACACCCTCTCCGCCTGAGCGAAGAGGGTGCTGGGATCTGACAAGTTGCGAAACTGGACACTTACTCGTCGTTGATCGGACCAACGCCAATCAGCCAGAGCTTGAAGAAGTTCATGATCTGCTGCTTGGAAAGCTTGTTGGCGGCCAGGCGATACTCGATCTTGCTGGAGATCGGGGTGGTTGAGCCGCCCCGGAAGGTGTCGATGTAGGAGACGCGGCCGGTCAGGCAGGGAATCGAGTTATCGACGGCGAAGAAGGCGTCTTCGGCCGACATCTTGTCGAACGCCGCGGCTTCGCTGCTGGCGGTCTTGTTCTTGGCCTCGTTGAAGCGGAGGTTGAACTCGTAGTACCCCTTGCCGTTGCTGGCACGATCAGCATCCTCAACCCACTTGATGGTGCCGGTGACGATGTCCTCGACTTCCTTGCCATCAATGGTGTAGCGGAACTTGATCCCGTCGGTCAGCCAGTTGCCCGTCTCGTAGTCGTAGTCGAGTCGGCCGCTGACGCTGGTGCGGGGATAGACCTCTGCCGGTCCCTTGGCCAGAATCACGTTGTCGAACCGCATCGGGTCGGAACGCTTCACGACAAACGAGAACTCCTTGTCGCCGACGACACGCTTGTAGGTGTACGAAGCCAGGCCTTCCTTCTTTTCAGCCTTGCCCACGAGCATGCCGCCGAACTTTTCCTCAAAGCCCTGCGCCTTGCCGACGGTATCAATCTGCACGCGAAGAGCACTGTCCTTGGCGGCGCCGCCGGCCATGTCGAAGTTACCCGAGGCCGGATCGATCGGCACCGTGCCCACCCACTTGCCCACAACGCGCTTCTGCTTGAGGTCCTTGGGATTCATCACGGCCAGATCGACCGAGAAACCCAGTGCAGCTTCCTGCTTCTTGCGCTGCAGGACCTTGGAATACAGATTGGGCTGCCGTGTGATCTCGCCGGTGAAGTTGGTGGTCTTGGCAACGTTCAGGTTGAACTTGTACTTGTCCTTGACTCCAAGGGCAGATGAACCATCACGCAGATCGCCGCTGGTATCGAGCTTCGAACGGGTGGCGAAGTCGATTTCCATGAGGCCGGTGATGGCCTCTTCGTCGGTGATGGTGTCGGTCTGAGCGTGCGCGGGCTGAACAAGCAGGCTCCCGACGCAGAGCAATGACCCGAGCACGAGTGCTGAGGCGGACGCAAAGAGTGACTTCATGAGCAAACCTCCATTTGAATGGGGCGCGGCGAGCATGCCACGCCCGGGTACACGCAAAGCGTACGCGCGGCGCACGCATCCGTACCTATCGGAGTTCCACTCCCGCGGTTTCATCCCGGCGGGGTTTGGCTCAGGGCTCCGGCGGCCCCTCTTCTTCGTACCGTTCAATCACCGCGGATCTGCTCCACTGATCAGCACGGTGCCGCCTCGAAAGCTCGAGCAACCCAAGCAGTGCAATCGGCGGAGCGATCCACTTGATGATGTTTCGAACCAGGGCACGCACCAGGAGCATGGCCGAACTTGGTTGCGTCGTCCCCTGACGCAACCAGATCACTTCACATCCCGTCAGGAACTTGCCCGGGCTGCGCCCGGAGAGCCATTCAAAGAGCGTGCCCTGCACGATGAGAATCACCAGAATCGTCGCAAGCACCGTCAGGCTGCCGCCGCTCCCCCACCACTCCGCCGTCGCCAGCGAGCGGACTGGAACCCTCCAAAGCCCCGACCCCAACACGCACGCCGCGATCAGATCAATGGCTCCTGCGATGATGCGCTGCATCGGATCGGCCAGCGACGTCAGTTCGGGGAGCGCGACCTGGCCCGGATCCGTTCCCGGCGGCTTTGCCAGGAAGATGAGAATCGTTGCCGTGATCAGAAGGAACATGACGCCCATCAGCCGGTAGTCCGCCGCGGAAACCGGGTTCTGCGGAGCCACAGGCACCACGGCCAGCACCCTGCCGGTTCCCAACGAAAGCTCTGCAATCATCCGACCGCCACCCATCGCCATGCCGGACGCCCCTGCAAGGCCGTCCCCCTCGCCGATGATGGCCAGGTCAGGTGTGGTCAGCGAACCCAATGACGAACCCAGAAAAGTTGCCGCGGCGAACTTTCCGGGCACCGCTGAACCCGCGCCTTGCGCTCCCGGACTGATCACCGGCACCCACTTCACATTGGATCCGCCGAACAGGCCCGCAATCGGAGTGCGTTGGACCGTTGCGACGCCATCGGCCCCCGTCACGATCGCAACCAGCTGGACACCATCACTGGCCCACTGCGCGACGCGTTGCTCGGAAGTCAACGCAACAGATCCCGATGTTCTGGCCCAGCTCGCCCACCGTTCAGGCAGATCGGCCGCTGCGTTTTCCTCGCGGGCATCACACTCTGCAATCACGGCGCGGTCGAACGATGCAGACCAGACATCAAAACGACCGGGCGCAGTCTCCACGATGATCGCCAGTCCTTGCGCCGTGGGGACAACCGACCACGTGCCGCCGATCGAATACCCCTTGGTTCCACGACTGGTCTGAGCCCGGGAGTATTCAACCAGATCTGCCGGAAGATGCGCCTGATGCCACTGCCGGGTACCCAGCAGGAGCAGTGACACGCGCGTGGGATCGGCATGGAAGTCGCTCAATCCGTGCATCAGCACCACGACACCCTCGGACGTGCCGCAGGTTGCGAGCACCCGCCCATCATTGCGAAGCGGCGGCGCGACATCGAATCGGCCAATGGGACGGGTGACCCAGGAAAGCGACCCGGGCAGATCTCCCATCGCGGCGGCAAACAGCGAGACGACCTCGCGTGGCTTGGAAGAAGGAATCTCCATGGGAGGTTCCTCGAAGATCATGAACAGCCGCTCACCGACCGCCGCCATCCCCACGGGCAGCCGCGGCACATCCGCCGCGAGTCTGACCATGCCGTGCGGTGCTCCCATGTTGAGAGCGGAGCCCCGTGGCGGAAGGTGCCAGATGATGCCGCCCGGGCCGCGGGAATCGGGAGTGAGGAGCCATGCGTGGGTCGGCAGGGGCGTCCTGACCTTGGCCGCGGCTCCGTCTGACGTGCTCACTGGAGCGGCGATGGAGAAAGCGGTCACGCAACCTGAAGGCTCCTCGCCGCGGGCACGGGATCCCATGCATGAGGCGAGCAGCAGCATTGCGATGGCCGTCCAGCAGAAACGTGTCATGGCTTGGCTGATCCCTTGCTGCCGCGTGAGCCGGACTGTGCGGCGGCCGCCCGCTCACGGGCCTCGCGTTCCCGCCGGAGCCTTGACAGTTCGTCATGATCAATGAACTTCTTCACCGAGTACGATTCCATGAGCTTTGAGAGTTCAAAGACGCGGGGGTTGATCCGCAGAGGAATCTTCGGCTCTGCCAGGACCAGAAGCACTCTGGTATTGCCCTCACGGATCCAAAGTTCGATTTTCGTTGGCACCGGCGCCGATGTCCCGGGCTTTCCCTCGATGAATGCGGGCTTGAATGCGGAGAGTTTCGCCGCGACGGCGACTTCGCCCCGATCGTTCAGAAGATCAATCGCAACGGGCTCGCAGGTCGCCGGGTCGAGTGTCAGGCGTCTGATGCCCCACCGTGAGGGCGCGCTCAGGAGCAGGGACTTGTCGTCGTCGGACCAGGCAAGCGCATCGGCCGAGGGTTTTGCATCAGGCACAGGCAGCACGGCGAGCAGTTCAATGAACTCGAGCGGGTGAACTGGGAGCCCGAAGTCGCGTGCATCCTCGCGGGTTGCATTTCGGTGTGATCCGCCCATCGCCAATGGTTCACTGCCGGAGAGGTCGAACCACCAGAAGGCAAAGTCGTTGGATCCCAGGTATGCCGCGTTCACACCGGCCTTGTCCAGCCGCAGCGCCGTCTGCCAGGGCGGGATGACGGAGAGGTTGCCATCGAGTTGATCGCGGGTGCGTCCGCCGCCATCCATGCGGTCGGATTCGATCACCACCGAGACCTGCGACGAAAGCCGCGTGATCAGGCGGGTGCGGGCGTTGTAGGTGTTGGCGATCGTCGTGTAATCGGGCAGGGGCCGGGCATGAGCCTTGACGATGGGTGCATCGTCTGCAGGCCGCGATCCGGTGCTGCAGCCACCCAGCAACGCCGATGTCAGGATGACCGCGGCGCTGAACAGACATCCTGAGCCGGGATTGCCGAGAAATCGGGAAACTGCATTGCTTGCCACGATGAGAGGTTTCCTGAGGAGATTCGTGCGTGTGGGATCACTCGCCGGTGGCGATGATCTGGCCGACCTGTTCGATGACTTCAGCAACCGCCGCGTCGTCAAGCCCCGGATCGATGACCTCGATGGGCTGATACTCGGCCCCGACGCCGCGGGGAATCACCATCATCAGCGCCGGGCGGTCCTGCGTCTTTGGCTTGCTCCCCATCATGCGCAGCAACCTGCGGCGAACCAGAAGCAGCGTCAGCACATACCGGAAGGAGATCTGGCTCGCAGCCGTGGCTTCGCCAAGCTGTTCGAACAGGTCGAGCAGTTCGTCATCACCAAGCAGCGGCTTCTTGGTCGGCGCGGTTTCATGAAAGGTCGAACGCCAGACACCAAAGACTTTGGCAGGGGCTGGCGGGCGAGCCCCCTGCGTCCACGCATCCAGACTGAAATCGACCCGTTCCAGCAGCCCGCTGTCGGGATTCCGCTCAACCAGCACGGCCACGTAACGCTCCCCGGTCGCCAGCGGGCGACCGGTCGCGGCACAGAGTCCGGTGGACCGGGCCACCGGGTAACTAGCTCCAGTCATCGACATGCCCGAACGGTACGCCACGAAAGTGGCACCTGAGCAGGGTGGAAGCGAACGGCCAGGCGGGGGTGGTGCGTATGGTTCTGCATGGGAAACCCTCTCAATCCCCACCGACTGGCTGCCGCCACGTCACTCGTCGCGGCGGCGTTGACGGCGGGCTGCGCCTTCACCGGCCCCCAGCCTTCCCAGCCTCCCAAGTCCACTCCGGCTCCCGCGGCGACAACGACGGTCCGGGGCACCGTGGTCTACCGCGAACGAATGGCCCTTCCAGGCAAGGTCGTCGTGACCGTGACGCTCGAGGATGTCTCGCTGGCTGATGCCCCCTCCAAAGTGATCGCTCAGCAGACGCTGACCAGTCCGTCTGGTCCCCCCTACGCCTTCAGCCTCCAAGTCGACCCGACGAAAATCCTCCCATCCAACCGATACTCCCTGCGGGCGACCATCACCGCCGATGGTCGTCTCATGTTCTCCAGCACGGAGAACATCCCAGTATTCAACGGCGGCCCCGTTGACAGCATTGAGATTCTGACCCGACGCACACGGATGTGAATCGGCCCACTGAACGCCAACGCGGCGTGGAACAGATTCCGCGGCGAACCAACGCATGCAGTTCATCCAGTACATCCTCTCCCACCCGCAACTGATCATCGCATTCCTGGTGATCGTCGGCCCCGTGCTCTCGGCCATCGGCAAGAAGCTCAAGGAGCAGTCCGACGCACGCAAGCGCGAAATCGCCCGCGAACGAGCGAAGATCGAAGCACTTCGGACCGGTGGACGCATCGACGAGGACGAGACCAGCGCCTCCGTTCCACCCTCGCGCACCCCCGCGCCGGCACCAATGGCACGCAACGCCCGCGCGTCCCTCGAGGAACTCGCAGCAAAGCGCCGCGCCGAACTCACCGGCCAAATCCCCAGCCAAATCCCCAGCCAAATCCCCAGCCAGATCCCCAGCCAGCCCACGGCAACAGCCCGGGGCGACACGATCGTCGGCATCCCCCAGTCAATCCCCGGCTCCACCGGGACCACCGTCCGGTCTCAGCAGAACGCCGCGAAGAACGAACAGC
The DNA here is from genome assembly GCA_044371005.1 of Phycisphaerales bacterium. GTDB lineage: Bacteria > Planctomycetota > Phycisphaerae > Phycisphaerales > UBA1924 > UBA2402. Next base: position 16,724 of record JBILUL010000019.1, on the reverse strand, counting down.
GCGTACGCGACCAGAAGGTTCGCGAACAGCAGCAGCAACAGCAGCAGCGCGAGCAGCGTCGCCGCGATCAGCAGCGTGCCGCGGCGAAACAGGCCGAAACCGAGCGCATCCAGAATGCTCGCACTGGTTCCATGCGTCAGGAACAGGTCCGCCGCGAGGTGGCCCCCGTCGCACGGCGGCCCGAACCGGTCCTGGGCAACGCGGAAGGTCCCGCGGCATCCATGGACCGCGGCCAGTTCCGCCGCGATGAGGCCGCCGCAGCCGCGAGTGTCGCCGCGGCGGCGGCTCTGACCAAGAAATCCCGCTCCGAATGGCGTCGAGCCATCGTGATGCAAGAACTGCTGTCGCAGCCTGTTTCCATGCGCCGCCCTCAGGAGTGAATCGCCCGGGCGGGCTGTGACGAATCCGTTTTCGCCGCGTCTTGAGGTGCAGGTGTTCGCGGCGTGTTCAAGTCAGGGTGCTGCTGGAGGTCGTCGTGCGTCAACTCACGTCTGCGTTGCTTCTCTCGTGTGGTCTTGCTGCGCCCGTGCATGCACAGGCCTGTGGTGTTCTTGGATGGCGACTGGTCACCACCTCGTCGCTCTCCGAAGGTGCGTCGCGGCATTCATTCATGATGGCCTATGACGCGGCCCAAGCACGCGTCGTGCTGTACGGCGGAGCCAAGGGCTTCTTCCCCAACTACATCGAATACTCCGACACTCGCTGGCTCGATGGCTCGCAGTGGCGAGAGGTTCCTGTCGGCTTCGCAGCACCCGCCCGCTGGGAGCAGTCGATGTGCTACGACAGTCGCCGCGGCGTCATCGTGCTCAACGGCGGCGGGAGCTTCGTGGGTATCCCCGGCAACCCCAACAACCACCACATTGGCGGCACCTATGAGTTCAACGGCTCCACATGGGCCCTGAGCACGATGGGTGGCCCCAACGCTCGCCACGGATCAGTGATGGCCTTCGACTCGCTGCGCAACCGAACGGTCCTCTTCGGTGGCAAGCACGACGTAACGGGAACATGGGAATGGGATGGCCAGAGCTGGGCGCTCATCACGCCCACCGGCCCGAGCCCGCAGCTGCGAGGTTTCGCGGGCTTCGCGTTCGATGAAAGCCGCGGCAAAGCCGTGCTCTTCGGAGGCGGAACCGACTCCTTTGTTCCGCTGGGCGACACATGGGAATGGGACGGCGCCACGTGGACCAGAGTCGCGACGACCGGCCCAACCGCTCGCCTTGGTCCCGGGATGGTCTACGACTCATTCCGCCAGCGCATCGTGCTGCACGGCGGACAGGACAACGTCCTGGGTCGTCGCAACGACACGTGGGAATGGAACGGCTCCGCGTGGACACAGCGAGTGATCACCGGCACGCCTCCGGTTTCACGATACCAGTTCGGCTTCGCCTACGACAAGCACCGCAACCGCTTCATCGCGGCGGGCGGCCAGGACCTTGGCGCAGGGCAAACCGACACGTGGGAGCTTCGTGGCGACCCCTCCATCGATTCGCCTCCGCAGTCGCAGGCCGTAGCCGCGGATTCATCAGCGACCTTCACCGTCGGCCTCGTCTCCAGCAGCCCGGCCACGCTGCGCTGGATGCACAACGGTGTCGATCTTGCCGACGGCGGCCGAGTGAGTGGGAGCGGCACCACATCGCTGACGATTCAATCCGTCACCGCGGCGGATGCAGGTCGGTATGAACTTCGCGTGTCCACGGCCTGCGGCAGCTTCACGACCGCTCCAGCTTCGCTGGGCGTGCGCTGCCCTGCCGACTTCAATGAAGATGGCGGCGTCGATGGAAGCGATGTCGATGCATTCTTCGAAGCGTGGGTTGAAGGCGACCAGATCGCTGACACGAACCTCGACGGTGGCGTCGATGGAAGCGATGTGGATCAGTTCTTCGTCCGCTGGGAATCTGGCTGCTGACCGTCCGCGGCGACGAACCTGCTGCGACGGATCGCTCGTCGCGCACGCCGTTGAACATCCTGTGTCAATCATGACGGCACCGTCCGATGGAAGTCCAAGACCACCGGACGGTGCCGCGTTTTTGGCGGACTCCGCAAGGAACGGACGGAGTCGCCTGCACGAAGGAAAGGTGCGTTGATTCTGGAGCGCAGGTGTGCCAACCGGGTTGCGCGGCACCGGCGGGCGAGACAGGTGCAAACGGGTGCTCAGGCGTAGAGGTCGAGTGTGCGAGGGGAGAGCACACCCAGCGGCCGACGAGCATTCTCGCGTTCAAGCGTCTGCCAGAAGGGGCGAGGCCCAAGGAGGTCAGGGTTGGTGATGCTGGTGCCCTGGCAGGGTTCCACACACCGACGGGGCGTGGCGTGCCGCGGCGGGCACTGCTGAGCCTGGTATGTGATTGTGACGGGAACCATGATCCTCTGAAGATCAAAGTTCATGCCGCGGCGAGCCCGGCGGCACAAAACCGGCCCCAGGCGGCCACAGCCCTGCTTTCAGGCCGCGTCGCTGGTCGTGCAGGACGGTCTGGTGCATGGCGGCATCGTGGCCCGTGGCAGCGACGCCACACCGGGGAGTTGGCTCAACAAGGGGCGGCGGGGCGGGCACGAGCTGGGCGAGAACCGGGCGGGTCTTTGCCGGGGTTCCTCGGGGCCCATGCTGCGACGGGTGCATACCTCGGGAAGGTCTTGGTTCGGGTGCCACAACACGAACGAATGGTTCGGGGAGGCAGTGGCAAGGGGGTTTGGTACTTCTACAATGGCGGCGACATGCCCTTCACCATCAAGCCTGACGAAGCCCTGACGGTCGACTCCGACAATGTGTCCTACCTCAAGGATCACGTGGATACGGGAGACCGGTGGGTTCTGAACTTCGGTCCTCAGCACCCTGCCACGCACACGACGCTGCGCCTGGTGCTTGAGCTCGATGGCGAGCGCATCGCGCGCGTGACGCCGCACATCGGCTACCTGCACAGCGGCTTTGAGAAGCTCGCCGAGTCGCTGGATTACAACCAGTATGTGACGATCTGCTCGCGCATGGACTACCTGAGTCCGATCGCCAACGACATCGCCTGGCACGGCGCGGTCGAGGACCTCTTCGGCATCGAGATCACGCCTCGCTGCAAGGTGCTCCGCACCATCATGGCCGAGATGGCACGCATTCAGAATCACCTTCTGTGCGTCGGTGCGGCGGGCCTTGACCTCAACGCCTTCACAGGTTTCATCTACGCCTTCAATGTGCGTGAGAAGATCTACGACCTGGTGGACTACATCTCCGGCCAGCGCTTCCACCCGGATTGGACGCGCGTGGGCGGCCTGATGCAGGAACTGCCCGATGAAGAGGTCTTCAAGAAGCTCGTCAAGACGCTGATCCGCGATGAGATTCCCCGCGCCGTCGCGGACCTTGTCAACTTGCTCAACCGCAACCGCATCTTCATGGATCGCACGCAGGGTGTGGGCGTTCTGACTCACGATGAAGCAATCGCCTGGTCGACGACCGGTCCGATGGCCCGTGCCAGCGGCGTGAAGCGTGACATCCGCAAGGACAAGCCCTATCTCTGCTACGCCAACAACTGGGACGGTCAGGGTGCCGAAGCCGTGAAGTTCCAGGTGCCCATCACCACGGTCGGTGATGCGTACTGCCGGTACCTGGTGCGTGTGGAAGAGATCACGCAGAGCATCAAGATCATCGAGCAGCTGATCGACAAGATCCCCGGCGGCTCATCGGATGTCTTCGCTGATGCCAAGGCGACCAAGCCTGACAAGAAGCAGGTCTACGGCTCGATCGAAGGCCTGATTCAGCACTTCGAACTCATCATGACCAACCGGGGCTGGAAGGCCCCCATCGCCGAGCTCTACTCCTCGCAGGAAAGTGCCAACGGCGAACTGGGCTACTACATCGTCGCCGATGGTGGCCCCCGTGCGTGGCGTGTCAAGGTGCGGCCCCCCTGCTTCATCAACTACCAGCTCATGGCCAAGCTCTCCGAAGGCCACATGCTGGCGGACATCCCGGCGGTCATCGGTTCGATCAACGTCGTCGCTGCGGAACTCGACCGCTAGTCTGTTGCCCTGGCCCTGACGCACCGAGTCCGTGTGCCGCTGTTCGCCAGCGGTACTATTGCTCATGCGTCGCCATGTGACATCGGTCATCCTGCTGCTCGTGGTTCTCGGTGCGCTCGGTGCCGTCTGGTACAAGCGCCTTGGCCCGCAGCAAGTCCCGACATCTCTCTCGATCACCAACACCGGGACTCAGGACATGGTGTTCGTCATCTCGCTGCCTGCGGGCGGTGTTCAACGCGTGCCGGTGGCTGCCGGAGCACAGGCTACCTGTCCGTTTGAAGCGGGTGCCCGAGTCGATCTCTTCGTCGGAGTGCGATCCGATGCCGCGGAAGGCGCATGGATCATTGAAGCCACTTCAGGAGCTCTCGAGATCCTCGCCGACAGCGAAGGCGTGCGCATCTCCGGCCCGGGAATGAAGGCCACTGCGATCAGCATCCACTGACTCCCAACGTGACGAGAATCGGCCAGGCGCGTGACCGATGCACTCTGTGCATCGGTCACGCGGCACTCCGTGCCGCGGTCCGGAGGCACTCTGTGCCTCCGTGCTGGACCGCTGTTGCAGCACCGAGCATCAGCGGGGCTCGTGGCGATGCACTCTGTGCATCGGTCACGCGGCACTCCGTGCCGCGGTCCGGAGGCACTCTGTGCCTCCGTGCTGGACCGCTGTTGCAGCACCCGGAGCGGCACAGGAGTGCCGCGGCACGAGGCACAGGAGTGCCTCTGGACCGATGCACGGAGTGCATCGCCACTACGGGAGTGCATCGCCACTGCGAGCATGATCACTCAGAGGTTCAGCAGCCCCCGGCTTCCCAAGCCACGAAGAACGTGTCGACATCACCACCATCGATGCCACCATCCTGATTCGTGTCTGCTTCGGTGAGCCCGTTCTCCCACGCGCCAAAGAACGCCGCAACGTCAGCGCCATCGACGCCCCCATCCTGATTGAAATCAGCCGGACACAGCGGCACGAAGGCCCGCTCGATGGCACCGATATCAACAACCGGAGGCCCACCTGCGCCCGTGTCGGGTGCCGAAGGATCATCCTGAACCCGCGGATGACGACGCGCATCGAAGGGAATCAGCTCAACGCGATCCCCATCTCGGTCCAGATCAAACTCATCGAATCGCACACGATCCGTGTCTCCAGCATCAATGGCGGGAGAACCCGCCAGCGGCTCGTAGTTCTCGTCAAGCATCACCGGGCCACCTGCAACGTACGGAGCCGTGAAGAGCGGGTCCGCATCGATCGTGTACTCAAAGGGTGCGCCACCCACAAACCCCTGCACAATGCAGCGGCTCATGCCGATTCCAAATGGCCACGCGCTGTACTTGAGGTTTGCTTCGAACGCGTCGGTGCCGCCATCGGCATCGGTGTTGTTCCAGACGATCGAGTCTCGAAGCGACGGACCACCAGGTGCACCGTCGGTATCGACGATGTACAGCCCGCCGTAGATGGACGCCGTGTTGTCAGCAACCGTGCAGCCTGTCAATGCCGGCGCGACGGTGACGCCAGCGCCAGCAACGCCGCCACCAGCAAACGCCTGGTTGCCGTAAATCAGCGTGCTCTGAATTGAAGTAAAGCCGGTGAGATAGATGCCGCCGCCGTTGCCTGATGCCGTGTTGCCGGCGAAGGTGCACGACCCGACGAAGGCGTTGTTCCCAGAGACATGGATGCCGCCGCCGCGGACTGCCTGATTCGTATGGACGATCGTGTCATTGACGGCACCGAAGTCACTGAGGCGAATGCCGCCACCATCGGTGCCGGTGCAGTAGGCAACGGTGCAGCGTCGCATGAATCCGCCGCTGATGCGAATGCCACCACCATCGGTTCCGTCGCCGTTGCCGCCGCGGATGATGCCGAATCCATCGAGGCACGCGGGCATGCCATCAAAACGGCCGCCCGCCGGGGAGAATCGGACGACCCAATCGGTGTTGAGCCCGCCGCCACCTGCACCAGCGCCGCTCAGGAGTGTGACGCCGCCCGACAGATCTCGCTCCGCAAGCGAGGTCTCGGTGCCGGCAAACCCGCCAAAGACATTGGCGCTGGTCGTGAAGCGGAATGCACTGTCGCGGCCCCCCGGACTGGAAGGGAAGTGTGCGCCGTTCCGCGTGACCCAGATCTCGCGGACCGCCGCGGGGTTGGCCTGGGCCAGTTCGATCGCTGCCTGAAGACTGCTCAGGGCTTTAGTCCAACTGGTGCCATCGCCACCGGGTGCCGCGTACGCGTCAACATGCACGCGAGCGGGCGCGATCAAGCGGACCTGAAGGCCGTTGACGGAACCAAACCCCGCTACGGTGCTGGCCTGCAGAGCGAGAATCCCATCAGCATCCACCATGGCGATATGCGAAGCGTGCGTCACGCCGGGGATGAACGCGCCCTGCGGAATCTCACCGCCGACCACCTGCGGATTGACGCTGGTGCTGCCGGGCACGAAGATCTCCGTCCTCGCCGCGGCGTCGTCGGGCGCGACCGCGTACGTAATGATCTCATAGAGGCCAGGAACAACCCCATCGATGCGCAATGTGGCGATGCTGTCAAGCGGGCCGATGTCGATGATGTCATCCAGCAGGTAATGCGCTTCACCCTGACTGTTGAAGTTGTCGAACGTGAAGGCACCGCCGCCGCCCGATCGCGTAAAGAACGCGGGCGTGGCCGCACCAGTGCGGTCGACCAATGCCACCGGGCCCAGACTGGAGGCCGGGACGCCGTTCCATCGCCCCGCCAAGCCAGCCCCAGCGAAGAAATCCAGCGGCGGGGTCTCGGCCACCGTTCCCGCCATGTCAAAGTCGATGTTGAAGTCCTGCGCCAGCGCGCAGCCGCAACTTGCCACCAGGGCCAACACACACCACTGATTCTTCATGATCGTCTCCTGCGCTCCCGAGCCATCTTCGTGCTGCGAAGTTGGCCCAAGTATAGGCAAAATCCGGTCTCATCCCGCATGGTCCGATACCTGTGAACCTCTCAACGACTCAGGGCACAGAGACGATGAAGCTGGGATCGATCGTCGGCTCGGCCTGGCCCGGGCGCTTGCGCTTCACGCCCGCGCCATTCACCAGGTTGTACGGATACTTGCGCATCGCCTGCCCGATCGCGGGACTCTGAAGGCCCGGGTTCTTGAGATCAAACTCCTTGATCCCGAAGAGCCCCACCGTCACCATGCTGCGGCGCGGGCCATGGTAGTAGAAGGCATTCTCGCCCTGGCGGCGCATCTCGACGACGGCCTTCTCCGCCGCGGCTCGGAACTCGCCCATTTCCTTTGCACTGGGCTCGGCATCGTCCATGCGACAATACACCCCCACCTGAAGTGTGTACGCACCCCGTTCGCCATACTGCGCCTTCACGTTGCGCAGGTCGTACTGCGGCAACGTGCCCGGGAGTGCCTCGTAGATGGGCGGTGCCATCATCGCGCTTCCGAAGGGTCGTTCATTGCCGATGCGGAGACTGCGGATGCGTTCGAGATCGGCCTTGGCCGCCGCGGCATCGGGCGATGGGTACTTCCCATACGCCACCACCACCGCCTTGCCCCGTTCTTCGAGCACAGCCTCGCGCAGGCCGCCATCGCCACGGATGCGAGCCAGTGCCTCCGCGGCGAGCGGCGCTTCGCGTTCCTTGTCGAAACCGACAATCACAATCGTCCAGTCGGTCTTGGCCGCGACGGCGAGCTTCCGGCCAGAGTCCTTTGCGTTCGCCGCGAGAAGTTCGGGCTGCACCGACGCACCGTCGGGAACTTCCATCGGGCTCGCAGTCGCCACTTCCGTCGCATCCGCGTTGCCCAGTTGCATCAACTCAGCGAGCGTTCTGTTCCGGGGCGGCGTCGAATTGCCTGCACTGACGGGCGCATCGCTCGCCTTCATGCCCAGCGGGCGATCCCACGGCGAGGCGTAGGTTGGTGCCTGAGGGTCGAGTGCCGCCTCTTCCGCCTTCTCCCCACCACTGCACGCCCCAAGCCCCATCGCCGCGACAATGCACGCGGCGTGCACGCCCCCTGCCCGGAGGAACGACTTCCCCCAAAGGTGTTGTCCGGAAAGAACCTGCGCCCCAAAACTCATGAACTCCCGCACAAATTGTTGCGCAGTCCGATGCGGGTTATTGGGCATAAGTCTCTTCATAACAGGATCTTAAAGCAACTCCAGCGAAAGTCTTGTATTTTGGAGCATTCTACGCATCGGGGTCGATACAGATGGTGTCGCTCACGGATGTGGCGGCAACGGAAGGAAAACGCGGCAGTCGTCGGGATGGTGGTACAGGTGAGAAGTTCGAGCGGCCCCAAAGGCTACCACGAAACCTCACACCTGGGTTCACTCCCCCGAAGACCAAGAGCACGCGGCATCGAGATCCGTACGAAGCGCGGAGCGCATCGCACAGCACGAATCGTATCGAATCGGGGTTGCCACAAGCACCTCGAAGGTGGTGACGTGTTCACTTCGGCCGGATCTTGAAGGATTGTCTGCGGGCTCTTGAACAGGGGAACTGGAATGCTGATGGGAATCAACGCTTCGACTTCGAATCAGACGCAGATGCGAACCGCAGGTCCGCAGACTGGTCACGCGGCATCAGCCCGGAATTCAAGGGCCGCGAGCAGTGCTTCGCACGCCTCGGTACTCAAGGACCGCAGCCCCGCCGCGGCGGACTTGTGGAGCCGCAGCGCCACCCCCGTTCGCCACGACCTCATCGACGCCGTGCGTTCACAGATCTCCCGCGGCGGGTACGACACGCTGGACCGCCTCGATGCCGCAGCGGATCAGTTGCTCGCACTGCTCTGACGCTCTCGCCAGGTTCCTCCAAGAATCACGATTCTCCACGAGCAATCCGCCGCGATGTCACGCAGCGGATTGTTCGTTTTTCAGCAGAGTGCATGCACCCGCTCACTTGCCTTCGTCAACTTCCGCCAAACGCCACACCGCCCCAGCAAGCGATCGCACGGTCCGTGCGTATCTCACCGCATCGATCGTCTCGACCGTATCGGTAGCTTTGTGGTAGTTGGGGTTGCGGAAGTTGGCGGTATCGGTGATCATCACGCCCGGCAGACCAGCGACGACGAAGGGCTGATGATCGGAGCGCATCATGTCGGGGATCGGGATGGGCATGAAGTCGACGCTGGTGATCTTCACAGCTGGCTCGTGCAGCGTCATGAGCTTCATCAGCGGCTGGCTGAATGACTGGTACGTCTTGATGCCCACCACCGCAATCGTGTCACCCACCGTCGAGGGCTCGAAGGTTCCCTTGATCGGCGGAATGGGGCTCGACTGGCTGTTGGGTGCATCGCTGTAATACCCGAGCATCTCCAGGCTCAGCATGCCGACGATGTGCTCGCGGGCCTGCGGCCCTTGCTCCGCAGCAATGGCCTTCTGGTCCTTGGTCCACTTGGTCACGTAGGCACGCGCCCCGACCAGTCCGGTCTCCTCGAGATTGAACCACATGAGGCGGATGGTGCGATCGGGCGGTCCCAGGTCCTTGTAGACGCGGGCCAGTTCGAGGACCGCCGCGGCTCCGCTGGCGTTGTCATCCGCGCCGGGCGACATCGGGACAGCATCGAAATGTCCGCCCACCACCAGCACCTCATTGGGATGCACCGAGCCCTTGAGATCGATCGAAATGTTGTGGTACGTGATCGCCTCGGGTTCCGGAGCGGGCTGGCCTTCCTTCTTCTCCTTGCCCAGCCGCTGGCCCGGGCTCGTCCACTTGAACTCGTGCAGGACGGGCGTGTACCCCATCTCCTTGAGCTTTGCGACAATCATCTCCTGCGTGGCCTTGAGGCCAGCCTCATCCTCGGGGCCGCCGAGGGCGCTGCGCTTGAGCGGGAAGGCCCTGAGCGTCTCCATGAGCGAAGCTTCCTGAACCCGTGCCGCGGCACGCTTGGAGCGTTCCGACGCCACGATGGGCCGCTCAGGGGCCGCCGCAGCCGGAGCTACGGGTGGGATGGCTGGTGCGTTGGCTGGCACTGCGGGGGGAGTCTCCTGAGCGAGTGAGCCACCAGCCAACACGAGGGCAACGGCGAGCGAATGAGACACGCGCATGAGATGGAGACTCCGGTTCAAGAGGCGTGGCAGGAAGGCGGTTGTGAACGAATCGGGCCCGAGACTCGCTCAGCGGCCGAAGCGTTCCATGGCCAGGATCGCGGCACCATAGATGCCCGCATGGTCCTCGAGCTTGCTGGCGACGACTTCAACCCTCTTGCAGATGTCGGGGAAGGCGAGCGTGCGGACCGCGCGTTCGACGCGTTCGACGAAAGGCTTGCCGACGGCTTCGGTGAGGCCGCCACCCAGCACGACCCGCGGCAGGCTCAGCAGCGTGACGCAGTTGGCGATCATGACCGCCAGGTCTTCCGCCGACTTGTCGATGACCTCAATCACCAGATCATCTTCCGATTCGCCGCCCCGGTAGTACTTGGCCAGGAGCTTGGACTTGATCTTGGTGTAGTCGTCTTCGATGTCCTTGACGATCTTGGACTTGTTGTTGGCCTTGATGAGACGCACCAGGCGATCGACCACGCAGCTGCGCGAGCAGTTGTGCTCAAGCGAGCGCTGGCCACGGGGAGAGTGCGGGTAGAGGATGGTGTGGCCGATTTCGCCAGCGGTCATGAAGTGGCCGTAGTAGAGCTGGCCGTTGAGAATGAGGCCGCCGCCGATGCCGGTGCCGACCCAGACGCCCAGCAGGTCGCGTGCATCCTTGCCGGCGCCGAGTTTGTTCTCGCCGTAGACGGCGACGTTGACGTCGTTGTCGAGGTAGACCTTGGTGTGCATCCGCTTGGCGAGGATGTCGGCCAGGGCGAGGTTTTCCCAGCGGAGATTGACGGCTTCGAGGACGATGCCGGCGATGGGGTCGACCGCGCCGGGGGCGCCGATGCCGATGCCGCCGATGTCGTCAAGAGTGATCTTGGCCGTTGCGCACGCTTCCTCGACGCCAGCGACGATGCGGCCGATGATGGCCTCGGTGCCTTCTTCGGCCTTGGTCTTGCGCTTGGCTTCGCCCAGCATCTTGAAGTCAGGGGAGACGACGCCAATCTGCATGTTGGTGCCGCCGAGATCGATGCCGACAAAGGGTTTGGAAGCCATGGGGTTTGGGCTCGTTCGTCGTGGAAAGGGGGCTGGGAAGGTGCTCAGTGCCGCGGCACGCTTGGCCGAGGCGACATGTCAGGGAGGGCAAAGGGAGGCAAGAGGGAGCGTCAACAGCCCGCGAGTGGCGGGGTGTGCACTGGTTCTTCGCCGCGGCTGCGGGATGAACGGTGCCGCCCGGGCGGGCTCAATCGCCCCCGCCCAGGGTCTTGGGGCCGAACTTGCCGGCGGTGCGTTCCATGTAGCGATCGCCCTTGCGTTCGTACTTGGTGAAGCCCATGCGCTCAAGGTTCTTGTTGGAGAGTGCGCTCTTGGACTTCATGTCGCTCCACTTTTCCGCGATGGCGGGCGCGACGATGGCGCGGCGACACTTCTTGCCCGTCTCCGGGTGCTTGGTCAGCGCATCATCCTTCATGGACTGAAAGATCTCGAAGGTCTCCCCGGTGGGGTTGCCCTTCTTGTCAAGAAGCTCGTAGACGTAGGTGGGCATGGTCGGGGAATGGTAGTTCGGGATGGGGGATGAAGGCGGAGGAACGCGAGGGGAAGAAGTCCTGATTGGGGAACCCGAGACGGCACGGCGGATACATCGGCAGGCTTATGGGGTATCCAATACCCCGGGGAGCGTCCGCTCTTTCGAGTTGCCTCCCCGGCATGGGGACCAACTCGCGCCGTTGGGACAGGGCGGCATGTCACGCTTGAGTAGTTGGGCCTGCCCGTGACCAACGTTGTGCGGGGGTGGCCGAACCCGACGAAGGCCGACTGTGTGAACAGGGGACCACGGAGTGCCCCCGCCGACGAGCAGACGGGCCATCTCCGACGACTGGCCGGCGTGTGGGTCTGGATATCCCCACGCAACCGAAGTGATCGCTGCGACTCGGGATGACCGCGACGGACACGGCGCTGTGCTGCCAGGGCGAGGTCGACCGGGAAGTGGGCCCAGAGGTGTGGGTGCGACCAAATTGATGAGGGCCGCTCCGCTCAGATGATCCCAGCGCAGTCTCGTTCCTGCCCAGCACACTGCGGAGCAAGCATCGTGCCCTCCTTCGCACCGACACCGACAGCGCGAAAGCCGCGGCCCACCCGCGCCGTTGGCTCAGCATCAGGGCCCCAAAGGTCCTGGCGAAATGGACCATCAGCGGCGGTAGCGCCCTGGACGTACAGTCCTCGCGTAACTAATTGTTCAACCAACCCGCGGAGGACGACACGATGGGTCTTCGGGCAAAGTTCGTTGGCGCAGTCGGCACGGTTACAGGCTCATGCACGCTTTTGCACTACGACCTAACCGACAGCTACTACTTGGTAGACTGCGGGATGTACCAGGGCTTTCCCGGCGCTGAAGAGCGCAACCGGCGTAAGTTCGAGTTTGACCCCAAGCGAATCTCCGCCGTGCTTCTCACCCACGCCCACGTAGACCATTGCGGCCTGCTGCCACGCCTCGTCCGCGAGGGATTTCGTGGAAAGATCATCTGTACGAGGGCAACAGCCGAGTTTACGAAGATTGCGCTTCAAGACCCCGTCGGCGGCGAGTCCGATTTGTGGGACGCACGAAGCGTGGCGATGCTTGACAACATGTTCTCGTGCCCGGACGACAAGCCGGAGTTCACCTTTGGACACACGATACCTTTGGACCAAGACCTGTTTTGCATGTTTCTGCGGTCAGCGCATGTCGTAGGCTCGGTCGCGATCGAAGTGCGGGTCAACGTGTCAACTACGAAGAACATGACGTTTACGTTCTCCGGAGACATCGGTCCGTGTGCCGACGGAGCTCTGTACGGAGGGATGCAGAAACGTCGCCAGTATCCCAACCCCACGATGAGTACCCTGCTGTGCGAATCGACCTACGGAGGCAAGAAACGAAGACCCGAATCTGCGACGTTCGCCGCCCGTACCTCTGCGCTTGCGTCGGTGCTGTCACGTGCGCTGAGCACGGGACCGGACCCAATAGTCATATTCCCATCGTTCTCGCTCCAGCGAATGCAAGACCTGCTTGTGGACATTGATTATGTGTTCCGCAATCACGAAATGAAATGGCCCGAGGGACAGCCAGTCGCGATCTATGTTGACTCCGAGCAGGCTCGACGGCACTCAGAAGTTATGTTCAAGGAGTTGCAGCGCCGCGACGGCAAAGGGCGCCGCCGATGGTTGAATGCTGAGTCCCCGCTGTTCGAAGGATTGTCTGATCACGAGATCGACGAACGACTTCAGCCACTATTCCTACCGAAAAGCGGGGCGCCGCCGATTCAAGCCGACGGACGTACATGGTCGGTTTCCTATGGCCCACCCAAACGCTCGAACGGCCCCCGAATCGTCTTCGCTGGGCCGGGTACCTGCATGGGTGGACGGGCTTTGAAACACCTTGGCGAGCAGGTGAGAAACGCCCAGGCCACCATTGTCTTCTCAGGCTACGTCCCGATGAACTCGCCCGGGCACAAGCTCCGACTCCTCCGTAGTGGGACGGAGGCAGCTTCGACGGTCAATGTGCTTCGGTTTGGTGAACTTGAGTGCCTGCCCGATGAGGTAAAGGCCGTGGTCGAGAACTTGGGCGAGTTTTACTCCGGGCACACGGATGAGGACGGACTGATCGACTTCATGCTCACAAACGACACGGCGAAGCAAGTCCCCGAACTGTCGATCATCCTCAATCATGGGGACCGGGTTGGACGCGAAGCAATGAAACGCCGGATCGAGCAGGCAACTACCGAGACGCATGCCGGGCTTGTTCGGCGGTCTGTAAAAGCGGTTCATCTGCCGGACTGGAACAGCGGTTGGTTTGACCTTGAGGCGGGCGAATGGGAAAAGGTGAGTGAACTACCGATGAACGTCGAGGACAGGCTGTCGCGGATCGAACGAGCCGTTGCCGAGCTGTTGGCGACACAGGAGTCGATTATTCGACGTCTCGACGGGATTGAATTGTAGTACTTTCGGTTGGGCAATCCCTGCTCAGCTTTCCTGTTGCACTGAACCCATGACACCCCCACCACTCTTGTCGCAGCCTGTGAGCCGCGTGTACATCATGGAATGGTACGAGGGCGTGCTCGCGGGTATCGTGCGGCTGGAGGAGCCGGCGCGTGAGCTGGCCATTGATGTGGTGGCCCGCCGCGATAATCCGGGTGGGCGGCCGCTGTATCTGGCGTTTGCGTGGCCGGTGCCCGAAGGCACGCTCGCCGCGGCGGAGGATGATGAAGAAGGCCAGCTCGTTCACGCGTATCTGGCGGGCAAGCCCGGTGAATCGCGACGGTTCGTGCTCGTGGAACCCGACCAGCACGCGGCGTTCTACTGCGAAGGTGCCTTCACCGGCCCGGCAACACTCCATCGCCCCGAGCATCCCCCGCTGCTCCTTGCGTATCACGGGGTGCCGCCATTCGCGCAGGTGTGGGAGCTTGATGGACCGTTGGATCGTGAGACGGTTACGCAGTACCTTCACACGGTGCCACTCGAAAGCACCGGCCGCGGCGTCGGGCCTTGGTGAGAAACCCCGTGTTACTTGCCCACCAGATCCATCAGGCCCACATCGATGTACTGGCCGCCGGTGGTCTGCGTGCATTCCACGGCGATGGTGATGGTGGTGCCGGGAATGAGCTGGGCGCGAGCCTCGGATGAGATGCCGATCAGCTGGTAGCTTGAGGTGTAGCCGGCAAGGGACGCAGCGAGGATGCCGTTGATGTAGATCTTCGCATCCTCGTCGTGATGCACTTCAAGCATGGGCGACTGCATCGCGGGGACCTGGACGGTCCGACGCAACCAGATACGGGGCGTTTCCCACGGCGTGCCGATATTCGCGCCCGGCGTCGAAGCCTTGCCGAATCCGGCAGCGCCGATGGACCACGATGCGTCATTGAATGAAGGAAGCATCCACCCTTCACCGGGCTGCGTGAGCGTGAACTTCCACTTCGGGCCCGGAGCACCGGAGCTGGCCGACGGCACGAGGGGCTTGAGCACCGGGGGCGGCGCGTAGAGAGGTTGTGCGGCGCGGGATGCGCGAGCGGCATCGATCTTCCAGATTTCGCGGTCGTAGGTGAGCCATCCGTTGCATTCGATCTCGACATCGCTGGTCTGCGTGTACACCGCGGCATTCACGCCGCGTGCATAGTGCAGGGGAAGCGCCTCGATGAGCTTCACATACGCATCGGTGAGTTCTTCGCGCGTCTTGTAGCTCACGTAGCCCCAGTTGTCCTTGCTGGCCCACGTATGGCCATCCATGGGCAGCCCCAGGCCACCGAACTCGCCGAGCACCACGGCCCGGTCTGGCTGCAGTGGTGCGCCGCCTGGCCCCGGATAGATGTGGACATCGAGCACATCGCCGTTGCCGGTGTCGGTCCAGCCGCTCGCGCAGTTGACAAGCCGCGTGGGATCGAGTTTCTTGACCTGATCGACGACGCGTGCAGACCAGGCCAGATCGTTCTGCCCCCACCCTTCATTGAAGGGAACCCACATCACGATGGAGGGGTGCTGGCGGTGCGTCTCGATCATGCGTGTGAGTTCTGATTCAAAGTTCTGCTTCCAGGCATCGGTGAGAGGCGGGAAGCCATCATCCCACTTGGGCGCTTCGAAGAAGGGGCTTGGCATGTCCTGCCAGACCATGAGGCCCATGCGATCGCACATCGAATAGAAGATCTGCGGTTCGACCTTCACGTGCTTGCGCAGCATGTTGCAGCCCATCTGCTTCGTGGCTTCAAGATCAAAGCGCATCGCTTCGATCGTTGCGGGCGTGTAGAGACCGTCGGGCCAGAAGCCCTGATCCAGCGGCCCGAACATGAAGCAGGGCGTGCCATTGAGCAGGATTCGGTTGATGCCCGCTGCATCCTTTCCCAGTCGCACATCGCGAAAGGCCACGTAGGTCGACGCACGATCGACCTGACTACCCGCACCATCGATGAGCGAGAGATCGATGTCGTAGATGGCGGGGCGATCGGGCGACCAGTGCTTGACGGCAGCGAGTGGGATCTGGCCGGGTTGTGTTGCGCTCACGGTGGCGGAGGCAACGTGTGAGGAGCCTTCGCGCACCTTCGCGACGATGCGGTGGGTGGCGGGAAGGTTCGCCGCGGCGGGGTTGATCGTGATGGTGTTGGTGGAGAAGTCGGCGCTGGCAGTGACCTGAAGGAGATTCGCGGCGGGCACGGGTTCGAGCCAGATGGTCTGCCAAAGTCCGGTGGTGGGTGTGTACCAGATGCCGTGGGGCCGGTCCCACTGCTTGCCGCGTGGTTGACCGCCAGAGTTGCCAGGATCGGTGACTTCGACGATGAGCGTGTTATCGCCGGGCTTGATTGCCGCGGCGAGATCGAAGGAGAACGGGTCGTACCCGCCCTGATGCGTGCCCACCAGTGTGCCATTCACGATCACGCGGCTTGACCAGTCGCAGGCACCAATGTTGAGCCGCACCTGGTCGCCACGCCTGGTCCAGGCCTGGGGCACACGAAAGGTGCGGGTGTAGCGCAGCGTCTGCGTGGCCGACACGCGTTTGTTCACGCCTGAGAGTGCGGACTCAATCGGGAAGGGAACCAGAATGGTGCCCTGATCGGTCACAGTGCCGGCTTCGAGCAGTTCATACTGCCAGGGACCGTTGAGGTTGAGCCAGTCGGAACGGATCAGTGCGGGTCGAGGGTACTCGGGCCAGGGGTTCGCGGCATCGACCTGCGTGGACCAGCGGGTGGTGAGCCGCGGGTTGGCGA
>JBILUL010000125.1:0-14619 GCA_044371005.1 Phycisphaerales bacterium | reverse complement strand
GCCTGAGCCGCAGGCAGGGCTTGAAATCAGGAAGAGGTCGGACTGCCAGGTGCAGCACGCCGATCAGTCGTTGCTGAAGCCTTCATCGATGGGCAGGAGAGGTTCACCCTGCATGCCCTTGTTGATGACCTTGAACTGTTCGACCAGAAAGAGGGGCTTGGTCGCGTCCTTCGCGAGTTCGTCGATGCGCTTCTGGAGCTTGGCGATCATCTCCGGGTGCTTCGAGGCGAGGTTGGTGGTCTCGGAGGGGTCGTTCACGATGTTGTAGAGATCGACGCTGGAGGGGAGCATCGTGCGCCAGATCATCTTCCACTCGCCCTGGCGGATCGCGGCGCGGAAGGGTTCAATGTTGTAGATGATCTCGTTGCGGGGCGAGGCCTTGTGCTGCGAGATGGTCTCCCAGACATTGTGGCCATCGAGGGGCTTGCACTTGGCCGTTGATGCGCCAGCGAGGGTCGTGATGGTCGGGAAGATGTCGACGGCGTGGATGAGGCCATCGACGGTGCCGGGCTTGATCTGGCCGGGCCAGTTGGCCATGGCGCAGACGCGAGTCCCGCCTTCAAAGAGCATGCCCTTGCCTTCGCGGAAGTGGCCGTTATCGCAGGGGATCTTCACCTTGGACATGTCGGCCATCACGCCGGCGAACATGGCGTTGCGGGTGCCGCCGTTGTCGCTGTGGAAGAGGATGAGAGTGTTGCCGCGGATGCCCTTCTTGTCGAGCGCGGCGACCACGCGGCCGATTTCATCATCAAGACAGCTGATCATGCCGGCATAGATGCGACGCGTGGGCTCTTCGATGTTCTTGTAGCGATCGATGTACTCCTGCGGAGCCTGATAGGGGGTGTGAGGTGCATTGAAGGCAAGGTAGAGGTAGAGGGGCGTGGAGGCATCGTGCTCCTCGATGAGCTTGACGGCATCCTTGCCCAGCAGCGTCGTCGTGTAGCCTTCTTCCTTCACGGGTTCGTTGTTGCGGAACCAGTCGCGCACACCGTGCTCATCGTGCGTGAAGTAGTCAAGCTCGCCGATCATCGCGCCGTACTGGTAATCAAAGCCGCGCTGCCTGGGCCAGAACTTCTTGTCGGCGTGGCCCAGGTGCCACTTGCCGATGATGGCCGTCTTGTAGCCGGCTTCCTTGAGGGCCTGAGGCAGGAGCCACTCGCTGGTGTCGAGGCCGTAGTCGGCCACCGAGGGAATCACGGCCGTCTGAAGGCCGTAGCGGAAGGGGTAGCGGCCTGTCATCAGGCACGCGCGGGTGGGCGTGCACATCGGCTGCACATAGAACTGCGTGAACTTCACGCCGCCGGAAGCAAGCGCATCGATGTTGGGGGTCTTGATGTCGGCGCAGCCATTGAAGCCCACATCCTTCCAGCCAAGGTCATCGGCCACGATGTGGACGATGTTGGGCTTGGCAGGCAAAGGCTTGGTTGCCTGCGCAACCGCGGACGAGGGTGCGAAGGCTGAAAGCACGGCGAGCGCACTGATCAGCAGTGGGACGAGTCGAATCATGAGATCCTCCTTGGTGGTGAGACTAGAGACGGCGTTGACGTCGCGGCGTACGGCGATGCATGGCTCCTGAAACCGACGCCCGATGCATCAAGTCACTGAACACAACAAGTACACGAGAGTAGCGAGCACACCATCATACAAGCCCTGATCCGCTCGCTGGGCCCGTCGATCAGAACTGGATGCCAAGCCGCATGCCCAGCACAATGGCATTGTCGAGCTCAGCACTGACGGAATCGACGACCTGTGCATCGAACGAAAGGACCGCCGCGGGGGTGATCGCCAGTCCGTAGTAGGCTTCGAAGCCCTCTGCGTGATCGTTGATGCTGGTGAAGCCACTCAGGCGACCTTCCTGAATGGAAGAGTGGAAGTAGCCGATGCCGAAGGTGTCGTTGTCACGTGAAGGAATCAAGCCGCGGCCACCAATGCCGCCGCTGATTGACCACTCAACCGGATTCGTATCTTCATCAGCGAATCCAAACCGTGCAAACAGACCGAGGCCCTGGCGATCAGGAGTGCCGTTGGTGAGGTCGATCGGCGCCTCGCTGGTTTCTTCACTGTAAAGGTACTGCCAGCCGCTCCAATAGGCAGCCCACGTATCACTCTGGGTCGGGATGACGATGCCTTCACCGGGTTCGAAGGTATAACGACCACCAAGCTGCGCAAAATCGTTGTTGAAGGAATAGATGAAGCCAACATTCTGTCCGCCGGGGAGTGAGCCCAGTTGATACTGGTACTGCACTTCGGTACACCACGAAGTGCCATCACCCACATCCTCGAAACCCGAGCTGGTCGAGGAGTCGATCGAGTTGTACATCAGGCTGCTGACGGTGAGCTTGCTCGTGGGCTTCCAGCTCAGGCCGCCGCCAAGCGTGCTGTAGGGAGCCACGAGCGCGACGGAGGGGTTGAAGAGGAAGTTGGCGTTGAGGAACTGGCTTGTGCCGCGGCCTGAGGCAAACTCGTTGGGATCGGCATCGAGCGTGTTGAACTTGCCCACCAGGAGACCAAACGTCTCGGAGAGGAACTGGATATAGGTGAGATCGGTGATGGTGACGGGAATGTCATCATCGGGCGAGCTGGTGAGCGGGAAGTAGCCATCGGCATTGACGGGCAGAATCGCGCCGGTGTTGCCGTTGACAGTGCGGCCGTACTTGGACTCAGCGCGGAACTTGATGAGTGCGCCCGGCAGCACGTTCATGCGCATGAGATCGAGATTGAGGTTGAAGTCGAGCGTGCCGTTGTAGCGAGCACCCACATCGCGCCCGCCATCGACCACCGACTGCGCCGTCTGCGTGAAATCCAGGTCGAGTTGCACGCCGCGGGAAGCCATGTCGGTCCGCTTGCCGCCCCAGTCGCCGGTGAGATACCGGCGCTCGGCGAGCGAGCCGGTGTAGGTTGGAATCGGGAGGATGCCCTGCGAAGCCTGGGTCTCAGCCGCGGCGGGAGTCGCGGGAGTGACGGCTGCCGGCTGGGTGTTCAACTCTGGTGCGGGCGTTGCCTGGGCAAAGGCCTGACCCGAAGCCGCGGCGAGGGCACATGCAGCCCGCACACCCTGGCCCCACCACTGCACCAACCTGCTGCCGGAGAGATGTGTCGTCATTGCAGGTGCCTTTCTGCGAAGAACGCGGCGAATCTGAGCCACGTTCTCATCTGGAATTCATGCCTCAAAAGATTCACCAGTGACATCACCAGTGAATCTTGTCGACTAGTATAGCACAGACATGACGGGTCGCGAAGTGAGTCAAGGCGGTGCGGATTCGACGGCATTGGCCGAGGATTGCCGCGTGGCGATGAAATCGCTGCGGCGGGCCTTGGGCGCGGTCTACGACGCCGCTCGCGCAGACAAAGGAAAGCCCCAGGACGTCTCGCGTCGGTTTGGTATCAATCGCAATACATCCGCGAAGCTATCGCGGCTCATGTCGAGCACGAACCCGTTCACGGCGTTCATCGATCTGCCTGGGCGTGATGGGTTTCGACTGGCGATGGAGGCGTTGTCGAAGTCGGAGGCAGCAAGGCTCGCCGCGGCTGGCGTGGAGGAGAGCCTTGATGCCTTGGACGATGTGGTGGCGAGGCATGCGGATACGCGTGATGAGTTCGAGTTGATGCTGGAGAGCATGGGGCTGCTGGACATCGGGGCCGAGCGTGCGACGCGCAGCCGCGAGCTGGCGTTTCAGGGAAACAGTGCGCTGTGGGGTGTGAGTGCGCGGACGCGGCATTCGATGGTGTTTCTGCGACCAAGCGATGGGGCGCCGCCACGCGTGGACTATGTGCATGCATCGCAGGTGCTTGGGTTCAGGCGATTGCGGCCGGATGTGCGGTGGCGATTGATGCGGATGGTGCTGGCGAATGACAAGGGCGTGCAGCTCGCCGCGGCGGCGTTTCCGGAATCCATCGATCTGACGCCGGATCCGACACTCCCACTGCTGGTGCGTCCCTTCTGCTCCGCGAACATGCCGGCACTGGAGACGGTGACGAGTGCGGATGGGTGTGACTACCTGCTGTCGGAGGGGCCGGTGGGTAAGCAGGCGGAGTTTGATGTGGCGGTGGGCAACATTGTGCGCGGGTTGCCTGCAGTGCGCACGCCGACAGATCTCTATGGATCGGTCTCAGCTTCGGTCACGCTGCCGGTGGAGACGTTGCTGTTTGATCTGGTGCTGCATCGCGACCTGCGGCGCACGATCCGGCCCGAGGTGTTTGTCTTCGGATTCCCGCATGGCGGTGCGGATGGGCCTGCCGCGCAGAAGATTGAGAATCTGCTGTGGAAGGGAGAGCAGCTGGTGGAGCTGGATGGACCGCCACCGGAGGTGGCCACGCCGCTGGTGCCGCGAGCGCAAGAGCTGGCGGAACATGTGTTTTCGCGGATGGGGTGGAAGGCGGAGGAGTTCTTCTGTCTGCGGCTGACGATGGCGCATCCGCCGATGTCGTCGAGAGTGGTGATGCGGTGGGAGTTGGCGGAGGGTGGATCTGAAATTTGAAATTTCAGATTTCGAATTTCTTGTCATCTGCTTTTCTTGAGACCCTAACGGCTTGTATCGTGGGACCCGGTTCCGATTGGCGGCGACTGGGAACACGTGTGAGGTCTGCGTGATTGAGGGCGTGGGGCATGAAGTACGACCGCTTTGAGCGGCTTCCTGTCTGGCAGGCGGCGATGGAGTTGGCGATTGGGGTGTTTGCGCTGACGGATGATGCAGTGTTCGGGAATGCGGGCGGCCTCAAGGATCAGATGCGGCGTGCATCCGTGAGCGTGTCGAACAACATTGCGGAGGGGTTTGAGCGCGGCAGCACTTCGGAGGTGCTGACGTTTTTGTACATTGCGCGTGGCAGCTGCGGCGAGGTTCGGTCGATGCTCCGGTTCTTGGAGCGGTGGCCAGCCGCGGCGGGGTTTGGGCGTGTGGTTGCTGAACTGGCCTCGCTGGCTGAATCATGCTCGCGACAGATTCGAGCGTGGGCAGACAGCCTGCAGAATTCGAGCATCAAGGGACAGCGGTATCTCACGGACCAGAGTCGCGTTGAGTATCAGGAGCGAAAACAGGCGGAGGAGTTGAGGGGCAGACTCGCGGCGGAGCAGCAGCGCGTGGTGGCGAAGTGGTCGGCGGAGATGGCGAGGGCGAGGGAGAAGAGAGAACAAGAAGAGACAATCTGAAATTTGAAATTTCAGATTTCAGATTTCAGATTCCTTGGCTTGGGAATTGGTTTGAACCTGCTCATGCACGCGGCAAGCTAGTCGCTCACGGGTCTTTGATGAGCGGAACCGTCGACGTTCTTCCGCACTCGGGACAGGGCGCGGCTTCAGGCAGGCCCGTGCGGTCGTAGCGACACTGCTGGCACGCATTGGCAGGCGGGGCTGGATACCACTTGGTCGTGAGCACGCGCCAGCAGATTGATGCGAGGATGTAGGTGGTGATGGAGGCGGCCATGCCGATCACGGGGCCGCCGTTGGGGGGTGTGAACCGGCCGCCGAGGTATGCCGCGGCGATGGTGGGCAGGATGATGACGGCAAGGCCAGGGAGCAGTGGCCCGCGTTTGAGACCGAGCGTGAGGGCAGGGCTGCAGGCGAATCCTGCGATGGCACCGAACATGAAGGCGATGTCGGCCATGCGTGGCATGTTCATCGCATATGTGGCGACGACACCGAAGCAGCCACCCAGAACGATGGACGCGACGGTGAGTGCGGCGGTGCGCAGGACCCATCGCGAAGCAGAATGGCGGGAGAAGCGATCAGCCATGGGGCATCAGGCTTGGGAAGTTGCGATGCGTTCGATTGTGAGGTGCGAGCAGGTTGCGGAGGAGGCGTGTTCGGTGATCTCGTAGCCGAGCGCGGGGAAGTTGAGGTCTTGGAGGAGATGTTCGCCCGAGCCCAGGAGTGTAGGGCTGATGACCAGATGGAGATGGTCGATGAGGCGGGCGGAGAGATATTGGCGGATGGTGTTGGTGCCGCCGCCCAGGCGGATGTCTTTGGCGCCCGCCGCGTCGGTGGCGAGTTGAAGGGCTTCGTGGATGCCGCGGGTGACGAAGTGGAAGGTGGTGCCGCCTTCCATGACCAGGGGTGGACGAGGGTGATGGGTGAGCACAAAGACCGGTGTGTGGAAGGGTGGGTTGGGTCCCCACCAGCCAGTCCAGGAATCGTCGGGCCATGGGCCCCTTGAGTGGGTGAACATGTTGCGGCCGATGATCCAGGCGCCGAGGTTGTGGAAGCCGCGTGCGACGAACTGGTCGTCGATGCCGGTGGTGCCCTCTGGAGGGCCGTCGACCGGGCCCAGTTGCAGGTCGGGGTGCATGAGTCTGAAGGTGCGGGTGGGGAAGACCCAGTTGTGGAGCGCCATGCCGCCCAGGCCCATGGGGTTGGCGAGGCTCTGTGCGGGGCCGGCACCGAAGCCATCAATGGAGAGGCCAAAGCAGTGAACGCGGAGTCTGGGCATGGGCGAGGTTACGCTGGGGCGTGTGTTGGGTGTGGTGCGGTGGTGGAACGTAGAATGGAAGGATCACGGCCCCGTGGCGAAATGGCAGACGCAGCGGACTTAAAATCCGCAGCCCGTAACAGGGCGTGTGGGTTCAAGTCCCACCGGGGCCACTTGATTTACTGCGGTTTGCGTGTGTTCTCGCGAACTGCCCCACACCGCCGGACCGTTGGCGGGCCGGAATCTGGGCCGGGGGGTTAAGGGGGCCGTTCAGATGCCGCGAGAAGCCCGCGAAGCGCCGCCCTGTGCGCGTGAACACAGTTCGCAACCGCTGAACTCGCGTGCGATGCTCGCCGTCGGCTCTCACCGTCACTCGTTGTCAGTTGCGAAGGAACGCTCGTTCCACAGACTTCCACTCATCGCACCGTCGCCGCCTCCAACGCTGCTGCTCGACGGTTTGACTCCAGCACTTCCCGCTTGCGAATCTCCCACGCCTGCGCATCCGTGACATTCGGGTTCGCCACCCGGCGGTCCGTCCACGGGCGTTGCACCTGGAAGTCCAGGTGCTGCTTGCGTACCGCCTTGACCTCCCAGTCAAACGAGTAGCTCCCGGCCCCTTTCATCAGCTCCAGCACCTCGAACCCGCCCACACTCTTCTGAACGACCGCCAGCCCGCGCGAATCTGCCGACAATGGCGTCAGCATCACGGTAAGCCCCTGCGAAGACGCGAGGTCCGCGAAGTGCTGCGGCAGCGTGATGACCGCCCGGCCGTTCACCAGCGACGCCGTGCCACGCGTGTACATGGCCGCCTCGGGCCCTTCCAGGCAGGCGTAGTAAATGTCTGTGGATGGGTCGCGCGGGTTGGGCTCGACAAAGCTCTTCACGTTCGCGGTCAGGGTTCCCTGGTTGGTGGCATAGGTCGTGAACATGCTCGCGGTCAGCGCCGTCCCGGTCGAATTGGCGACTGCGATCTGGTAGCCTGTGCCAAACCCGGAGATCAGGCCAACCACCGATCCGGTCGAGCGGAATGCTTGGATCGAGCCGTCCGTTGCCCCGTTGCCCGTCGGCGCCGCCGTCACCCGGCCGCCGATGTCCAGGACGCCGCCGTTGGTCAGCGTCATCTGCGTCGC
This sequence comes from Phycisphaerales bacterium, assembly GCA_044371005.1. Classification (GTDB taxonomy): domain Bacteria; phylum Planctomycetota; class Phycisphaerae; order Phycisphaerales; family UBA1924; genus UBA2402. Next base: position 7,088 of record JBILUL010000125.1, on the reverse strand, counting down.
GTTGGGCCCCGCCGCGGAGAACCGTAGATTTGCCGAGGTCGTGAACAGCCCAACGTCATTGGTCGTGCCTCGATAGTTCCGGCGGAGCCCGTGGGCCGAATTGCCCAGGTAGATCTGCCCGTCCGACAGCGAATTGGTGCCGACCGTGATCGACGGGTTGGAGTCGTTGCGGATTTCCAACGCTGACGCCGGAGCGAGCGTGCCCAGTCCGACCAACCCGGACTGCGTCACCACGATTCGCGTCGCGTTGGAGGCCTTCAGCAGAAAGTTCCCCGACGCGTTCGCGCCAAGATCCCAGAACGAGGCGGTGCCGTTTCGGAACCGCATCTGAGCGCCCGACGAGCCCGGAACGAACAGATCCGCGAGCAGTTGCGTCCCGACGCTCTGGGGAGTATCAACGACACGGAACTCGCCACCAAAGTTGGTGCCCCGCGCCGTGATCACCGAATCCGGCACCCGGCCCACGCCCAATCGATTGAGTTCATCGACGAAAAGCCCACGAGTGGTCGAACTGAACGGCGTCGGCGTCACGGGCTGCCGCCCACTCAACGGAACAAACTCGCCCGAGCCCGACGGCCGGCGAATCTCAATCCCCAACCACAGCCCGCCATTCTGCAGCGTCGACGCCAGCCCAAAGTCCAACGTCGTCGAGAAGACTCCATCGACTGCCGAGAGGCCCAGCTGGGTGTTCGCCGATCCAATCTCAGCTCCGCCCGACGACAACGTGAACAGCCGGAATCTCGCGTCAAACGTCCCGTTCACCACCCCGCCCCCATCGCGGAGCAACCCCTGATACGTGAACGACGTGGCCGTCTGCGCCATCGCGCCAGCCGACACCATTGCAACCGCCATCGCCGCCACACAATCACGATGCATCATGGTCATCTCCCAGAATTCGAGGACAACTCCCGCCAAACCGCCACACGTTTGCGTCCAAAGACCATCCTCCTTGCAGCCCTGGATTCGATGTACACGCTGCGTGCGCCTTCTCGCCTCCAGAACCACGAACGTTTGCAGCTTTATGTCTCAGGTCCCCTCCAGCATTGCATTCCTCGGCACAATCAATTGATGCGTGCACTCGCGACCGCGCCGACCACCGACACCACCCTTGCCAATTCACACCTCGGTCCCAGGATATCTGTGTCCCACCCCCTTCTCACGTCTTGCGTTCCACCCCGAACTCCCGTCGCACCGCGATGCGCCGCCCTCCCGGAATCTGGCCCGCCGCGGTCTTGCCCAAGAGTTCCATCAGATTTCCGACTGGCGATGAGCGTCGCATTCGTAAAATCCTGCGATTTGGGTGGTTGCGGAGTGAGCGATGGACCAACTACACCCCACCTCACGGCGGCGGGGTGTCCCGCTCTTTCCACGCATCGGGCCGCCAGGAACTCAGCCGGCTCATGGGGGTGTCGTGGAGGTGTCGTGGGGGTGTCGTGGGGGTGGACAAACGGCTGCGTCCCGGTCGTCGAGGCTCGGCGTCGGTTGAGATCAGCATCGAGCCGTTGCGTTGCCATCAAACAGATCCGTGGCTCGTCCGGGCAAGCCGCTCACTCGACGAGTAGCAGGGGTGGGCCGTCCAGGCTTCTCCACCATTCGGATTCAATGACCCGTTCAGGCGATGCACATCGGTTCGGAGCGCGAAAGACCGAGCGGGTTCGCGCTCTCCATGACCACCTCCCACCCCCTCGGGTGGTTCCGTGTGCTCCGATCCTGCCATTCGAATCGAATATTCCGTGTGTAATGGTTGTACCGCACTGAAGGTCTGTGCCGTTTGGTTCGATGTCATTGCGGATTCTCCGCACACCTTCACGAGACACGCCATGGACAAAGCCAGTATCGCCGGAACATTGCTGATGACCTTCATCGTCGGGCTCGTCTGTTTTCAGGCGACTTCAGGAGACGTCATGGCCCTGTGGTCTTCCAAGGGCTTTTACATGGTGATTCTCGGGTCGGTCGCCGCGGTGCTCATGTCCATGCCGATGGACCGGATCATGATGGTCCCGGGGTATGTCAAGAAGTTCATGTTCAACAAGTCGCCCACAACGATTGAGACCATCAACCTGGCGGTGGTTCTTGCCGAACGCGCCCGCCGTGATGGAATCCTCGCCCTGGAGAGCGAGATCGCCAAGATCAACGACCCCTTCCTCGCCAGTGGTCTCAAGATGGCGGTGGACGGGGTGGAGCCCGACACCATCGAGTCCACCCTGCGTCTGGAGATCATGGCGATGCAGGATCGCCACAAGAGCGGCAAGAAGTTCTTCGATCTCCTGAAGACGTACGGTCCCGGTCTGGGCCTGGTGGCCACGCTCCTGGGCCAGATCGGTATGTTCAAGAACCTCGGCGGCGATATCGCGACCATGGGATACATGCTCGCGGTGGCCGTGGTCGCGACCATGTACGGCACCGTGCTCGCCAACTGCGTCGCTGGTCCGATGGGAGACAAACTCGCCTACCGCGCCGGAGAGGAAATCCTTCGGCGCGAGCTTGTCATGCAGGCGATTCTCTCGATCCAGGCCGGCGAGAACCCGCGCAGCACGCTCGACAAGATGGCCGCGTTCATCCCCGCCTCCAGCCGCGGGAACCTGAAGGCGGCCTGATCCCAGTGATGGAAACGGAGGTGTGAATGTCCGAACACGCGCAAGACCGTACGCACAACGCCGAAGGTGGCTCCCACGAGAAGCACAAGAAGCACAAGAAGCACCATCAACACGGCGCGCATGCGGAGCACGAGCACGAGGAAGGATGGATCGTCTCCTTCGCCGACAACGTGCTTCTCATGATGGGCTTCTTCGTCATCCTCCTCGCCATGAACATGGGCCCCAAGGGGGCTTCGGACTCGGAGGGCGCCTCCACGGGTGAGGAACGTCTGCTCGACGTGGCCATCGCGGTCCGCGAGGCGTTCCACAACCCGGTGTCGATGGACTCCATTCTCCCCGAGGACCAGGCGCTGATCCGGCGCCTCAGAGACCGTCGCAAGCCCGGCGCGGGTGACAGCCCCGTCGACGCCGGCGAGGCCCCCGCCAGCGACGGAAACCTGGACGCGGTCGGAAACGATGGCATCTCCAGCATCCGGCCGTCAGACTGGCAGGGTGAAGCGGAGTTCGTCCAGTTCGATGAGAAAGACGTGCTCCTGAGCTCGCAGGCGAAAGCCGACATCGCCCGGATTTCGCGCCGCATCGTTGATAGCCGCTGGATGGTCGAGGTTCGAGGGCACGCCAGCAAGTGGGAGACCTGGCGCGACATGAAGAAAGCCCGTGACCTTGCGTATCAGCGCGCATGGGCGGTGGGCAACGAAATGGTCCTCAACGGCGTCCAATGGGAGCAGATCCGCCTGGTCTCCAGCGGCACGTGCGCCCCGATCGTTGCCCGCGCCCGCACCTCGGATGAGGCCCAGACCAATCAGCGCACCGAGATTCTCGTGCTCCAGGAGCACGCGCCGCCAGACCCGTACAGCAACGCCCCCGTGCGTGCTGAATGAAAAACAGCCGTACGCGGACTGAGCAGCCAGGTCTGGTGGGAGGGGGGAGCGCGCCGCTGCGGGCCGCCTGCCTGGGTGTCAGTCAACGCAACACCGACATCATCGCACCGAGAAGTGGATCTCGGGCAGCAAGCAATCCGCCGAGAGACTCGCTGTTCTCCGTCTTGATTGCCTGCAGGGTCGCCGTAGTCCCGAGTATTCTGCACTTGGCACCTGTGGCGGAACGGCAGACGCAACGGACTTGATATCCGGAGCCGGTCACACGACGTGTGGGTTCAAGTACACCCGGGCCATGGCAGTTTGAGTCGCTGCGCCTTCGGGAACACCGCGGCGATGCGAGCCGGCTTGGTGCGAATGGGCGTGCGGCGCACAATTCAAAGCGATGGAACCAACGGTGCCGACCGCTTGGAACCCCATCGGACTCGCGAGTCAATGGGATCGAGATGGCTTATACGGAACACACTTGATTCCTTCGCATCACTGAACCGGCGCGATTGGCGCGTTGTTGGCAGTCTGCGTCCGTGCGTGAGCACTGCGCGTCTCATCTCGATGTTTGGAGCCTTTCTCTTCAGGCCAAAAAGCCTGCAGAGCGCGTGCTCCAAGCGATTCTCCGGTGCCGCAGGAGTCACAGGCGCGTACGGAGCACCGCGGTCGCTCATCAGTTCACCCGCAGAATCCAAGTAGAATCCGCATTAGTTGCACGAACCACTCGTGCAATCACCGCCTGGCTTCGCACGGTTCCACGGCATCCAGCCGATCACGGTGGCCAGCGCACACGTTCCAGACGCACCCGCGAAGACGAGGCCTGCACCAAAGAACGCAGGAACTCCCAACCAGCGCGGGTCCACGAACCAGGCCAGGGCGCTTCCGGCCAGCACGCAGATTCCGATCACCATCTGCACCTGCCGCATCACACTGACGCCCGACACGCGGGTGTTGGTCGTGACCGCGAGGCCATCATTCTTCCAGGCTTCGATACCGCCCGTCATGCTCAGCACCTGGACCCCCGACGCAGCGAGGCCTGCTGACATCCGGCAGGCATCTGCGGAGCGGCGGCCGCTCTTGCAATGAATCACCACTTTCTGGCCGGGCCGTGCGAGTGCTGCCGCGTGCTGGGGGGCAAATCGCGAGAGCGGAAGCAGGGTGGCTCCTTTGATGTGCTCGCGGGCGTGTTCATCGGACTCACGCACATCGATCAGAATGCACTCACCGGTGTCGAGCCATCGCTTGACGTCCTTGGGTTGCACCTGGCCCTGCGGAGCATCTGGTGTCTTTGAGCTGGATGATGAGTGTACTTGAGTGGCGTTCATGGAGGGCAATCTTTCAATCACGCGGCCGCGTGCCTGCGCACGCGCCGAAGTGTCGTTCACGAACCAGACAAAGCTTGTCCTAGAGTCGCAGCGAGTGCCTTTCGTCGGCAGACGCTGGGAGCAGTGAATCTCAGCGTTCCACGGGCGCGTTGCTCTGTTCCCAGGCCAGCATGCCGCCAGCAAGATTGGTGCAGGTGTATCCATGCTTCTGGAGCAGGGAGCAGGCTCGGGCCGAGCGGACACCGCCGCGGCAATGCACGAGGATGTGCCGGTCGCGCGGAACCTCGGCAAGGCGAGAGAGCAGCCGCGTGTGGGCGATGTTGAGCGAGCCAGCCATGCGGACTTCCTTGTTCTCTGCCGCGCGGCGCACATCGAGGACGAACGCCGATCCCAGGTCGGACGAAGCTCGCACTTCCGCCACGGACTTCTCCTCGGTGGCGGCGAGTTTGCCGTTGGCGGCTGCATACGCATCCATCTGCGTTGCATCGAACCAGCCGACGAAGTTGTCCAGCCCCACGCGGATGAGATCGCGCACGGCCTCATCGACACCCGCGGGCTCGACGATCAGGACGATCGCTTCTTCCTCACCGATCAATGAACCACCATCAGTGTTGAAGGTATTGTTGAGTGGAAGATGCAGCGCGCCGGGCACATGACCGGCCTTGAACGCACGCCAGGGACGCGTGTCAATCACCGCGGCTTTCGTTCCGTCGACCGCCTTGAGATCATCGATGCTCAACTGACGGGGCTTGGGCACGCCGGCACCCGTCGCGATGCCGAGCACTTTCGGACCCATCTTGTTGTCGCGCTTCATCCGCGAGAAGTAGAGCGGTGGCTCGGGCTGCGCATCGAGGATGTAGTTGACGAAGTTCTGTTCGCTTGATGCCGCGAGCACCGATGGGTTGAACATCTTCTCGTAGCCGACGGTGCTGCTGGGGACCGCACCCAGCGCCTTGCCGCACGCGCTGCCCGCACCATGCGCCGGCCACACCTGCAGGTAGTCGGGCCACTGAATGAACTTCTGCACTGTCGCATACAACCGGTGCGCGGCCGGATCGGCCTTCCCCTTGAATCCCGCGGCAGACTCGAGGAGGTCCGGCCTGCCAAGGTCGCCCACGAACACAAAGTCACCCGTCGCCACGCCCATTGGCTTGTCAGCGCCCCCACCCTTGTCGGTCACCATGTAGCACAGGTGTTCGGGCGTATGCCCGGGAGTGTGCACGGCCTTGAACTCGATGTTGCCGACCTTGAAGACATCGCCATCCTTGAGGAGCCGATGGGTGTACGCGCCGCCTCCGGACTTGCTCCCCAACCACTGGTACTTCCAGTCGGCATCGCCTTCATCGGACACATAGACCATCACGCCGCGTTCAGCCAGCTCGCGGCTGCCGGAGAGGAAGTCCGCGTGAATGTGCGTCTCGGCGACAGCAACGATCTTGAGGCCATTTGCCGCGGTGAGCTTCTCGTAGCGATCCACATCGCGCTGCGGATCAATCACGATCGCTTCGCCCGTACGCTGGCACCCGATGAGGTAGGCCGCTTCTGCGAGCTTGTCGTCATACACCATTCGCATGAACATACGAGAGTCTCCTTGTACCGTGCCAGCGAGCGAGATCATTTCGCGAGGCAGACCGATCGAATGGGAGGTTCGCTTCAGCGGCCTTCAGGCCCACGAGGGCCCGCTGGCTGCGCAACGCGCGAGTTGGGACCGGAGATCTCAGGCGTACGGAAGCACGCGCCGGATGCATGCCGGAGGTACGCTGATGAACGAGCCACCCACAATGAACAGGGTACGCTGATTCGAAGCCCAGGTGGGACGACCAAGCCGCGAACGCGGGCCGGCAATGGCGTTCAATGGCACTGAAAAATCAACCACGCATTGTCGAAACGGCATGCCCGCAGGTCCTGCTCGCGGATCCAATAGTAGAGTCGACCGAGATCGCCCCACATCCAGCCCGGGCCGTCTTCATCGGTATCAATCTGCAGCAGCAGTCGCCAGTCCGCGGCTCCGGGCGCGAGTGCCGCGGCTTGGGCACTCTCGTAGCCCGTCGAGTCTCCGCAGTAAATGCCGTTTGACACAAGTTGGCATTCCAGTTCCATCGGATTCTGGATCAGCTCGGGATGGCCCAGGATCTGGTGGGCGGCACCACACGCCGGGAGGAGGCTTTCGCGCAGCTGCTCCAACGCCTCGTAGACGGGTGTGCCATACTCCACACCCGGCACGTCACTGGGCAAGCTCAAGATCGCCGACGCGTCCACCTGGCAGCATTCGGCCTGGTCATCAGGGTCGGCATCTTTCG
>JBILUL010000123.1:0-14678 GCA_044371005.1 Phycisphaerales bacterium | reverse complement strand
GTGGGATCGACACGTTGGGTAGAAAGCACGCAGCACCGGCTCAGAGCAGCCGCTACGAATCTGGCACGTAGGAGCCCGGCTTTGCGGGCTGCTGCGTGCTTCCTACCCGTCGCGGGGGAGTTCAAGGTTTTGGCATGCGTGGGTTCGACACGTTGGGTAGAAAGCACGCAGCACCGGCTCAGAGCAGCCGGTGCTACGTGCCATAGGTGCGGGCTGCTGCGTGCTTCCTGCCCGTCGCGTGGGAGTTCGAGGTTCTGGCACGCGTGGTATCTACAGGCTGGGTAGAAAGCACGCAGCGGCGGCTCAGAGCCGCCGCCGTTACGTGCCAGAAGGGGAAAGAACCCACGGTGTGGGAGCACTTCATCGCGACACGGCGATCATCGCGCTCGCTTCGCGCACTCAGCCACAAACCTCGCCCTTGCATCCACGGCCAACTGCGCCGGAGGCAATCCTGGCTCGAGTTTCGCGGCGAACGATTCGCTCTGCCGGATGCAGGATTCAATCTCAGGTGCAAGTTCTGCCCACCGATCCTGCGCAATGGCCCGGTCCATCTCACCCTGGGCCAGTTCCGTCCAGCGCACCACTTCCGCCCACTCAACGGCAGTGGGGCGGCCCGCGCTGGTCTCGACGGCCATGCGATGGCGCAGCACCTTCAGGCTCCGATCCCAGTCTCCCTGCAGGCGAAGTGACCAGGCCCACAGTGCTTCGTGGAAGATCGCCCAGCCATCGCCCCGTTCAAGCAGGTCCGGGGCTCCCTCCACGGACAGACGCGCCGCGCGTTCCGCCTCCGCCAGTTTCGTTCCCTGCGAGAGCAGCGCGCGTGCGAGCCGTCCGTAGGCTTTGGTTGTGTACAGGGAGTGGGGGCCCAGCATCGCCTGCGCGCCCGTGAGCTGCTGGCGAGCTGCGTGCTCGGCGGTGACGAAGTCGCGCGCCTGGATTGACACGAAGTACAGCGTTCCCCACCATTCGTAGGAGGATTTGTCCATGCCGCCATAGAAGCGAGTGGAGAGTTCTGTTCCTTCCTCAAGCGTCGACCTCGCGCCCTTGAGGTCGCCGGCCGCACGCTGATACTCCTGCTTGTGGAAGAGCACCATCAGCGTCACTCGCCCTGGCGTCCGGTCAATTGCTCTCGCGCGATCGAGCAAGGCGTCCACCGACTCGATCGCGATGGCGGCTTGGGCGGGAGTCGTCGTCTTCGCATACAGAATCGCGGTATCAAGCGACAGCAACGCGGCGTCGTCGCGTTCCGATGCGCCGATGCCCCGGGCCATTTCCTGACGTATCTCTTCGACCAGTCGCATCGCCTCATCCAGCCTGTTGTTCTGGCGCATCACTTGAAGATAGAGCAGGGCCGCACGATGCAGCAGTTCCCGATCCGCCGCGTGATTGCGGCGCAAGAGCGCAAGGTCGCTCTTTATCTCTTCCATGGGCACCGGGCTCCCGTCAAGCACCATCGTCGAATGCAGCAGGTGCCTGGCGATCAGCGTGCGACGATCTTCAGGTCCGTATGCCCGTTCCAGCAGCAGGGCCGATTGTCGCTGCAGCGTCTGAAGTCGGGCATCCGACAGTGACGCCGCGGTCTGTGCAAGGGTCGCCGCCATATCCGCCTGCAGCGATGCTTCGCCAGGAAAGGCTTCTTCCAACTGCTCCATGGCGACCATGAGGAGGTCTCCCAGCGTCGGTGCCCGGCCCGGGCTCGCGGCACTGGGCCAGGATTCTCCCTGCATACTCCATTCCGGCGCCGCCGTCAGCAGTTCCGCAAACTTGGCCTCCCGGAACGGACGCGCCGATTGCAGCATCTGCATCACGAACCGTGAAGTCTGCCGCGAACGCTCCGCTTCGGCACGGGCCCGATGCTCACTCTCTCTCGCCCGACTCAACCCGACCTCAAGCCCGGCAAAGCCCAGAGCCACCGCCACCGCCGCTATTCCCGCAGCGGCCGTCAACGCGCGCCGCCGCCGCGCAAAGAGCACGCACTGACGCCACAGCGAGGCTGGCTTGGCGAGAATCGGCTGGTGGTTGAGTACCCGCCGGATGTCCGCCGCGAGCTCAGCCACCGATTGATACCGCCGCGAGAGATCCGCATCCATCGCCGTGTGCACGATGGTCTCCACCTCGCCGCGGCACTCCCGCCGGTGCGATGACAAGGCCACCGGCGATTGACTGCACGCCAGCAACCCCGCCTGATGCGGCGTCAGCCCTGCACTTCCGCGCGGATGCACGCCGCTGAGCGATTCATACATCACGATGCCCAGCGCATACACATCCGCACGAATGTCAAGCTCCCCCAACCCGCGTTCGAAGGCTTCAGGGGGCATGTACGCGGGCGTTCCCGCCACGTCACCGCCCGATCTGGTCGCAGCCTCTTCCGAATCACCCACCAGTTTCGCGACACCGAAATCGATGATCTTGGGCTCGCCCGACGGCGTCACCAGAATGTTCGATGGCTTGAGGTCCCGGTGCAGCACGCCCTTCTGATGCCCATGATGCACGGCATCACAGACTTGCGCCAGCACCGTCAAATGCCGTCGAAGCGCCGGGTGCTCGGCTCGCACCCACGCGTCGAGCGTGCGTGCCGCGGGTACGAACTCCATCGCGAAGTACGGCACGCTGACCGCCTGCCCCGCCGCGGCGTGCACCCCGGCCTCAAACACACGCGCAATGCCCGGATGCTCGAGTTTCGCCAGTGCTCTGGCCTCGGCCTCAAAGCGACGCCGCGCCCGCGTCGAAGCCACACCCAGATTCAGAAGTTTGATGGCAACAGGCCGCGACAGCACCGGATCCAGCGCTTCGAAGACTGTCCCCATGCCTCCGCTTCCCAGCATGGGACCCAGCGTGTAGCGCCCGATCTGCGAGCCCGTCGCCGCCGCGGGTGAATGAATCGCATCATTGAGCAATGCGCCGGGAATCCCCTCCTCACCGAGCAGCTGCGCATCAAAGTCCGAGGTTTCCACCAGCGAACGCACCTGCGCCCAAAGCGACTCATCGCCGCCGCAGGGAGCGCGCGCGAAGGCCACGCGCTGTTCACGCGGCTGCTCGAGCGCCTCGCCAGCGATCTGCTTGACCAGACCCCACGTGCCAGTGGGCACCGCCGCGGCGGAGTTGGATCTGTTCGCTTCTTCCATGAACCTCTCACACAACGTCCGACTTCATCTTCTGCAACAGCCACGCTCTCGCCACCATCCAGTCCCGGTTGATCGACCGGCTGGAAACACCCAGCGCCAGCGCCGTCTCTTCCACCGTCAGTCCCGCGAAGTACCGCAGATGCACCACCTCCGCCAACGCGGCATCGTGGTTCTCGAGGGCCTCCATCGCAGCTTCCAAGGCCAACCAATCCATCGCCGCGGCACCGGTTGGGGACCGTCCGGGCGTGTCTGCAACGCCGAGACGCTGCTCTGCAATCTCAAGCGAGACCTGCCCATCAATCACGCCACGTTTGGGTCCGTTTCGCGCCCGGGCCCGATCGACGAGAATCCGGCGCATCGCCAGCGCCGCCGCGGCGAAGAAGTGCCGCTTGTCATTCCACGGCCGCTGAGCCCCGAGAATCTTCAGATACGCCTCGTGCACCAACGCTGTCGGCGGCAGTGACTGCCCAGATAACTCATTGGCCATCTTGGCGCGGGCCAGGGCTCGCAGATGCTCGTAGACCAGCGGGAGCAGCTCCGCCGCGGCTCCGGGTTGGCCCGCCGCGGCACGCTCCAGAAGGCGATCAATCGATGCCGCGTCCGGGGCCCCTGGTTCGGGTGGCTCCGGGGTGCTGGCGGAAGGGTCGGGCTGCTCCACAGGCATCACGCATCGAAGAAAGACAAAAAAAGTCGCGGCGAAGGAAAATCCTGTCGCAGTTTCCGCCCGGCATCCGCTTCAACAGGCAGGAGCTTGGCCCTGTTGCCAAGAAGGAGAAACCATGAAGATTGTACACGCCGCCGGTTCCGCGCCCACACTGCGCCCTCATCTCGCCTCTGAATCAGCATTCTCGGGCCTGCGTCACAGGCCCGCGGCATGCCATTGTTCTGCCCTGCTGCTCTTGGCCGGGCTGGCAACCGGGCTCGCGACGGCTCAGCCCGTACTTGTCGAGCAGTTCCGACAGCCCTCGGCAGAGCTCAGCCCATTGGATAGCGGCCGCGGCTTCCAGGGCCCTTGGAACCCCACGTTCCAATCGCTGACTGTGGCTCCCGACGGGTTGTCCTACTCCGATACCATGACTGGCATCGCGCTGGCTACCAGCGGTGGCCGGGCGACCAACCATGGTGTTGGGATGAACCTGCTGGGTGACTACCGCTTTATTGGATTTAACGTCTTCCCCGCTGGCACTGAATTCTGGGGCAGCTTCCTTGTGCGTCGCCCCACGGATTCAGATATCAGCGGCAGAGCGCACATCACGCTCGTGGGCCACGGGTACGGCCAATACTATCCGCCCCTGAAGATTGGAATCACCGACTCGCAGGTGGAGATCGTGACGCCGTCGGGTGCTCAGTGGGCCGGTTACATCGACTTTGATGCCACTGCTCTCATCCTTTTCCGCGCCGAGTCCTTCAGCGGTGTCGGCGGCGGTCCAGTCTCCGTCTGGGTCAATCCGCCCCTTTCGGGAGCACTGCCTCCGCCTTCCACCGTTCTCTTTTCATGGAACTTCGGCCCCTACGGACCCGTCTCTCTCGGCGTCGAAGCTGCTGGCGGCAACTGTTCTCTGGATGAGATTCGTCTGGGGCTCAGTGCTGCAACAGTTCTGCCGCGAAGCCGTGTGATGTGGCCGTGCAGCAGCGGCGGAAACGGTCACCAGTACGAAACTGTCCACACAACCGATCCCATCTCGTGGGAAGAGGCCGCCGCGGCGGCTGCGCTGCGGGGCGGAAGGCTCGTCACGCTCACCAGCGCCGAAGAGAATCAGCTCGTCTTTGACAATCTGGTCGCACGCGAAGATGTCTGGGACCGCCGGTACGGTGACCTTTTCTTCGTTGACACGCGCGGGCCGTGGATCGGCGCAAGCCGCCCGACGTACTTCCCATCCCCAGTCGACGGCTGGGAGTGGAACGGCGGCGAGCCCTGGGGTTTTGCATCCTGGTCGCCCGAAGGACTTGTGGGCATCGGTGAGCGCTATGCCTCGTTCTACATGGGCACCGATCAGGCAACGCCGACTTGGCGCAACGCCAACCTCGCGGGCGACTCACGCGTCTTTGGATATGTCGTCGAATACGACTCGGGCATCACCCAGCAGCCACAGGATGTCGCGCTGGTTCCCGGCACTACCGTCCAGTTCAGCGTGGCCGTCGACGGCGATCCCATGTCCATGTCGTTCCAGTGGTTCCGCAATGGCGTGCCGCTGACTGACGGCTCGGCGCCCCACGGCTCATGGATCTACGGAGTTACTTCACCCACGCTGGAGATCTATCCGGCCGCACTCGAAGATTGCGCCACGTACTCGGTACAGGTTGGAACCGAATGCGGCGAGGTGCAGAGCAATGCTGCACGTCTGAAAGTTGATGCAATCAACGCAAGCTATGTTGATCCCGGCAACTGCCGGATCATTCGCATCGTGACTTCGTCTTCACCGATGGATTTCTACACCGCTCAGTACGAAGCATGGAGCAGAGGTGGCGAACTCATCTCCATCGAGTGGCAATCCAAGCAGGCGATTGTGGATGTCATTACACAGGAACCACAACTCTGGCAGCAGAATGGCCTCAACCAGCAGGTTGGGCCCTGGATTGGCGCCGCCTTCAACTCGACCATGGGCCAGTGGTACTGGCGCAGCGGCTGGGGCCTGAATGATACAGGGTTCTTGAACTGGGCGCCGGGACAGCCCGACAATGCCGATGGTTTTGAGCAGTTCACGTTCCTCACCCGTCAGGACGAAAGCGGACCGACCCAGTGGGCCGACCTCGCGCCGTACAGCCCGGCGGGAGATACCCTCCCCAACAGCTACATCATGGAGTGGTCTGGGCCCTTCATCATTCCGTACGGATTCGAGACGGTGCCTTGCGGCGGCATGGTGATCTTCGATTCCGTGCCGGGCGATCATGGTCTGGTCGGAATCTACACCTGGAACGGGTCTGATGGGATGCCCGTCGTCGACGGAGTCACTCCCAACGGCACCGTGATTTCGGGCCAGGGAACTCCGGTGCTCCACATCAGCAACCTCGCTCAGGCCGATGCCGGCACCTACCGCCTCTACTTTGAATCACAATGCACCTTTGAGGCACAGTTCACGATTGTCGCAATCGATTGCGCCGCTCCCTGCCCCGCCGACTTCAATCAGGATGGCGGCGTTGACGGCTCCGATATTGATGCCTTCTTCTCGGCGTGGGAAAGCGGCGATTCGTCAGCGGACGTCAATCAGGATGGGGGCGTCGATGGCTCCGACATCGATCCCTTCTTCTTTGCCTGGGAGAATGGCGGCTGCTGAAGATGAGTGCAGCACGCTGAAAGTCAGAGGACTTCTGGCACGTAGCAGCCCGGCTTTGCGGGCTGCTGCGTGCTTCCCACCCGTTGCGTGGGAGTCGAGGGCTTCGACACGCGTGGTATCGACACGCTGGGTAGGAAGCACGCAGCGGCGGCTCAAAGCCGCCGCCGTTACGTGCCAGACGGCGAGAATCTCAATGTGATGAAGCCCTCCGCAGCGTCTGGGGGATCATCGCCCGCGCTTTGCACGCTCCGCCACAAACCTCGCCCGCGCATCCACAGCTAACTGTACCGATGGCCACCCCGGCTCAAGTTTTGCCGCGAACGACTCACTTTGACTGATGCACTTTTCGATCTCCGGCTCGCTCTGTGTCCAGCGATCGAGGGCGATGGCCCGATCCATCTCACCGTGCGCCAGCTCCGCCCAGCGCACCACTTCCGCCCACTCGACCGCAGTCGGCCGTCCAGCAGACGTCTCGACCGCCATGCGATCGCGAAGCACGTTCAGGCTTCGATCCCAATCTCCCTGCAGGCGCAGAGCCCACGCCCACAGTGCCTCATGGAAAATCGCCCACCCATCGCCCCGTTCGAGCAGGTCCGGTGCGCCATCCACGGCCTGCCGCGCCGCCCGCTCCGCCTCTGTCAGTTTTGTTCCCTGCGAGAGCAACGCGCGTGCAAGCCGTCCGTAGGCCTTGGTCGTGTAGAGAGAGTGGGGGCCCAGCATCGCCTGCGCGCCCTTGAGTTGTTGCCGTGCCGTGTGCTCGGCTGTGACGAAGTCGCGGGCTTGGATTGACACGAAAGAGAGCGTTCCCCACCATTCGTACGACGACTTGTCCATGCCGCCGTAGAAGCGAGTCGAAAGCGCCGTTCCTTCTTCGAGCGTCTGGATCGCGCCCTTGAGGTCGCCGCAGGCACGCTGATACTCCTGCTTGTGGTAGAGCACCATCAGCGTCAATCGACCCGGCGTCACATCAATCGCCTTCGCGCGTTCAAGCAATGCCCCGACCGACTCCACCGCGATGGCAGCCTCCGCGGGCGTAATCGTCCTGGCATTCAGGATTGCTGCATCCAACGACAGCAACGCGGCATCGTCGCGTACCGATCCCTCTGCACCCTGCGCCATCTCCTGACGAATCTCCTCGACCAGCTGCATCCCCTCATCCAGTCGATTGTTTTTCCTCATCACCTGCAGATACAGCAACGCGGCCCGATGCAGCAGTTCCCGATCCGCTGGGCTGGCCCGGCGAATCAGAGCCAGATCGCGCTTCATCTCCTCCAGCGGAGCCGGACTCCCATCAAGCACCATCGTCGAATGCAGCAGGTGCCTGGCCACCAGCGTGGAACGGGCTTCCAATCCATACGCACGCTCGAGCAGTGTGGCCGCTCGCCGCTGCAATGCCTGCAGCCTGGGGTCTGAAAGCGATGTTGCAGTCTGAGCGAGTGTCGCCGCCATGTCCGCCTGCAGGACCGCATCACCGGGGAAGGCCCCCTCCAGCCGGTCCATCGCCACCATGATGAGATCGCCCACCGTCGGTGCCCTGCCCGGGCTTGCTGCGCTCGGCCACGCTTCTCCCTGCATGCTCCATTCAGGTGCTGCCGTCAGGGGTTCAGCAAACTTGGCCTCGCGGAATGGACGCGCCGATTGCAGCATCTGCATGACGAACCGAGAAGTCTGCCGCGAACGCTCCGCTTCAGCGCGGGCCACGAGCTCACTTTCTCGCGCCCGGCTCAGCCCGATCTCAAGCCCGGCAAATCCCAGCGCCACCGCCACCACTGCAATCCCCGCGGCAGCCGTCAACGCCCGCCGCCGCCGCGCAAAGAGCACACACTGCCGCCAGAGCGACGCTGGCTCCGCAAGAATCGGCTGATCGTTGAGCACTCGCCGGATGTCAGACGCGAGCTCAGCCACGGATTGGTACCGCCGCGAAGGATCCGGATCCATCGCGGTATGCACAATGGTCTCCACCTCGCCGTGGCAATCTCGCCGATGTGATGACAGAGCCACGGGCGATTGACTGCACGCAAGCAACCCAGCCTGATGCGGCGTCAACCCCGCACTCCCGCGAGGATGCGTGCCGCTGAGCATCTCATACATGACGATGCCCAGCGCGTACACATCGGCACGAATGTCAAGTTCACCCAATCCGCGCTCGAAGGCCTCAGGGGGCATGTACGCGGGGGTTCCTGCCACATCCCCGCCAGTTCTGGTTGAGAACTCGCCGGAATCATCCACCAGTTTCGCCACTCCGAAATCGATGACCTTGGGCTCTCCCGACTGCCCCACCAGAATGTTCGAGGGCTTGAGGTCCCGGTGCAGCACACCCTTCTGATGCCCATGATGCACCGCATCACACACGCGAGCCAGCAGATCAAGTAGCCGCCGCAGCGATGGCGATTCTCTGCGAACCCACGCATCGAGGGTGCATGCCGCGGGCACGAACTCCATCGCGAAATACGGGACACTCACCGCCTGCCCCGCCGCGGCGTGCACCCCTGCCTCAAAGACCCGTGCGATACCCGGATGCTCCAGTTTTGCCAGCGCCCGGGCCTCTGCCTCAAATCGCCGCCGCGCCCGCGTCGAAGCAACGCCCAGATTCAGGAGCTTGATGGCTACCGGCCGCGACAATACCGGATCCGTTGCTTCAAAGACAGTGCCCATGCCTCCGCTGCCCAGCATTGCGCCCAGTGTGTACCGCCCGATCTGCGAGCCCGTCGCCGCGGCGGGCGAGTGGATCGCGTCATCAAGCAGCTCGCCTGGAATGCCGTCATCGCCGAGCAACTGTGTATCAAAGTCAGAGGCCTCCAGTAGCGAGCAGACGTGCGCCAGCAGCACCGCATCGCCGCCGCACCGACCGCGAGCAAAGGGTGGGCGTTGTTCGCGAGGCAGCTCCAGCGCCTCGCCGACAATCTGCTTCACATGGCTCCAAAGCTCAGGAGGCAAGGCTGCTGCGGAGTTGGTTCTTTTCGCTTCTTCCATGAACCTCTCACACAACGTCCGACTTCATCCGCTGCAGCAGCCACGCACGCGCCACCATCCAGTCCCGATTGATCGACCGGCTCGAAACTCCCAACGCCAGCGCCGTCTCTTCAACCGTCAGGCCCGCAAAGTACCGAAGGTGCACCACCTCCGCCAACCCCGAGTCATGGACCTCAAGGGCTTCCATCGCAGCCTCCAGCGCCAGCCAGTCCATTGCGGCCTGTCCGGTCGGTGAACGTTCGGAACTGCCGGCACCACCTGCACGCTGCTCTGCGATCTCAAGCGAGACCTGCCCATCAATCACGCCACGTTTGGGTCCATTTCGTGCCCGAGCTCGATCGACGAGAATCCGCCGCATCGCCAAGGCCGCCGCGGCGAAGAAGTGCCGCTTGTCATTCCACGGCCTCTGCGTCCCCAGAATCTTCAGATACGCCTCATGCACCAGCGCCGTCGGCGGCAGCGACTGCCCGGACGACTCGTTGGCCATTTTGGCACGGGCCAAGGCTCGAAGATGCTCATAGACCAGGGGCAGCAGCTCCGCCGCGGCACCGGGTTGGCCTGCCGAAGCCAGTTCCAGCAACCGCTCAATCGACGCCGCGTCGGAGGCCTCTGTTTCCAGTGGCTCAGGGGTATGTGCGGAAGGGTCTGGCTGTTCAGATGGCATCAGACATTGATGGACGATTGACAAAAAACGTTGCGGCGACACAAAATCCTGTCGCAGCTTTTCCACGGCATCCGCTTCCTCAAGAAGCAGCCTGGTACTGATGCCAAGAAGGAGAACCAATGAAGATTGTACACGCCACCGATTCTGCGCCGACACTGCGAGCTCGACCAATCACCGAATCAGCATTCTCGGGCCTTTGTCCCAGCGGACGGGCCTGTGCCATTGCTACGTTGACACTTTCCGCCGGGGTCGCTGCGGCTCAATCGGTCCTGGTTGATCAGTTTAAGCAACCTTCGACCGTACTGAGCGGTTCGGAAGGCGGGCGCGGCTTCGTGGCACCCTGGCAGAGCGCATGGCAGTCCTTCGTCGTGGCTCCTGATGGCCTGACGTACACCGACACCACCCACGGCATCGCCCTGGCAACCACGGGAGGCCGAGCGGCCAACCCGGGTGGCTTGATGCCGATTGGCTCCAACGATCGCGAGATGGGTTTCTCCGTCTACCCATCCGGCACTCCCTTCTGGGGCAGCTTTCTCGTGCGTTGCCCCGTTGAACCCGGACGCGGCAGTGCACACATCACGCTCCGGGGGTACGGGGATGCCCACTCGCTTGCGATCGGGGTCAATAATTCCTGGGTCGAGATCGCGTCGCGTTGGGGGGGTGCGCAGTGGGCAGGATTCATTGACTTTGATCAGACGGCCCTCATCCTTTTTCGAGTTGATTCTCAGACTGGTGGTGGCGGTCCTGTCTCCGTCTGGGTCAATCCACCCCTCTCCGGCGAACTGCCCCCGCCGTCCACCGTGCTGTTCTATTCGAACTTTGGCCCATACGGCCCTTCGGTCCTCGGACTCCAAGCTCAGGGTGATGGGTATTCCCTGGATGAAATTCGATTCGGGCCCAACGCCGCAACGGTGCTGCCACGCAGCAGTGTGAGCTGGCCCTGCAGCATCGGTGGTAATGGCCACCGGTACGAAACCGTCCACACCGTCGACCCAATCTCGTGGGAAGAGGCGGCCGCGGCGGCACAACTGCGCGGTGGCAATCTCGTCACGCTCACCAGCGTCGAAGAAAACCAGCTCGTCTTTGAGAATCTGATCGCGCGCGAAGATGTCTGGGACCGCCAGTACGGCGGCCTCATTTTCTTCGACATGCGCGGGCCCTGGATCGGCGCGAGCCGCCCCACGTACTTTCCCGACCCAATCTCGGGCTGGGAGTGGAACGGTGGCGAGGCATGGGACTTCACCTCCTGGTCTCCCGAAGGACTCGTGGGCATCGGCGATCGCTACGCGTCGTTTTACATGGGCACCGATCAGGCAACGCCCACCTGGCGCAATGCCAACATCTCCGGTGATGACCGCGTTTACGGGTACGTTGTTGAGTACGAATCGGGAATCACCCAACAGCCGCAGGATGTCACGTTGGTCCAAGGGACCACGGCCCAGTTCAGTGTGAGTGTTGCCGGCGACCCCATGTCCATGTCCTTCCAGTGGTTCCGCAACGGCGTGCTGCTGACGGATGCCCCGACGCCCCAGGGCTCGTGGATCGTTGGAGCAACTTCCCCCACGCTTCAGATTGAAAACGCGACCATTGCGGATTGCGGCACCTATTCGGTACACGTCGTGACCGAATGCGGCGAAGCGCAGAGCAATTCCGCACGTTTGAAAGCCGACGCCATCAATGCCAGCGTCCTTGATCCTAACAGCTGCCATCTCATCCGCATCGTGACTTTGCCCGAACCCGTGGAATGGTACACCGCGCAAAACGATGCATTCCTCAGGGGCGGTCATCTGCTGTCCATCGAGAGCCAACGCACGCAGGCAATCGTGGATGCAATCACGCAAGAGCCGCAACTCTGGCATACCAACAGCCTCAACCAGCAGGTTGGTCCTTGGGTCGGCGCAAGTTACAATTCCACCATGGGCCAGTGGTACTGGCGCAGTGGCTTGGGCTTCAATGACACCGGGTTCACGAACTGGGCGCCCGGACAGCCCGACAACGTCGGCGAAGGGTGGGGGGCGTTATTCATGTACCTCACTCGCCAGGGCAATGCCGGCATCAGCCAGTGGGCCGACCTGCCGGGGTACTTTGCTGGTGGCTTCCCGCCGAACAGCTACATCATGGAGTGGTACTCACCCTTCCGTCAATCCTGGGGATCTGAGTCCGTCACATGCGGTACGAATGCCATGATCGACGGATCGCTCGTAGATCATGGCCTGCAGGGCACGTTCCTCTGGCTCGGTCCGGATTACACAGTGGTCGTCGATGGCACAAGCACCAGCGGTACCCAGATCAGTGGTCAGGGAACACCCATCCTGCATCTGACCGGCGTAAGCGAGGCAGATGCGGGCTCCTACACACTCTACTTGAACGCCGGGTGCTACTGGGCCGCCACTTACACGCTCCACGTCAACGACTGTGCGCCCGCATGCCCCGCCGACTTCAATCAGGATGGCGGCGTCGATGGGGCCGATGTCGACGCCTTCTTCTCTGCATGGGAAAGCGGCGACGCTTCAGCCGATGTCAATCAGGACGGCGGCGTCGATGGCTCCGACATCGATCCCTTCTTCTTTGCGTGGGAGAACGGCGGCTGCTGAAGAAGAAGTGCAGGAGTGAAAAGTGAACGGAGGAATGACACGAAGCTCGAATGGCACGTAGGAGCCCTGCTTTGAGGGCTCCTGCGTGCTTCCCACCAATCGTGTGAACTGCCAACGAGAGTTCAGCCCGGGCGGAGGTTTCGTGGGCTGGCCACGCTTCGGGTAGGAAGCACGCAGCAGCGGCTCAAAGCCGCCGCTGCTACGTGCCATTGACGCGAAACTTCATCATGCTTCAGTCCTTGTGCGCGGTTGGACCCGGATCGCCGCGCACCTCACCAGCATCAAGGAACCTCGCTCGCAGCGCCTCCGTTGGTACCAGACATGTCTCGCGCCGCCCGAACCAGCGATACCGCCGCTTCGCGATCATGCGATACAGACCATCGCGCGCTGAACGCGGCATCAACCCCGCCACATTGGCGAACATGAGCCACATCCCGCCCAGCAATCGCCCAATGCCAATCGCCGCGTCCGATTCACTGTGCACCCGCCCATTCAACACCAGCAGCACACTGTCCGGCAACGCATGCGTCACACCCAACCTCTGCAGAATTGCCTGTGCCGCGGCTGACTGCCGTGCCGCGAACCGAATCTGCCCCGCCTCATCGTGTCCGACGATGAACTGTACCGAACGCTCGCACAACGTGCAGACACCATCAAAGAGGACGATGGGTCCTTCGGGCGTGGGTGGTGACGTGGAAGCAGACATTGCTTCGGGATCATTGGCCCGCCTTGGCCGCTGAAAGCTGTGCAACTTCGGGGAGCACGTGTACCATCCCCGATGCGAACGGCCCTGATCGTCTCCATGCTCGCCTGCACCCTCTCCCTCGCCGCCGAACCGCCCGCAGCGGCCGCCCCTGACCAGAAGCGGCTCTCCATCGCCGACTACATGGAATGGGAAACCCTCGCCGACCCGCGGCTCTCCCCCGATGGCACCCAGATCGCCTACACGCGCACCTGGTTCGATGCCGTCGAAGACCGACCCCGCAACGAAATCTGGCTCATGAACGTCGATGGTTCCCGCCAGCGATTCCTCGCTGCGGGAAGCGAGCCCGCCTGGTCTCCCGATGGCAAGCAGCTCGCCTACCTCGCTGATGGGCTCCCCAAGGGCACACAGATCTTCACGGTCTGGGTGGAAAGTCGCGAGGTCACGCAGTTGACACGCAGCGCCGAAGCACCCTCCAACATCCAGTGGTCGCGTGATGGCAAGTGGATCGCCTGCACCATTCAAGTACCGGAGAAAGACTCGTTCGCCATCGAGATGCCCAAGGCCCCCAAGGGTGCCAAGTGGGTGGATGATGCCAAGGTGATCTCGCGGCTTGTGTATCGCCGCGATCAATCAGGCTATCGCCCCAGCGGCTATCGCCACCTGTTCGTCGTCCCAGTCCAAGGCGGCACCCCCCGCCAGATCTCCAGCGGCGATTTCGATCACTCCGCACCTCAGTGGACCAGCGATGATTCCGAACTGGTCTGCGACGGCAAGCGGTTCGAAGATGCCGACTGGCAATCACGCGAAAGCGACCTCTACGCCTTCAACGTGCAGACCGGCACCGTTCGCACCATCTGCGACCGCAAAGGCTCCGATACTTCGCCGCTCGTCCTTGGTGACACCGTCGTCTTCATCGGAAACGATGCCAGCGGCGCAACCTATGAGATGTCCAGCGTCTTCAAGGTCCCCCTTCGTGGCGGCACTGCGACTGGACTCACCGAGAAGTTTGATCGCTCCATCAACGCGGTCGCTCGCATTCGCCCTGGCGTGAGCGATGCCGTGCTCTGCACCTATGAAGACCGTGGCGGCATCCGCGCCGCCCGTCTCGCCCTTGATGGAAGCAACCCAGCCCCACTCAGCGGCACCGATGGCTGGTTCCGCGCCACATCGATTCTTGCCGATGGCGCGGTGCTGGGCTTCCTGACAACGCCGACCGAGCCGGGGACCATCGCCCTCCGCCGCGGCGAGAAGTACACGGCCCTCACGGCCGTCCACGATGATGTGCTCCATGGCAAGCAGCTTGCCACGCTTGAGGAAGTCACCTGGAAGTCCACCGATGGC
>JBILUL010000122.1:0-14795 GCA_044371005.1 Phycisphaerales bacterium | reverse complement strand
ACTTCCGATCTTCAGCACAATCCCCGTGAGCAAGACCCCCAAACGCCTACCAGCAGCCAAACGCAAGGAGCAGTTGCTCGACTGTGCTCTCGAGCTCTTCGCCCGCGGCGGCTACGCGCGCGCCACCACCGCCCAACTCGCCAAGATGGCTGGCGTCACCGAACCCATCATCTACCGCCACTTCGCCAGCAAGCGAGATCTCTTCATCGCTCTCATCCACCGCACCGCCAAGCGCACGCTCCAGCACTGGGAAGATCGCCTCACCGACATCAACGATCCGCCTGAACGCCTCCGTCGCATTCTCGGTGACAATCCGATGACCCACGAGAGCGCGGAGGAGTACCGCGTGCTCCTCCAGGCCATCACCGAGGTCGATGACGACGAAGTGCAGAAGGCCATATCACGCCACTTCGCCGAACTGCACAAGTTCCTCACCCGCGAGCTGGCCTTTGCGCAGGAACACAAGAAACTCGGCCGCGTCTTCACCGCCGAACTGATCGCCTGGATCCTCATCGACGTCGGCCTTGGCTACGGCGTCCTCAACGCCCTCCGGGTCCCCAAGCAGGGCGAAGACCGCTCCGGCAAGAGCGTCCGCGATGTCATGGAACGCCTGCTGGTCCGCCGCCGGAACTGAGCTGTCGGGGAAGTGCCAAGTGCCTGAGTGTGGGCAAACGGCCGTCGCACGCGCGGTGTGATCGCCACACACCTGATGCTCCAGGGTGCAGGCATTCAGCAGCGCAACCCAGACGAAAAGTCCCCCGCGCCGCCCCTTTCAAATCTGAACTCTGAAATTCCTCCCCGTTCCGTCCGCCCCCGCTCCCGCTCCCGCTCCCCCCATACCTTCCTCACCATGACCCTCCACCACGGCGCCCTCTCCACGCTCATCTCGCTCTCCCTCGCCTCCGCCGCGGCATTCGCCCAGGTCTCCCCCCTCTCCCCACCCGCCAACGGGCCGCGCCGCTCCGATCCCACCTGGATCGCACTGGCCAACTGCACCATCCACACCTCCCCCGCCGCGGCTCCCCTCGAGCACGCCACCATCATCTTCCGCGCCGGCACCATCACCGCCATACTCCCCGGCGAACCTGCCACCGGCCCCGACGGCAAACCCACCCTCGCGCCCGCCCGCACACCCATCGGCCCCCGCCTCATCGATTGCTCCAACCTCCACATCTACCCCGGCTTCATCGAACCCTACATCGAAGTCGATGCCCCCGCCCCCAGCGGCGACGAATCCTCCAAACACTGGAACCCCAAAGTAACTCCCCAGCGCTCCGCTCTCGATGGCCCACGTCTCGATGAAAGCGGCGCGAACTCGCTCCGTAAGCTCGGCTTCACCGCCGCGGCGATCAGCCCCAAATCCGGCATCTTCCGCGGCTCATCCGCCCTCATCTCCCTCGCCAAGCCCTCCGACGAACCCAGCCTCCCCAAGCCCCCCACCTACAAGAACCATCTCTACCACTCCATCGCCATGGACACCTCCGGCGGCGGCTACCCCGACTCCCAGATGGGCGCCATCGCCCAGATCCGCCAGACCCTCAGCGACGCCGCGTGGCAAGCCGCCCAGCGCACCGCCAACCGCTTCAACGGCGCAATCAACGTCCTTGATTACCTCGCGCCCGCCTCCTCCCTGCCCAACCTGCCACTGCGCCCGCAAGCCTTTCTGTTCGCTGCGGATTCAGAGCTCGAGACCTTCCGAATCGCCGCGATCACGCGCGAGTTCCCCTACACCGCAGCGACGCCCTACTTCGTCCTGGGCTCCGGCACCGAATACCGCCGCCCCGCGGCACTCACCGCGCCCGGCTCCATCCTCATCCTCCCGCTCAACTTCACCAAGGCCCCTGATGTCAGTTCGCTCGCCAAACAGGAAGGCACCGACCTGCGCGACATGATGGCCTGGGAACAGGCCCCCACCAATCCGCGCCGCCTCGACGCACTGGGCATCAAGTTCCTCCTCTCCACGGCGCGCCTCCAGAACAAGAACGACTTCTGGTCCAACCTCAAGTCCGCCATCAAGCACGGCCTGCCCGAAGCAGTGGCCCTCGAAGCACTGACCACCCGACCCGCGCAGGCACTCAACGTCGCCGACACCATGGGCACACTTGAGGCCGGCAAGCTCGCCAACATCACCATCTTCGATGGCCCCGCCTTCGGCAAGAATACTGAGAACAAGGACTCCAAGATCCGCGGCATCTGGATCGATGGCTCCTGGCACGAACTCACCCCCATCCCCACTTCATTCGAAGGCTCCTGGCAAGTCTCACTCGCCGGCAACCCCGACACACTCACCCGCACCCTCGACATCGATCGCGACAACGGCATCACCGTCACACGCGACTCCAAGACCACCAAGGCGTCCAAAGTCGAAGCACTCCCCGGCCGCGTCAGCTTCGTCTTCGACCACGATGCACTCAGCGGCGAAGAAGGCCAGTGCTCCATGATGGCACTGGTCTCCTCGAGCGCCACCCACACCAGCCCCGCCACCATGACCGGCATCGGCATCACCGGCTCAGGCCGCCGCATCGAGTGGACCGCGACGCGCGCCCCCAAGTCACTCGCCGGCCTCTGGCCCCTCACCAGCGATCAAGCCGACATCCAGCTCCCCACCCTGGTCTTCTCCAAGACCAACGAACTCACCTTGCACAATCTACCCGGCGCGATCAATGCACCCGATGCCAAGGCACTCGCTGCCACCGAGTTCACCTACGACGGCACCACCTTCTCCTGCAAGTTCGAGTCCGCCACACTCACGGCGACCATCGACTGGTCCAAGTCGCCCGCCACACTGCTGGGCACCATCACGCAGGGCGCGACCACCATCAAATGGTTCAGGAAGTCGCCCACCGCTCTGAACGGCACTCTCACGACGGACACCACCACCACAGCCATCTCGAGCATCCGCCGCGAGGCCGGCAACCCCTTCACCGGCACCTGGCGCATCGTCGCCTTCGGTGATGCACCCATCGAGCAGCGTCCCGCGGATGCACCTCGCGACGACAAGAACTCCTTTACCCTCAAGATCACTGCAGACAGCCTCACCCTCACCAAGAAGGCTGAAGGCAAAGAGCCCATCGTCATCAAGGCCAAGGACACCAAGTTCGCCGCCGCCGAAGCGCCGCGTCACGAGCTGACCTTCAGCCACGAACTCGCACCACTAGGCGAAGAAGGCATTTCGAACGACACCGTTCAGATCACCCTTGGCACCGAAGCCGCAAACGACATGCTGATCGGTGAGAGCGCCGTCTCCACTGGCAGCAAGCACTACTACCTGGCCGTGCGCGATCAGCCCAAGTCGGACGACGATGCCGCACCCACTGACATCCCCGAGAAGATCCTCACGCCTTTTGCCGCGTTCGGACTTGAAAGCTACCCAGAGCCCGAAGCCAACCTCATCATCTCCAACGCCACGCTCTGGACCAACTCCAAGGCCGGCATCATCAAGAAGGGTTTCATCCACATTCGCGCGGGCAAGATCGTCGCCATCGGCGAAGGCGATCCGAACATCGCCACCGCCAAGGATGAAAAGTGCACCTACATCGATGCAAAGGGTCGGCACATCACGCCCGGAATCATCGACTGCCACTCCCACACCGGCATCAGCGGCGGCGTCAATGAAAGCGGTCAGGCCGTCACGGCCGAATGCCGCATCGGTGATGTCACCAACCCCGATCCCGTCAACTGGTACCAGCAGCTTGCTGGCGGCGTCACCGCCGTCAACAACCTGCATGGCTCTGCCAACGCCATCGGTGGCCAATCCCAGACCAACAAGATCCGCTGGGGATGTGCATCGCCCGACGACATGCACTTTGAAAGCGCCGCGCCGGGCATCAAGTTCGCGCTGGGCGAGAATCCTCGCCGCGCCAACGGACCCGATGGCAACTCGCGCTATCCGACGACACGCATGGGCGTGGAAATGCTCATCCGCGACCGCTTCACCGCCGCGGCGGAATACAGCAAGACCCGCGGCACTCCCGAGTTCCGCGCCGACTTCGAACTCGAGCCCCTCGCCGAGATCCTCGATGGCAAGCGCCTGGTCCACTGCCACTCCTACCGCCAGGACGAAATGCTGATGCTCGCGCTGGTCGCCCGCGACTTTGGCTTCCGCATCGGCACCTACCAGCACGCACTCGAAGGCTACAAGGTCGCCGATTACGTCCGCGACTACTCCGGCGGCGCATCCGGCTTTGCCGACTGGTGGGCCTACAAGATGGAAGTCCAGGACGCCATTCCCGAAGCCTTCCCCATCATGGCCGAACAGGGCGCCACCGTCAGCTACAACTCCGACAGCAACGAGATGGCCCGCCGCCTCAATGCCGAAGCCGCCAAGGCCGTGAAGTACGGCGACGTCTCCGAAGAAGAAGCGCTCAAGTACGTGACGCTCAACCCCGCCAAGCAACTCGGCATCGATAGCCGCGTGGGCAGCCTCGAAGAAGGCAAGGATGCCGACATCGCCCTCTGGTCCGGCTCTCCCCTCTCCACCTTCACTCGCTGCGAAGCCACCTGGGTTGACGGTCGCTGCCTCTTCTCCATCGAGCAGGACAAGGCCATGCGCGAACGCATCAAGTCGGAGCGCATGCGTCTCATCCAGAAGCTTCTCAACAACGGAAGCAAGAAGAAGGATGCCGACTCATCCGACGCTGCGGATGCACCCAAGGACACGCCCGCCGAAGGAGCCCGCCCCGACGGCCGCCGTCGCCGCGGCCCCCGCCCGCCCCAGGAGATCTCCGAAGAGCTCCGGCAGTACTACATCGATGTGGCCAACTTCCGCCACTTCAACGAGCAGGGCATCTGCGGCTGCGGATCCATCCACTAACACCCGGAGTGCCAGCGACTCCCCTTGGAACTCAGAACTCTGAAATTTCAGATTTCAAATTTGAGATTTGAAATTTGAGATTGGCTCTCTGCCTTCTTCCTTCCGCCCCACGCTTCACAGCATCAGGACCTTCGCGACCAACCCCCGCACCCGTGCCGGGGCCATGGTGACGGCTTCTCGCAGATCACCAGCCAGCAGCATCCGAGTCAACACCGCGAACGCTGCGACAAACGTGCATCCGGCCACCATGCACCGTGCCAGGTCCACGACCGTCACCTGCGCGCTGGTCCGGATCGCCTCAGGCAGCTTGGACATCAGCACACCATCAACGGGCAGCACCTGCTGCACCCATCCGCCCATCAGCGGGTCGACCAGGCTCAGCACCCACCACGCCACGCACCCGCCCGCCACCGACACCAGCCATCCCGGGAACACAGCTCCCGGCAGCAGCTTGAGTGAGATCCCCGAGTGACGGAAGACCGCCGCGGTCACCATCAGGCGCGTCACCATCACGCACACGCCCGTCCACCACGCCACCGAGGTGGCGGTCGCATCCATCCACGCGCCAATCGCCGCGGCGACCATCAATGCCAGCCCCTCGAACCACGCCGTCATCGAGTAATACTTGAACCGTCCCTGCGCCATCATCGCCGCGCACGTCACGGCAAACCCGACGCGCCACGGATAGAAAATCCCGAACACGATCACAGCGCCCACCGCATCAGCCCACTTGCCGCGCCACAGCAGATGTTCGAGCGGATGCATCACGCTCGCGATGCCCATGCACAGGAACGAACCCACCAGCGTCAAGCCGCGCAGCACACGCACAAACGCAAGACCCTGTCGCTCGCGCTGCTCATTGAGCTTGGCCAGCACCGGCATCAGCACCATCTGCAGGTTGAACGCCAGCAGCATCCCCACCTGCGCCGTGATCTGATACGCGAAGAAGTAATACCCCATCATGTTGTGGCTGAGCAGCTTGCCCAGCACCACGTACGGACCCCAGTCAAGCGCGAAGCTCGCCACCGTGCCGTTGATCAGCCACTTGGTCTCGCTGAAGATGCCGCGCCACCGCGAGGTTTCCGAACGCTTCTTCCATGGGCGGTCATTGCACACCCACCACGCGGCGACGGAATCAAAGATGGCCGTGAACACCACCGGGGCCGCAAGACTCATCTCCTGCATGCCCATCTTCGCGAACACGATCGTCAGCACCTGGCGCAGGATGATCGACATCGCCATCAGCATGCCGATGGCCTTGAACCGAAGGTCAAGCCGGAGTTTCGCCTGAAGCATCGCCGCGGGCGTGCCCAGCGGCAGCGACAGCGCCATCACCCACAACATCGGCGCGAGCTTGGGATCCTCGTACCAGATCGCCAGCGGATACGCAGCGAGCGCCATCAACACCGCCGCGGCGAGGTTGTACACCCAGCACATCCAGAAGCTCGGCCCCTTCAGATCTTCATACTCCCCCGACCCCTTCTTGTTCAGAAAGTTGGGGATGCCCCCGTCCTTGGCCAGCATCAAAAATCCCGCAATCGTCGTCGCCATCGCGAAGTTGCGGAAATGCTCGGGCAACAGCCACCAGCCCAGCAGCACCTGAGCCACGCTGGTTGCAACCTTGGATATCACCGTCGCCAGCAACATCCATGACATCCCCCGCCCCACGGCCTTCCCCATGGATGCAGGCACACCCGCCTTGACGTTCGGCGAAGCTGGTTCTGTTGGCTGCTCGTTCTTCATGCGTTTCTGGTACGCCCCTATCGGCCAACCACGCGCCCTACAGGCAAAAACAAACTGGCTCGGGCAGCTTCGCCCGAGCCAGTCATATCACACGTTCGCGTTCACCTGTTCGTGGCCACGCACTTCAACGCGGCACACTTCCGATCAGGCTCACTTGGCCGCCGGCTCAGCCTTCGCCTCAGCAGGCTTGGCCTCCGCCGAATACCCCGAGATCTTCCGCAGCACAGCCTTGCGCTCATCCAGCGTCATCTTCGCGAGCCCGGCCTTCGCCGCGGCTGCCTGATCCGCCTTCGACGCCCCGGCCGCCGCACCAAAATCCTTTGATGCCGTCACGAGCAGTTCGTTGTATGTCCACAGGTGTTCCAGGAACCCCTGCTTGTAAATCGCACCCATCGATGCCATATTCGCCTTCTTGAGCTCCTCGGCCGAAGCGCCTTCCTTGCGAGCAGGCATCCCCGCCTTCGTGTAGGCCGTCGTGATCCGCGAGTTCACACCAAAGGCCTTGTCATCAATGATCTGACGGTTCTTGAGCTCCGTCGCCAGCGAAGGCGTCGTCAGCGGCTTGGTCGTCGCCACCACCTGACCCACCTGGCCCTTGTCATTGAAGTTCGTCTGCTCGAACAGACCGCCATCGATCCGCTCCACCAGATCAAGATTCTCAATCACAATCCGCTCCATCGCCTTGCGACGGTCCGGGTAGTACGCATCAATCTTCGCCATCGTGTCCGAGGTCACCAGCGGATTGCGACGCAGCGACGCCAGCTCCAGCGGCTCAGTCAGCGGCAGCACATTGCCACTGGCATCCTTCTCCCACTCCTTGAAGGGCACATTCGGAATCGGCTCCTTCACAGGCTTGGCCTGCTGAATCTTCGGTGCCGCGGGCGCTGCCGGCGGCGGCGGCGGAGGTGCCGGTGCCTTCGGAATGTCCTTGTTCGGATCCGGATTCGAAGCCGGCGGCGGCGTCACAAACTGCGCCAATGCCCCCGACGAACCCGCGGCTACAACCAAAGACCAAACAAATACCCGGCAACGTGCTGTCACCCGGCAACGTGATGTCAGAAGTGTCGACATGAATCAAATCCTCGCGTTGGCAATCCTGCTCCGAGCCGACTGTAGGACTCCACACAGAGCCAACCAGACGTGCATCGTCGGTATTCGCGCCCGCCCCCTCTATGTTCGGGCGAATCCGACGCATACTCCAATCGTCACCAATCCTCACACCCGCCACCACCCAGGCAGGGAGGACCGGGGAAGCACCGGAGCGTCAACACAAACGCGTGCACCCAAGTGTTCCTCCACCTCTCAAATCTGAAATTTGAAATTCCCTCCCCGCTCCCTCCCCGCTCCCTCCCCGCTCCCTCCTCGCTCTCTCCCCCATTCCCGTCCCCGCCCCCTCCTGAACTCCGGAGTCGCTACCCCATCGGTCGATATACTGACCGCTTCTACCTCTCCGGCCCCGCCCCGACCCTCAGGATGACACGCGGCGACCGGCGCTTCAACCTCACAAACACCACACCCAGGGAATGGCTCCGTGACAGACGCTCAAGACAGTCCGACTCCCTCCTCCGGCTCCATCAGCCCTTCGCCTTTCCGTACGCTGAGCGGCAAGAGCAACATCGAGATCATCATCCCGACCTTCAACGAGGAACTCAACCTCGGCGAAGCCATCAAGAGCGTCATCGGCTGGGCCGACGTCGTCCACGTCGTCGACTCCGAAAGCACCGACCGCACCCGCGAGATCGCCCGTCAGTACGGTGCCAACTGCGTCATTCGTCCCTGGCTCGGCTACGCCAAGCAGAAAAACTGGGCCCTCAACAACCTCCCGCTCAAATCCGACTGGGTCTTCATTCTCGATGCCGACGAGTCCATCACGCCCGCTCTGCGCGATGAACTTCTCGCCATGGCCGCCCGCCCTGTCGCCAGCGTCAACGAAGCCGGTTTCTACGTCAACCGCCTCACCTACTTCCTGGGCAGCGCGATCCGTCACTGCGGCTATTTCCCCAGCTACAACCTCCGCTTCTTCAAGCGAGGCATGGCCCGCTACGAAGAGCGCGAAGTGCACGAGCACATGATCGTCGATGGCTCCACCAGTCGCCTGGTTCATCTGATGAACCACGAAGACCGCCGCGGGCTTGAACACCTCATCGCCAAGCACAACCGCTACTCCACGCTCGAAGCCCGCGAACTCACCCGCGAACGCATCACCAACAAGTCGGAGAACACCGGCCCCCTCGAACGTGGCATCGCCACCCGCCGCTGGCTCAAGCGCAATGTCCTGCCGCGGCTTCCCCTCTCCGGGCTGTGGCGATTCCTCTACATGTACATCTTCCGCTTGGGCATCCTCGACGGGGCCGCGGGCATGCGCTTCTGCCTTCTGCTCTCCACCTACGACCTGCTGATCAGCCTCAAGCTCGCCGAGATTCGTGCGCTTCACATCGATGAAGACGCCAAGAAGCTCAGCGAAGCCCCCACCAAGGGTCTGGCAGTTCCCGAAGGCAACCTCATCAACTCGGCCACGGCCGTTGCGGGCCCCACGCTCCTGCCTCTTCCCCGCGAAACACCGCCGCCCAATCCCGTCCCGGTTCCTGTCACACCCTCGAGCGTTCCCCCCTACGTCAACCACGCGCCCGGAACCGCTCCCGCGAAGGTCGACGACACCGCACGCCCCGCGATCGATCGTCCGGCACCAATGCCGCTCTCCGACGACGACACGCCTGTGGCCGAACAGCGTCTTGCTGAAGCTGATGAACTCGCCGCGCAGCTCAAGCCGCACGTCAACATCCCCGGCAAGTGGCCCGCGTACAAGAGCGTCCCCGTCTCCATCCTCGTTCCCGTCAAGAACGAAGAACGCAACATCGTCGAGTGCCTGCGCCGCTGCAACTGGGCGACCGAACTGGTCGTCGTCGACAGCCGCTCCACCGACAAGACGATTGCGCTCTCCCAGGCCATGGGTGCCCAGGTCTTCCAGTTCAACTACAACCGCAAGACCGGTTGGCCCAAGAAGAAGAACTGGGCCCTCGAGGCTATTCCGTGGAAGAACGAATGGGTCATGATCCTCGATGCAGATGAGTACATGACCGAGGAACTCGCCGAGGAAATCAAGAACGTCGTCACCGGTGCATGGAAGCCCGAAGGCTCTGCCAAGCCCGGCTGCGGCGATGGCTTCTGGGTCAACCGCCGCTTCATGTTCCTGGGCCGCTGGCTCAAGGGCTGCGGCTACTACCCCTCGTGGAACGTTCGTCTCCTCAAGCACAAGCACGGCCGTTACGAACGCATCGGCAACCTGGGCGACACGGGCAGCGGCGACAACGAAGTCCACGAGCACATCGTGCTTGATACCGGCGAAGCGGGCTATCTGCGCCACGAGTTCCTCCACTACGCCTACCCCGATCTCTCGGCGTGGATCGAAAAGCACAACCGCTACACCACGTGGGAAGCACACGCCGCGAAGGCGGGCGATGTCGGCGCGGTCAACGCCAGCCTCTTCGGCGGCCCCATCGAACGCCGCCGCTGGATCAAGCGGTTCGGTCGCAAACTCCCCTTCCGTCCCACGCTGCGCTTCACCTACTCCTACTTCTTCCAGAAGGGCTGGCTCGACGGCTACGCGGGCCTTGTCATGTGCCGCCTCCTGGCCTGGTACGAGTTCGTCTCGATCGCCAAGGCCCGCGAAATGGCCCAGCAGGAAGCCGATCGCGCCAAGCGCTCCATCTGACCAACACCCTCCATGTCCAACCCGCCTCCAACCAATCCGCCATCTTCAGGCCCACTCCCCGGCAGCCCCCACCTCGCCAACGCCGACCAGCTCGAACAGGAGGGCGGTCGCTATATCTCTCCCTACTCCACGGGCGAGAAGATCAAGCGGCTCCTCTGGGCGCTCACCGAGCAGACCCTCTTTCGCTTCTCCTTCACCACGTGGTACGGCCTGCGCGCGTCACTCCTTCGCGCCTTTGGCGCACGCATCGGGGCCAACGCCCAGATCAAGCGCACCGCGCATTTCGAATGCCCCTGGAACTTCTCCTGCGGCGATCAGTGCGCCATCGGTGAACACGCCATCGTCTACGCCCTGGGCAAGATCACCCTCGGCCACCGTGTCTGCCTCAGCCAGTACGCCCATCTCTGCGCCGGCTCGCACGATCTCAATCACCCCAGTCTCCCCCTTCTGCGCCCGCCCATCACGCTCAAGGACGATGCGTGGCTCCTGGCCGACTCCTTCGTCGGCCCCAACGTCACCCTCCACGAAGGCGCTGTGCTGGGCGCTCGCGCCTCGGCCTTCCGCGACCTGGAACCCTGGAGCGTCAACGTCGGCAACCCCGCGAAGAAGATCAAGGACCGTCCCCGCATCGATCAAATGAAAGCCTGAGTCATGTGGGATTCCGACGCCAAACTGCTGCGCAACACCAATCCGCTCAAGCTCCCCGAACTCTCCCGCGAGCGATGGTCGCTCCGCGCTGCCACCTGGCAGGAATACAACGATAACGAACGTGCCCGCTGGGGCGAATGGTTCGAGTGGGCCACCGCGCCCGGCGGTGAACTCTTCGATGCCACGCTCAATGCCCCGAGGCTCACCGCCGCGGACTTGAGCCATGCCAATCTCTCGCGCCTCAAACTCGCAAGCGCACACCTCGAACGCGCGAACCTGGCGGGCGCGGATCTCTCCCTCACCGACCTCTCTGACGCCAACCTCACTTCCGCCCGATTCGAACAGGCCCAGCTCAACCGCACTCGGCTGACGAACGCGGATCTCACCAACGCCCGTCTCGCCGGCGCTGATTTCACCCACGCGGATCTCTCCGAGGCGACCATCCATCAGGTCGATCTCACCAGCGTCGACTTCAAGGACTCCAAGCTCTTCGCCACCCGCATCACCGAACCCACCTGGTGGTTCGAACTCCCCACGATCAATACCCGCGGCGACGTCTTCTTCCAACCGCGCCTGCCTGAACACCCCGTCCAGGACATCCTGGGCCTGCCTCCCGTCCTTCGCCGCCAGATCGCCGACCTCCAGTACATCCGCGACATGTGGCGCCGCGCCAGCCCCGCCGCCCGCGTGCTCATCTGGCTCTGGGGCCTCACCTGCCGCTTCGGCCAGTCCGTCGGCCGCTGGGCCATCGTCTCCATCGTCGTCACCACGCTCTTTGCCATTCTCTACATGGGCATCCCACTCAACATGCCCATGCACCACCTCGAGAACGGCCAACTCATCCCGGTCATCGCCAAACCCGACTTCGGCCGCGCCCTCTACTTCAGCGTCTCCACGCTCATGACCCTGGGCCTTGCCGACGAAGTCGCCGTCGAACCCATCGGCCGCGCCATCACCTGCATCGAAGTTGTCGTCGGCTACGTCATGCTCGGCGGCCTGCTCTCCATCCTCGCCAACAAGCTCGCACGGTTGTCGTAACAGAAGAGCAAGAGTGCAGTAGAGAACGGTTCTTTTCTTCAAGGCCGGAAGGCCTTTGAGTCAACAGCTTGGGGTGAAGCACGGCTTTGCGTGCGCCACCCCAAGACAGACTTCCCCGCCATATGGCACGTAGGAAAGGCTGCTCTGAGCCTTTCCTGCGTGCTTCACACCCGGAGCGCAGAAGTTCCTGAGTTCCTCAGTTCAAGGGTGCGCAGCAGAACACGCCATACGAGGCCTTTGGCGCACTTCGGAACTTCGGAACTCGCGCACCACTCACTTGAACGGCACTTCAATGCTGAACGTGAACAGACGCTTCTGATCCGTCTCTTCCTTCAGCAGCGGAATGCCGAAGTCAAAGGCCAGCGGCACCGGGCTCAGGCGTTCCACATACAGACGGAAGCCAATGCCCGTCGACACGCGGTACTTCGTGAACTCCACCGAATCATCCACGGTACCCGTGTCGAGGAAGACAACGCCCGCAAGCAGATCCTCAAACAGCGGCTGACGCAGTTCAGCGCCAGCGAAGAAGGAGAAGGTGCCGCCCACGGGGTCGTCGGTCTGGTTGCCGTTGCGATCAAGGCCCATGGGCGACACGCCGCGGAACTTGAAGCCGCGGAAGTTCTGGCCGCCCATGTAGAACTGCTCGTAGAAGGGCACTTCCTCGTCATCCTGCAGGATGTACGAAGCGCGCGTCGTCAGCTGCAGCACCGTCTTGCGGCCCAGCACATCCTCGGCCAGCTTCGCGTACACGGCGTACTCGCCGCGGATCGTGGTGAAGTTGTAGTCACCGGTCACCTGCTCGAAGCCCACTTCGGTGCGCGTGCCCTTGGAAGGACGCGCCACATCATCCGAACTGCTCCGCACCAGCGTGAGTCCCGCACCGATGATCCGTTCATCATCGCCGACTTCAAAATAGTCCGCCGCGGCATCATCATCAATGTCCGAGAGATCCACATTCTCGATGCGCAGCGGTGCCGTGACCGACCAGCGCGATCCGAACCGCCGGCCCAGGCTGAACTTGCCGCCCATGCGTGACTCGTCGTACGAGCTGTACTTGCGGTCAAACAGGAAGCCCTGCGCGCTGCCCGCGTAATCCGTCTCGAACAGATACGGATCCGACAGCGAAATCGAGTAGTACTGACGCTCCGAACCGGGCGAAGCGCTGATGGCAAACGTCTGGCCGCCGCCGCGGAAGGCTTCACCACGGAAGAACTCGCCGAACGTGTCGGGCGTGTCCGTCACATCGAAGTTGCGCTGCTGGACGCTCAGAATGGCCGAGAGACCCGCATCGCTGCTCACCGCGCCGCCGATGTTGAAGCTGCCCGTGTTGGTCTCATCCACTTCGACGAGCACATCGCGGAATCCGGGATTCTCCGGATCCTCGGGCTGCATCGTCACCTTCGCTGAGCCGGGCGCGAAGAGATTGGTCTTGCGAAGGCGCTGCTGGGTCTCTTCCACCTGCGTGCCATCCAGCGTGCGGTTGGGCTGGAACTGCACCTCGCGCCGCACCACCGGGTCACGCGTCAGCGTGTTGCCCCGGATGATCACCTGGCCCGTCTTGAATGTCCGCCCTTCATTGATCACCAGCCACAGATCCACCTCGGGCCGCGCCAGATCGCGCTGCTCACGCCGACGGATCTCGGCATCCACATACCCAAGCTTCTGATACGCAGCGCGGATCGCCTCGACCGACTTGCGCATCCCGACATCGCTGTACACCCCGCCGGGCTTCAGCGGCATGATGCCCATCAGCTGATCCACGGTGAAGACATGCTCACCCTCAGCCGCAAAGGCCAGCTTCACATCACGCAGCGTGTACACCGGGCCTTCATCCAGCACGAACGTGACGATCGCCTCCTTGCCATCGCGGCTGGGCGTCACCACGCGGTCACACCGCACATCCAGATAGCCCCGGTCGCGGTAATACGTCACCAGCGCCGCGACATCGTCCGCCAGAATCTCATTGTCCAGCGAGCCGCGCTCCAGCAGCCACGCTTCCTTGGTCTTCAGCGTCGTCTTCAGTTCACGCGGCGTGAAGCTCGTGTTCCCCTCGAACTGCACCCGCGTCACCTTCGTCTTGTCACCCTCACGCACCTTGAACAGCACGATGTTGTTGTCGACAAGCTCCTTCTCATCCACCGTCACCAGACAGTTGTAGAAGCCCCGCTCGCGATACTTGTCCTCGATGCGCCGACATGAACGATCAAGACGCGTCGGATCCACCGGAGTCCCCTCGAGCACATCAATGATGCGCCCAAGCTCCTGATCCGAGAACGTCTTGTTGCCCACCGTCTGCACGCTGCGGATGATCGGCTGCAGCCCCAGCGTGTAAATCAGATCCACCGAGCCATCGCCCAGCATCTGCACGCCGCTCTCGACACGCTTGAACCGCCCCAGCCGATTCAACCGACCAATGTCATCGCCCGCCAGCTCAGCTGAGAATGGCATCCCGGCTTTCAGACGCAACTGATTCGTAATCAGATCAAGCGTCGCCTGATCCATCGCGGCTTTCTCAGCCTCACCCGCACCCACGAAGCGCACTTCATGAATCGGTCGCCCCTCATACGGCGCAAGCTCCGGCGGCGTCTGCACCGGCACAGCCGCGGCGGCCGGAGGCGCCGTCGGCTCCCCCTGCGCCATCGCAACACCCGTCCCAAGCCCCACGCAGGAACCCGCGACTACCGCCATCATCCAAGCTGCGACGACATGTGTTGGAGCCATATTCACCAGGATGGGACAATAACCCCACCATCCCACTCCGGCAACCCAAACCCTCGCATCCTCGACACCCCGCCCTACACCCCGGACCCACACCCCAACCAACCCCACGCCCCACACGTT
>JBILUL010000271.1:0-4146 GCA_044371005.1 Phycisphaerales bacterium | reverse complement strand
CCGCACCTATGGCACGTAGCACCGGCTGCTCTGAGCCGGTGCTGCGTGCTTTCTGCCCAACGGGTCGATCCCACGCGTGCCAGAACCTCGAACTCCCACGCAACGGGCAGGAAGCACGCAGCAGCCCGCAAAGCCGGGCTCCTGCGTGCCAGATTCGGAGCGACTGCTTTGAGCCGGTGCTAGGTGCCATTCAAGAGAGCGGGGACTCTCAGTGTTTCTGGTACAGGTCGGCGGGATCGGCGTGGGCGAGATCCTTGAGGAAGCCACCGATTTTCGCGGCGAGCGCCGCGAGGAAGCGTTCACCTTTCGCGGCGGTCGCTGCGTGCGGGTTGCCTACGCCGGTATCGACCGAGGCCTGCGTCCATTGCCGCGGCGTCCAGGCCCAGCCTTCGCGAAACGCCGCGATCTTCAGCTTCGACTCGGTGCCATCACCCGCTTCGCTCAGCGGCCGCACGAGATCCGGCGCGAGGTGCTGCATGAGGCTGGTTTCGAGTTCACCGGCGTGATCACCTGGCTCATCGAAGTATGGAGCGGGATCGAGGACTTTGAACCAGTTGATGACACTCAGAAAGAGGCCGGCATGGGGAACGAGTTCACGGATGATGGATTTGAACTCGTTGCCGCCGTGCCCGTTGAGGATGACGAGTTTGCGCACACCCTGACCATGCAACGCGGCGATGAGATCCCTCAAGAGTGCCGCCTGCGTGCTCGGGTTCATGTTGAGGCAGAAGGGGATATCGAGCTGGCCGGTCTGCACGCCAAAGGGGACGGTGGGCAGAACCATCACGCGGCATCCGGCATCCCAGGCGATCTTCGCCGCGGCGGCA
The DNA here is from genome assembly GCA_044371005.1 of Phycisphaerales bacterium. Lineage (GTDB taxonomy): Bacteria > Planctomycetota > Phycisphaerae > Phycisphaerales > UBA1924 > UBA2402. Next base: position 3,319 of record JBILUL010000271.1, on the reverse strand, counting down.
GCGATGGCATCACACTGCATCGTGTCGGTGCCGTAGGGCAGGTGGTAGTTATGTGCTTCGGTAGCCCCCCAAGGCAGGATGGCCAGTTCGCATGGCTGGTCGCGAAGTGTCTTCCAGTTGGTTTCGCTGAGGATGTAGGGACGGCTTGCCATGGGAAGAACCTCTGTGCGAATAGGTGCTGAATGCTGCCGCGGGTCGTGACGGGCGGAGTGTACGTTCTGCGTGGGGATCGAGTGCCAAGCCGCGGCGACGCCGGGAGTGTTGGAATCAAAAAATGCCGCACGCGGCTGATTTGAAGTGTTCCAACTGCCAGGGCAGCGGGGAAGACTCAAAACCATGCCGCGTTGCGGGGTTCACTGTCTCTTGAGTTTCGTGGCCAGCGTTCTGGCCTCACTACATCAGGCGCGACGGCGACGAGCAGCGACCAAGCCGGCGATGCCCAGAACGCTCAGTGCGCCGGGCGAGGGGGCGGGGTGATCGGGCACGAGGAGGTAGAGATGGCTGCGACCGACGCTATCTACGCCATGGGCCGAGATGTAGCCCATGTCGTTGATGCCGGTGATGCCGCCCAGGCTGGCCATGGTGCCGTAGCTGGTGATGAGGTTGGTCATCGTTGCTCCACCGATTCCCGGAATGTAGAGGAAACGCTGGCCGCCGGTGGCGATGGTCCAGTTGGAGGAGTTGATGTCGATGGCGACACTGGTGCCGAACGTGAACCCAGAAGCCGTGTGGATGTCGGTGGCGTTGCCCGCCGCGTCCCAGATGACGGCGTGGTTGATTGATGAGGCGTTGGGGATATAGGACTGGCCGACGGTGTAGCCACGATCGTTGAGGGCGCGAGCCTGAGCCAGGCCACCGCCCAGATCAGCGAGGGCAATGGGCTGGCTTGAGGCGTTCTCCCAGCGGAGTGCTCGCCACATGCCGTCATGGCCCTGGCCGACGATGGCACCGCTGCTACTGACGCCAGTGGGCGTGACGTTGCGATACCCGTCGCTGGGGAGCGTGGTGACCGGGCCACCGTTGCTGCTGATCCACCCCATGAGGTTGCTGTTGGTGTTGCCGCCGGTACCGACGATGTGGCGGCCTTCGTTGCTGATGGCGTTGGCGTAGTCGTACCGCTGCGCGTTGCCGCTGGTCCCGGGGAAGGGGCCGGGGATGTCGTTGAACGTGGTCAGTGAGGGAGTGCCAGCCGGGATGTAGAAGGGCTGATTGACAAGGCTTGGCGTGTAGTAGCCCGTGACATTGCCCGCATCATCGATGGCGGTGGGCGTGATCGAGCGGTTGATCGGGTCGGGGCTGTGGTAGCGGAAGTTGTTGCCAGCCTCGGTGCGGATGACGGCTTCGCTGCCTGCGCTGCCGAAGACCTGACCCAGGACCTGATTGCGGTTGTTGATGCCCACCGAGACGATGAACGCGCTGGCCGTGCCTTCCGACATTCCCAGGTCGATCGCGGTATACCGAGGCATGCCTGCGGGGACGGGCTGGGCGGCTGCGATCGCAGCCAACGCACCAACAACCAGCGAACCAGTGCTCACACAACGATGCTTGGACATGTTCTCTCCTCACATGCAGCTTTCGCCGCATTCAAAACCAACTGGACTGACGAAGCAGCACGCCGGGCCTGACCGTCGGTGCTGCCGGACACTCACCTGCACACCGTGGCAGGCGAAGGCCGGTCCATGAGGGACGACGTTAGGCCCAGCGGCGCACCCAAAGCAACCCCCGGCGGCATGGATCGGCAGCCTCTCCCATGAAGATCGAGAAGGCTGGGAATCTGGTCAAGCAGATAACGCCGGATTGGACGTGGTATGGCGAATTACGCCGCGGCGAATAACGTGCGTATCGAAGCTCTGCCCAGAGTCAATGCGGGAGCGATCAGCGATGATCGAGAATGGCTTGCAAGCCGCCTTGGAGTGCTGGTTCTACTTCGGTGGCAGGTGCGCCGCGGGCGAACTCGATGGTGAGAATGGGGATGCCGCGGTCCTTGCCCCAGAAGCTCCCCATCGAACCTGGAGTTGGATAGCCCATGTCGGGCTGGATGCGCCAGCGTGCGGGTTGCCCCGCCAGACTGAGCTGGTTGTTGGCGCCCTGGACGAATCGCGCAGCCCACGCCTCGGCGGGCCCATCGAAGTTGACGAAGGGGCCCGATCGTGCTGAGTGGAGGACGACGATGAGGTCGGGCGCGAATCGCTCCATGTCACGGAGTGCCGCCTCCACTTCAGGTTCAAGAACGCTGCGCACGGGAGCATTGCTTGCGGGCCACGCCCGGTTGAGATCAACGCGGGTGCTGCTGGCGCGAGTGCCTCGGGCCGTGCCATCGGGGTTGAGATCCTCGAGCAGTCGCACGGTGGTGTGCTGAGCGTGGCGTGCGTGGGAGAGTTCTATTCGAATCTCTCTCAGCGCGCGGAGACCTTCGGGTTCATCGCCGTGGATTCCCGCAATGAGATAGATCCGACGGGGGCCATGCCCGAAGGTGCTCGCGGCAATCGTGCGCCCCTCACTCGAGGATCCGATGGATCCGATGGGCAAGGCTCGATCAATACGGGGTGCCGCGCATCCGACAAGGGCGCAGCAAAGAAGGCAGATGGCAAAAAGTGATCGGGACATGATTGGGTGCAGCGGGGAGGAATGAACGCAAAGAGGGGATGACTGCTGGGTCTGGGCACTGAACAGAAGAAGGGCCAGAGCGTATGGGTGGTGTCGAGTATGATGCTTCACCACGCCTCCCTTGAAAGGGCAGTTGCTCCGGTTGGAGTCACGGACCCAATCCAAGGACAACGACGCGGCGATGACGACAGGAGCAGATCAATGAACCACGATGAAGGCCAGGGCAAGGACCGGGAGTCAGACAAGGACCGTGCGCCGATGCGTGTGGCACTGATAGGGCATTGCGGGCCTGATTCGTGGATGCTCAAGGGGGCCGCGAGCCGCGCACTACCGGGAGCTGTGATTGCGATGATCAACGATGGACGGGGCGTGATGGAGCAGGCGATGTCGGCGGATCTGCTGCTGATCAACCGAGTCCTGGATGGTGACTTTGAGGATGAGTCGGGAATCGAGCTGATCGGCAGACTGGCAGCCATGAAGGAGCGGACTGCATCGCTGATGCTCATCAGCAACTTCGCGGACGCACAGCAGCAGGCGACCGCTGCTGGTGCGATGCCCGGGTTCGGGAAGTCCAACGCGGGGAGCTCTGCCGCGGCGAAGCTGATGCAGTCTGCGGTCATGCGTCGTTGAAGACCCCAGCCAGACGAGAATGAATGGACCAGCGAATGAATGAAGCCAGTGGCCAAATGCAGCACAACCGGGGCCGCGCGAC
>JBILUL010000018.1:0-52084 GCA_044371005.1 Phycisphaerales bacterium | reverse complement strand
ATGTGTGCCGCATGATCAACGGCAAGAAGGTCGCGTACATCAAGTACACCATGGAGAACGTGGCGATCACGTCCATGGCACCTGGTGGCAAGGCCGGAGAAAAGGGCGACGATGTGCCGGTTGAGACGATCACGCTTCGCCCGAGCGTGATCCGCTGGGAATATGTTCCCACGGGTCAGGACGGTCCCAAGGCCGCCGTCAAGCACGGCTGGAACTTCCCCAAGCAGTCGCAGGACTGCTGAGATCGGTGAATCTGGAATCTGGAGCAAGGCACGCCGCGTCACGCGGCGTGCCTTGCGTTGCGCTTCGAACGCGTTACTCATACGGATCCCACTTCCAACCCGTGCACGTTCGGGCAAAACTAGGAATTGCGATCGACCCTCAAGATGAGGATAGTGGTGTCGGCTCATCATGGAGACCGACGATGCTCATCACAGAACGCACTGACGGCGACATTCAACGACTCAGGAACGCAGTTTGACGCGAACGTGTTGTGGCTCAGCGTGATCGCCTCCGCGCTGTTCTTCTGGCGCTTGAAGGCATCGAGACCATCGAGATCCAACGGATGCTGGGCCGCAGCCGCGGCTTCGTGCTACGCTGGGCCTACGCCTGCCGCTATGGAGGCATCGAGGCCATCGATCGCCTGCCGTACCCCGGGAAGCCCGCACGCATCGATGGCTTCCAGTTGGAGAAGCTCAAGGGCCGCATCGATGCAGGACCGACCGCCAAGGACGAAGTCTGCACGCTGCGAGGCAAGGATGTGCAGCGAATCCTCGCTGATGAGAACAGAGTGAAGTACTCGTTGCAGGCGGTGTACGACCTGCTTCATCGCATGGGGTATTCCTGCCCGGCTCCCCTGCCTCGCCATGAACACCAGAATCTTGAGGCGCAGAAGGAGTACTCACAGAAGCAAGCCCCCCTTTGGTCCGCACCGTTCGCGACACTATTGAACCACGCGGCGGGAAATGTCGCGTCTATTTCATGGACGAAGCTCGCTTCGGCCAGCAAGGGACACTGACCCGGACCTGGGCTGCCCGAGGTTCCCGCCCCACAGCCGTCAAGCAGACTCGGTACGAATGGGTCTACATGTACGCGGCAGTCGAACCCAGAACCGGGGCAAGCGTGGCGCTTCAGGCACCTCAAGTGAACACGGAGACGATGAATGTGTTCCTCAAGATGCTCAGCCGAAAGCTCCGCAAGAATGAGCACGCGGTGCTGATCATGGATCAGCCCGGATGGCATCGGGCCAAGCACTTGGTGACGCCCGACAACATTACCGTGCTGTACCTGCCACCGTACTCACCAGAGCTGAACCCCATGGAGCGACTGTGGGGGTACCTGCGCAGCCACTACCTGAGCAACCGTGCCTACGAGGACTACAACCACATGCTGGATGAGCAAGCCAAGGCCTGGCAGGCGTTGACACCCGGGTTGCTTAGGTCGGTGTGTGCCTGCCCTTACCTCTCGCACGCGTTGGAGCCGTGATTGGTATAATCCACACGTTGGGTAGGAAGCACGCAGCACCGGCTCAGAGCAGCCGCTGCTACGTGCCATATGGGCGAATTCGTCACGCCTGGCGCTTCACGGTCCCCACGCCTTCGCGTAGGTCGCTTCCACTTCCGCAAGCTTCTGTTCCGCCGCGGCGACCGGCTGCAGTGCCGCGGCTTTGGCCGATGCTGCTTCCGCAGCAATCTTCGCCGCGTCATCACGCGCCGTCGCCCTCGCGGCAATCTCCGCAGGAAGCGCCATCGCACGCGCCTTGCCCGCTTCCACCGCCGCGAGCGCCTTGGCCACCTCTCCCTCCGCACTCACCACCGCCTCACCCGCCGCCTTCGAACGGCCCTGCGCCGCACCCAGCACCTCTTCAAGCGCTGCAACAGCCTCACGCAGCTTGCCCAACGCGGCATCCCCCGGCCCATGCGGCTCGAGCGACTGAATCAACGCCTTCGTCGCAGCGACATCCGCCGTGCGCGTCGTCACCTCGGCGACCACCGCCGCCGCGGCGGTCTTCAACTGCTCCACCTTCCCTTGCGCACCAACCACCGCAGCCTCCAACTGCTTGATCCGCTCCGGCGACGCGGCAAGCTCCGCCGCCGAGGTATCGTGGGCGGCGATCGCCGCCGCACTCGCCGCCGCGGCAGCCTCTGCAGCATCAACCGCCGGCTGCGCAGTCGCCTGCGCTTTGGCCAGCGTTTCTCGGGCCGCATCCACCCGCGGGCGAAGCTGGCCCGCATGGCAGCGAGCAAGCTGACGCTCCGCCGCCGTGCTTTCATCGCGGGCGGCCTGCAAGGCCGCCCCGGCTGCATCGGCACCCGTCTTCGCCCCATCGCGTGCAGTCTTGCGCTCGGCCACCTTGGCTTTGAGTGGTTCCATCGCCGCCGCCGCCGCGTCCGCCGCGGCTTGTGCGGCTTTCACACGCGCTGTCGTCGCGGCGAGCACATCAGTCGCCGCGGCTGCCGCCTTCGAGGCCGCATCACGCGCCGCGACAGCCGCACCATGCGCCGCCTTCGATGCTTCGCTGGCATCAAGCGCCGCACGCACCTTCGCGGAAGACTCGCTGGCCGCCTTCTGCGCCGCAGCGATCTTCGCTTCTGCCACCGCCGCGGCGGCCTGCGCCGCCTGAGCCGCCGCCTTGTTCTCCGGTGTGTCGTTCCCCGCCGCGAGCCGCACGGCATCACCAGCCTGTGCGGCGAGCGTCACGTGTTCGTTCTGTGCCGCCACCAGCGTCGCCTGCGCCTTGCCATCTTCATCGATCAGGCCCTTGAGACCCGCGAGTGACTGTTCGACGGCCTGTGCCGCGGCGGTGGTCTTCTGCGTGGCTTCCGCGGCTTGCGCTGCCGCGGCGTCCATCGCGACCTTGGTGGCCTGTTCTTCGCTCTTGGCCGCGTTCACTGCTGCCACCGCGGTGTCTGCCGCGGTCTGGCCACCTGCCAGTTGCGTGGTCGCAGCTTCGATCTCCTTCTCAGCCGTGGCGACAACTTCGCGTGCCGCGGCCTCAGCGCGGGCTCGCTCGGCGACCTGTTGCTGGGCGGCGATGAGCTTCTGTTCCGCCGCGGCGAGGCGCTGCTCAATGGGCATCGGATTGCTCGAAAGCGTGCCCACCGGTGCTGCATCCGCGAGGTTCCAGATGTTGATGGCGCCTGCAAGGTCCGCGCCGATGATGCGCTGTGCTGGCACATCAAGATCCGCGGCGGTCGCAAAGTCGCCCAGCGCGGGCATGGCCTTGATCAGCGTTCCCGCGGCATCCCACACCTTGACGGTGTTGTCGCGTCCGGCAGTCACGATGCGTCCGTCGCGCGTGACCTTGACGCTCAGTACGCCGCCGCCGGGCCCGGTGTGCGCGGTCCATTCCTTGATCAGTCCGCCATCGTTCATGTTCCAGAGGCGGACTTTGCCATCATCACTGGAGGAGGCGAGCGTGTTGGCGTCGGGGCTCCAGGAGAGGTTCGTCACCGCCGCGGCGTGGCCCGCGAGCGTGAGATACGGCGCATTGGTGGCTGCTTCCCAGACCAGCAGGCCACCCGCGCGATCGGCGGTGGCGAGCAGCACGCAATCGGGGCTGTACGAGACTGCCGTCACCCAATCGGTGTGCTTGGTGATCTTCGTGACTACTGAGCCATCGGCGACGTTGTAGATCTTGACCGCTCGCGAAGGCCCGCCCAGCGCCACGAGGCCGTGCACCAGGTCAAGATCGCCGGTGAGCGAGGCATCGACTTCCTCGCCGATTCGCGCCACTTCGCGCCCGTCATCGGCCGACCAGATCTGCACGAATCCCTTGGCGGCTGCGATGCCTCCGGCACCGACCAGGTACTTTCCATCGCGGCTGAAGGCGATGTGATTGATTGAACCCGCCGCGGGGATCGCGCCGATGAGTTCGAGTCGCCTGGTGTCGTAGAGGAGCACCTGCTGTTCGCCCGCAACGGCAACCACCTGATCCACCGGATGCATCGCAAGGCTGAGGACTGCGCCGCTGCGCGGTGTGGGGGCGGGTGTCGTGAGAGGAACGCGGAAGGTGGCGCTCACCGCCGCGGCGGATGCGCTGCTGCCACCCAGGGAGACTGCCGCGGCTTTGGGTGCGGCTTTGCTGGACTTTGATTCAAGGCAGCCACCGGCGATCCATGCGCGGATGAGTTCGATCTGTGCATCGGCGATCTTGTCGCCCTTGGGGGGCATCTTCGGTTCCTGCGTGTGCGCCACGACGCCCAGGAGCGAACTGCCTGCGGGATCGCCGGACGTGACGACTTCACCGCCGCTGCCTCCCGCCATCGTGGCTCGGAAGGTAGTCAGGTCCAGATCGCCTTTGAGCTTGTCGGGGTTGTGGCAGTTGAGGCAGCGTGCGACAAAGATGGGCTTGATGTGGTCGTCGAAAGTGATCTTCTCCTGCGCCACCGCGGCGGTGGCAAGACCGGCGAGCGCAGGCAGGATCACGCTGAGCGGAAGTCGGGGAAGCAGGTGTTGCACGGATCTGGTTGCCATGGGATTCAGTGGTTGAAGATGAACTCGCGGCTGTTGAGCAGGGCCCAGAATGCGTCTTCGAGTACGGGTTGCGCGGCGGAACCCTTGGTGATGGGTTCAAGCATCACAGTGCGTTCTGCATCGGAAGGAAGCCGCGAGAGTGCGGAGACATAGAGGCCATCGAGCACCTGCTCGGGCGTTCTCCCCGCAGCGAGCTCGGCGCCGATGCGACCACCCTGCTTGATTTTCTCGTGCACATTCTCGCCGTTGATGAGATGGAGCGCCTGCGAGAGGCTGGGCTCCATCACCACTTCGCAGGTGCAGACGGTCTGGCGGGTCGCTCGGCCGAAGGTGGTGAGGAAGTAGTTGCTGGTGGTGCCATCAGCAATCTGCACAGCACGCGAGCCAACGGGGAGGCCATCGAACTTGTCGCGTGTGGTCGTGACCTGCGAGAGCGCATCCTGCAGGAACTCGGCGCGGATGCGGCGCACCTGCGCCCGCGAGAAGTTGCGATCGTCCTTGGTGTTGGTGGCGTTGGCGATGGTGCTGCGCTGATAGGCCTTGGAGTTGCAGATGTCGCGCACGAAGGGGCGCATGTCGTAGCGATACTCAACGAGTTTCGCGGCAAGCTGCGAAAGGAGTTCCTCGTTCGAAGGCGGATTGCTCACACGCACATCATCGACAGGGTTCACGATGCCCCGGTGGAAGAAGTGAGCCCAGACGAAGTTGGCGATGTTCCTCGCGAACATCTGGTTGTCGGCGCCGGTCAGCCAGTCGGCCAGCGCGACGCGCCGGTCGCGTCCTTTGAGATCAGCCGGGCCTGAAGTGCCCAGGAAGCGAGGCGGCACGGCTGCGCCTCCCACGGGGTGCTTCATGTCGCCCGATCCTGCGTTGTAGACGATCGTCTCGCGCGGGTCTTCGCCCTGCTTGCGTGCGATCTGCGAGAAGAAGGCCGTAAGACCGTAGTAATCATCCATCGTCCAGCGGTCGAAGGGATGGTTGTGGCACTGGGCGCACTGAAGCCGCGTGCCCATGAAGGCCTGAGCCACATTCTCTGAGAGCTTGAGCGTGTCGCGCTCGAGTTGGTAGAAGTTGGTCGCCGGCATGTCGAAGGTGCCGCCGGTGGCGCCAACGAGTTCGCGGATCACGACATCGATGGGTGTTCCCGCCGCGAGTTTCTGTTCGAGCCACTGCGCGTAGAGGAGTGTGGCCTTGCTGCTCACTTCCTGGTTGGAGCGAATGCCAAGCCGCTCGGCCCACTTCATCACCCAGATCTCGGTGAACTCCTTGCGGGACATGAGCGCATCGATGAGCTTGGCGCGCTTGTCGGATTCGGTCGAGGCCATGAAGGCCGTGTACTCGGCGGTGGTGGGGAGCAGGCCGGTGAGGTCGAGCGTGGCACGCCGCAGAAACTCCTGATCGGTGCAGAGTTCGCTGGGCGCGATGCGCATGCGAAGGAGTTTGTCCTCGATGCAGGCATCGATGAAGCTGGGTTCTTTCGGGCCAGCGGCACGCACCGCCGCGGCGGGATTGACAACAATCGATCCGATGCCCACGGTCAGCGGCCCGAAGCGGGCGAGAATCTCCGATTCACCGGGGTTGAACGAGCGGATCACGTCGTCGTCGCCGATCTTCGCCGCGTAATCGTTGCTGGAAAAGAGCGTGGCGAGTGTCGTCACGTCCCGATCGGTGCCATCCGCATAGCGAGCTCTCACGACCACTCGTTGTGTCTGCCCGTTGCGCAGCACGATGGTATTCGGGAAGAGCTCGATGGCTGTTACCGCTGGTACGGGGCCTGCATCATCTCGGGCACCCTGCGAGAGCCAGCGCAGCAGGGTCTGGTACTTCTCGTCATCGGTCTTGAACTTCTGGCCGCCCGTGTGGGAGACGCCGCCGATGGCCTTCTGCAGCAGCAGACTCTGTGCGGGGTGTGCGAGGTTGATGCGGCGGCCGGGCTGACCGCGAGTGATCGAGCGATAGTCGCTGGCCGGATCGAACCCGAAGAGCGAGAGGGGAAAGCCATCCTGGCCGCGAGCCGAGCCGTGGCACGCACCGCTGTTGCAGCCGCCCTTGGTGAGGGCTGGCATCACATCAAGACGAAAGCTCTCATCTCCCACGGGTGTGCCTGCACCTTTGATGGTGATGGGCAGCGTGGTGGTCTGGCCGCGTGACGTGATGGTGATCGTCGTTTCGCCATCGGCAAGCGGCCGCACCGCACCGTTGTTCCATGTGGCTCGTGTCGGGTCCGCGATTGTGTACGTCGCTTCGTCGGTGAGGTCGCTGGTGGCACCATCGGCATCGAGCCCGCGCACGACCAGACGCTGGCGATCCAGCGGTCCTTCAAGCACAATGGCAGGCGGGAAGGCATCGATGTGCGTGGTGGCGATGGTGGTGGGGGTGGCGGCAGCTGGAGCGGGGTCAGCCGCAGGTGTGGCCGCCGCGGCCGGCGCTGGCGGTGCTGCAGGCGTCTGCGCCATCGCCAGCCCGAGCAGAGCCGGTGCCAGTGTTGCCAGCGAACGCGCGATGCGTGAGGCGTGCTCTTTCACTTGGGCGTCTCCGGAGTCTTGCCCTGCTGCTCCGCGGCTTGCTTGCGAAGTTGCTCCAGGCGGCTCAGTGGCTTGGGCGGAGGCGGCGGAGCTGCTCCTGCCGGAGCAGCTGGTGGTGGCGTTGGTGGGGGAGTCGCCGCGGCGACCTGCTTGGGCGGCGGAGCCGGCGCATCCACGCGCAGCACACCACCAAAGGCAAACCGGTGATTGATGCTCTCGGCACCCTGCGCCAGCTCGATCTCGCAGAAGAGGCCCTTGTGCTGGCCCACCGGAGTATCGGCTTCGGTCTTCACTTCGAACACCACTTCAGTCGCCGCGGCATCGATTTCGATGGGCGCACACGTGGTCTTAGCGGGCAAGCCCAGAAGCGAGAGCTTGGCCTTGCCTTCGAAGGCACGCGTCGGAGTGAGTTTGCAGACGATGCCGGTGGTTTTGCCCTGTTCGGTGGCGGCCATCTGGATCGCGCCGCCAAAGAGCGTGTCGGCCACAGCAAGATCAACGAGTTTGGAACTGGTCCACAGGTCACCCCCCTGCACGTTCGCGTGGGCGAGGACGCAGAGTTTCCAGGGCTTGAGCGGCGCATCGCCTGTGGCGTTGAGCAGGTATTGGCCGGTGGTTTGTGCCGCGGGGATGGTGATGGATCCTGCGCTCGAAATGCCCGGCGGGTTCCAGAGCATCTGCACCACCACATCGCCGGTGAAGCCTTCGGTGCGTTCGACCGTGACGGTGAGTTGCTTCATCCCCGAACGCAGCAGCGGCGTGGTGCTCGGTGTGAGCGTGATGCGGTATGGAGCAGGCTCGGTGACGGCAACCGCCAGACGCTCGATGCGCGTCTGGTAGTAGACGGTTTCGTTGGGCGCGGAGATCACCAGAGGCAAGGGCTGTGCGAACGTGCCAGTCTTGTCTGCAATGGTACCGGTGATCTGCGCGAGCGAACCGGCAAGCGGCGCATCCGCCGCGGCTTCGAAGAGGACGGGAATCGCGCCAAGGTCGCCGGGGATGGGCTGCGCGGTCATCGTGACACCCGCAGGCAGGTCCGCCGCGGCGAAGGTGCAGTCGCCGCCCACATCCTGGCGCTGCACTTTCAACATCGCTGCGAATGAGCCGCCCTTGGGCACGCTTACGGCCTGCAGAAACTGCGGGCGGCGGATATCGACCCGATCAAGGCTCATCTCGAGGTGCGGCCGCGGCGGCGCAATCTCCAGTCGATAGATGAACGCATCACCACCCCGCCCTCGGTGTTCATTGATTCGCGCTTCGTACACACCATCGGCCCCCGGTGTGAACCGCACTTCCGGATCAGCACCCGATGCATCATCGTTGCCGGCGAGATGGCCGCCCTTGGCATCGAAGATGTTGATGGCCAGATCGGCGGGCGAGCGAAGTCGCCGCGAGAGCACTTTGAGTTCGAGCGCAGTGCCGGCCTTGGCGGAAAAGAAGAGGCGATCGTTCTCGCCCGCCGCGGCGAGCACGCCGTGAAACGCGGCGGGCACCGCCGCGGGTGCTTCGAGGGTCGTGTCGCCTGCGATCGGCAAACTCGAGGTCACAAACCAGTTGGGCGATGGAGCGCTGCCGAGCGCATCGGTCGCGAAGATGGGAGTGAGCCCCTCCGCCTGCGCCGGTGGTACGAAGGGCTGCTGTTCTACAGGTGCGGGTGCAGGTTCGGGCGGGCCGTCGATGGATTCGGGCAGTGCCGCGATGGCACGCGTAGCTTGCATGCCCAGCGGATCGCCTTTCCATTCGAGTGTGACCGGCTGCTGAGGCAGTCCGCCCGGCGGCCAGGCCAGCAGCGGACGCGGGAATTCGCCGATGTGCAGCCGGTAATGCGAGGAATCACTCCCTCCGTACGCGGCATCGCGCACCATCACGTAGTACGTTCCATCAGCAGGCGCAACGGCACTGAGCGTCGCATCCTGACCCAGCAGCGATGAATCATCGCAGACGGCCAGCTCGAAGCGGCGGGCATCCATGATGCTCACGGCCGGATCGAACATGCCGCGTCCAAGCCGCATCGCTTCGATCTCAACGCTCAGTCGCTGGCCCTTTCGTGCCTCAATGGCGAAGTAGTCGGCATCTTCGCGTGTGATGATGCCCGAGATCGTGCTGTTGATCGCTACGGCCTGAGCGTGCTGCAGGTCGCTGTTGGGTTCGGCTTCGGCGATGGTTGGCAGGGCGCCGATCCAGACAGAGGCCACATCGCTCAGGCCGGTGTTGGTGCGGAGGCGCACGAGGTGTTCACCCAGCGGGCAATCCGCCGCGATCTGGCAGCGGGCCTTCACCGTCTTGTCATCGACGTTCTCGATGGCCACCAGCGTGATGCCAGAGCCGTAGAAGAGCAGTCCGCTGGCCCCTTGAAGTCGTTCGCCGGTGAGAGTGAGAGTGAGTTCCTGATCGCGCTGACCCCCGGTGGGCAGCAGCGACCGCACTTCCGGCGAGCCGGGGCCCGCGAAGGCCTGCGCAGCACAGGCAAGCAGCGTGGCGATGGTGAGTGATTGAGTGGTACGGTTCAACGTGGTGCCCACGATCTCTTCTCCCTGCACGCTGCAACTCAGGCTGGAATCACGCGGGCTTGGCCAGCAGCGCCTCAATCACGCGGCCATCCTTCACGATCTCGATCGGCCGGTCGCCCGGCGCCATGAGTTCGCTGTCGGCCACAATGCCAAGCTGGTTGTAGACGGTGGTGGCGAGGTCTTCGACGCTGACAGGGTCCTGATCCGGGCCGCTGCCCGTGGCATCGGAAGTGCCGTAGACCAGTCCCTTGTGCACGCCGCCGCCCGCGAGTGCCACACTGAAGACCCGCGGCCAGTGATCGCGCCCGCCTTCGCGGTTGATCTTGGGGGTGCGGCCAAACTCGGTGGTGACCATCACGAGCGTGGAATCCAGCATGCCGCGGCGGTCAAGATCGGTGATCAATGCCGCGTAGGCCTGATCGAACTGCTTCAAGGGATCGCGGATCGCCGCGATGTTCTGATGATGATCGAAGCTGCCGAAGGTCATGGAGACGAAGCGCACACCGCCTTCAACCAGGCGCCGGCACAGGAGCATGCGCTGCCCCGCAGCATTGCGCCCGTACTCATCGCGGATCGCATCAGGTTCAGCCTTGAGATTGAAGGCGTCGCGTGCCTTGTCCGAACTGAGCAGCGAATACGCCCGCTGATAGAACTCATCCATCGTGCTGATGGCATCAGAGGTCTCGACCTCGCGGAAGTGTGCATCGACGGCATCGAGCATGCGGCGGCGACGTTCGAACCGTTCGTGATCCACATCGCCGGGTGCGTTGAGATCGCGCACCGCGAAGTTGCCCTCGGCAGGATCGGAGCCCAGACTGAAGGGGCCGAAGCGATCGCTGAGGAAGCCCGAGCCGGCGTACTCGTTGGGCATCGAAGGAACGCAGATGTAGGGCGGGAGCTCGGTGCGCTGGCCCAGTTCCTCGGAGATGACTGAACCGATGGAGGGGTATTGCACGGCGGGGCTGGGGCGATAGCCCGTGAACATGTTGTGGGTGCCGCGTTCATGGGCGGCTTCACCGTGGCTGAGTGAGCGGATGATCGTGATTTTGTCGGCGATCTTCGCGGTCTTCGCGAGCGACTCGCTCAGGTGCACGCCCGCGATGTTCGTGGCGACCGTGCCGAGCGGGCCGCGGTATTCGATCGGGGCCATTGGCTTAGGGTCGAAGGATTCCTGGGCCGACATGCCGCCGGGGAGGAAGATGTGGATGACGGCCTGCGCGACGGCCTTCTTGTGCGGGATCTTCTTGATGTCGGCGTTGGCCACGCTGCAGAAGTACTGCGGGAGCGTGAGCCCCAGCCCGCCGATGAGGCCGACATACAGGAACTCGCGGCGGGAAGGACCCGGAACCATCAAGCGTGAACCGTGCGGCTGCGTCAAGGCTGTTCTCCTGCGGGCGGCACGCCGCGGCTTGAGGGCCGAGGGTGCCGATCGGGAATGGTAGCGGGGGAGGACTTGTGCGTGATTGCCTGAGGCGCCTCGCTACGCACGACCGGGCCTTTCGGCCTGAGAGGGTGTTTGCAACGTTGTTGGAGTTCCAGAATCATGTCGATGCACGCCGCGTACAAGTAGCGAAATCTTCAAGGCCGGAGGCCTCTGAGTGAGTAGCTTGGGGTGAAGCACGGCTTTGCGTGCGCCACCCCAAGACAGGCGGCAAAAAACGGACCGCACGCCGGAGGCGTGCAAGTCGCGTGCGTGACGCCGCGTGTTGGCGCACCTTCGCGTCGAACCAGGTTCACCGAAAACCAAACGCATCAACGTTGCCAAACGTGCACCCCGCTGGGGTGCGGGGAATCTCGCGATCGTGACCCGGGGTGGCGCACGCCGAGCCGTGCTTCACCCCGGGCTACGCACGACCAGGCCATTCGGCCTGAAGAGGGCGAGTGCGATGTGGTTGGAGGGTCAGAATCACGCCGATGCTTGCGACTGGTGATGGGGGCCTGCGCCCAGCGCCTCAGGCTGCGACGCCCCACCCCCGCCCCTCACGTCCCCGGCGTCTGCTGCTCCACCCGCCACGAAATCTCCTCGCCGCGGCAATCAATGTGCACCGCAAAGAACCCCGGACGGCCGCCGGGTGTCTTCTGTTCCGCCGCGTTCATGAGCGGCCAGATGATCTTCCGATCGGTTTCGGGCAGCGGCAGCGCGTCAATCTCCTGGGGCGTGAACCAGTCCAGCCGGCCTTCGCGCATGTCGCGGGGTTCGACCCACACCGGGCCCAGCACGCGATAGACGAACATGAGCCAGTGGCCTTTGCCTTCGAAGGCGCATTCGCTCACCAGGCCCAGCAGGTGGATGCGCTCCATCGGAATCTCAAGCCCGGCTTCTTCGTGGATTTCACGCTGAGCGCAGGTGGCGGGCGATTCTCCCAGTGCCACATCGAGCTTGCCGCCGATGGGAGAGCACAGACCCAGGTTGGGGGCCTTGAGGCGTTTGAGCAGCAGGATGCGGCCCTGTGCATCGCGCAGGTCGCACAGGCATGCGATGCGGTAGGGGAGGTTGGGGTTGCTTCCGTACAGAGCGTGGGCGTCGGCCATGGATGAAGCGTAGATCGACCGATCGACGTTCACCGCATGAGCGATTGACCGATCAGCACGACCCATTCTCCCACGCCAGGAAGAAGACCTCGACATCGCCGCCGTCAACGCCGCCATCGAGGTTCACATCGGCCGAGTTGTTGCCAGCTTCCCAGGCAATGAAGAATGCTTCGACATCCGCGCCATCAATGCCGCCGTCCTGGTTGAAGTCGCCGACGCAGGTGGCCTGTTCACACTCGTCAGGCACGCCGCTGGCATCGGCATCGAGGCTCGTGCCCCGTGCAATGTCACAGCGGTCCGGACGGCCATTGGTGTTGCAATCGGGCGATGAGGGAGTCGCTTCGACGATCTTGAGGATCTTGCCGCCCGATTGATCCACGATATACATCTCGCCAAGACCGTCCTGACCGAACGAGACCATGTTCAGCAGCAGCGAGCCCGAAGGATCAAGTTCGTTGGTGCGATCGGCGAAGTTCGTGAAGGTCTGGTACGTCGCACCGCGGCGGAGCGAATACACCTGCCCGCCGCAGTAATCCGCATAGAAGTACGTGCCGGCCAGCCCCGGAATCGCGCAGCCCCGATAGACATATCCGCCCGTGATCGAGCAACGGCTGAGCGTGTGGTCGTAGGTCTGCAGCGGCATGTACAACGACGTCGCATTGCACGTGCAGCCGGAAAGACCCGTGCAACGCGTGCCTTCCATGCAACGCCAGCCATAGTTGAGTCCTGCAGCAGTCAAGGGGGCGCAGTTCACCTCTTCAATCACGCCCTGGCCCACATCGGCAATCCACAGATCGCCGGTCGCACGGTCAAACGAACAGCGCCACGGGTTGCGAAGGCCATACGCCCAGATCTCTCGATCGCCGTTGGACCCGTTGAAGGGATTGCCCGCTGGAATGCGGTACGGCAGCGACAGCGTCGTGTCCGCATCATCGGCGTTGCCGGGGATGTTGTCCGGGCCATCCACATCGATGCGAAGCATCTTACCGAGCTTGTTGTTCGTGATGTCCTGTGCGTTGCCCGTACCCGCGGTGTGGCCGACGGCCGTCACTGTCGTTGCGCCGTTCGTGTCGTTGCCGTTGCCGCCGTCGCCTGTCGCGATGTAGAGATTGCCATCAGGCCCGAAGTCCATCCAGCCACCATTGTGGTTCGCATCGGGCTGCGGAATCGTCATCAGGATCGTTGCCGAGGTCGGGTCGGCCGTCGTCGCGGCGGGGTTGCCAGCGGTGGCGCGATACCGCGCCACGATCGTCGAGCCCGCACTGATCCCCGCCTCCGCAGTGCGGGTGTAGTTCACATAGAAGTACCCGTTCTGCATGAAGTTGGGATGGAACGCAAGGCCCAGCAAGCCCTGCTCGCTGCCTGTCGAGAGCCCCGTGATGGAGAGGTAGATTGTCGGACTCACCGCGCCCGTCGCGAGCGAAATGACCTTGATGCGCCCCGTTGATCCGCTGCGCTGCTCGACGACGAACAGACGGTCATAGTCGCCCCGGGGCGACACCACGAAGACCGGACGCGTCAGGCCCGTGGCGATGGACTGCGTGGCCAGCGTCTGAGCATTCGAAAGACCGGTGCATGCAAGACCAGCCGCCGCGGCGAGGAACAACATCTTCTTCACGTCACACACTCCATGGTGCCTCAAGGCCAATCCACAACTCCCACCCGAATAGGCAGGCTCTCCCTGTACGCCGTCGCGCACGTCCCAGATGCGTCTATCGGCCATGTTTGACCCATTGACCACGAGTTGAGGGAAGTCTTCCCTCCCAACTGGATGCCGCACAAAACTGGCCGCCAGAACACCGATTGATGCCGTTCCCCCACGTGTCCCCGTGTTCGGATCTCATACGCTCTGGGCATGGCCAAGCAGCCTTCGCCAACCAGTTCGGATTCCGGTCGCAAAGCCGCGGCGTACCCCAAGACGGTCGACCGACTCATCAACGAGTTCGCCGCGTTGCCCGGCATCGGTCGCCGCAGTGCCGAGCGACTCGCTTTTCACATCCTCAAGAACCCCAAATCAGTCGCCGAGGGCCTCGCCAATGCCCTCCATGAGGTCAAGAACACGGTCCGGCATTGTGATGTCTGCTGGAACCTCTCCGACGCGGCACGCTGCGAGCTGTGCTGCGATGGAAGCCGCGAGCGAGGACTGGTCCTCATCGTCGAACAACCGCGCGACCTGATCGCCCTCGAGCAGACCGGCATGTACCGCGGCCTCTACCACGTGCTCATGGGCCGCCTCTCACCCCTCGACGGTATCGGACCTGACGATTTGACGGTCGCACCCCTCCTTGAACGAATCGCGAACCCCTCCCTGAATGCAGGGAGTACACCCATTACCGAGGTGATCCTCGGGCTCAATCCCACGATTGAAGGGGATGGGACTGCACTATACTTATCGGACATGCTCAGAGCACGTGGCGTGAAAGTAACGCGATTGGCACGTGGTTTGCCGACAGGTTCTCAGTTAGAGTTTGCCAACAAGGCAGTGCTCGCCGATGCGATCGAGGGAAGACGGGCGGTGTAAGCCCATTCGCCTCGCTCGATCAGGGTGGGAGCACTGACCGCCGGTTGGATCAAGAAAGCTGCCAGACTCCCCATGCGGTTCGAGACCTCACAACACATGAAGATGGGCCAGACCATGAGGATGGCCCCCAGGATGATCCAGTCCATGGAGATCCTGCAGATGCCTCTTGCTGAGCTCGAAGAACGCATCGAACAGGAGCTTGAAAGCAATCCCACGCTCGAACTGGCCGATGGCAGCGGCGAACCCATTCTCGAACGCGATGGCCAGGGCGTCGAAGGCCCGGCCACCGATTACGAAGGCACACTCAAGGTCGATTCGGGTGATGCGGGTGATGACTTTGCGAGGTTGGATTCGTACGAGGAATCAAACCCCGACGCCGCGGCGAACGAGTATGAATCCGGCGACTCGGCCCGCGAAGAAGTCGATTCCTCCGAGCGCTTCGATCGCTTCGAACGCGAAAGCTCCAGCGGCGAATACACCGAACGCGCTGTCCGAGGCGAGACCGACCCCAAGATGGAGGCCATGGCCTCCGCGCCCGCACGCTCCGCTTCACTGACCGATCAACTGCGAGGCCAGTGGGCCCTGGTCGATGTCGATCCGCTGCTGCGTTCACCCGGTGAACTCATCATCAGTTTCATCGAGGATGATGGCTACCTGCGCACGCCGCTGGAAACCATCGCCGATCGCGCTCCCGTCGGTGCGACCACCGATGCGGACTCATTCAATCTCCCAGCTTTCAACGAGCGCCCCACGCTGGCCTTGCTTGAACGCTCGCTCATGGCCGTACAGCTTTTCCTCGAGCCCGCGGGCGTCGCCGCTCGCACGCCGTCGGAGTGCCTGCTCCTCCAGCTCGATGCCCTCGAAGAGAACGCGGCAGACCTGGGCTGGCCCGCCAAGACCTTCGAAGACGCCAAGGTACTCGTCCGTGATCACCTCGAAGACCTCATGCAGAACCGGCTTCCCCGGGTGGCTGACCGCACAGGGCTGTCGCTCGAGGAAATCAAAGCCGCGTTGGGCCTGCTCAAGCGCATGAGCCTCGCGCCCGCACGGCGGCTGGTGGAAGAAACCTCGCGTCCGATCGTGCCCGATGCCATCGTGGAGTACGACGTCGATCAGGACCGCTACTACGCGTATCTCAACGACCGTCGCATTCCCAACGTGCGCATCAATCAGGAATACGCCAAGCTCGCCAAGGACCGCTCGATGGAGCGCAAGGACCGCGAGTTCCTCAAGACCAACCTGGGCAACGCTCAGTGGCTGCTCGATGCAGTGGGGCAGCGCCGTCAGACATTGCTCCGTGTGATCTCCTCGGTCATCGCGGCACAACGCGACTTCTTCGACTACGGCCCTCAGGCCCTCAAGCCCCTGCCCATGCAGACTGTGGCCGATGAACTCAGCATTCACGTCGCCACGGTGAGCCGCGCGGTCGCGGAGAAGTACATCGCCACACCCCGCGGCGTGCTCCCCTTGCGCAAGTTCTTCTCCGGCGGCGTGCAGACCAAGAGCTCACCGACCACCGGCGAAGGCGGCGGCGAAGACATGGCTTGGGAAGCAATCAAGGTCGCTCTGCGCGAGTTGATTGACGCGGAAGACAAGAAGGACCCGCTCAGTGATGAAGCGCTCGCCGCGGCACTGAAGGAACGTGGCATCGACATCGCCCGTCGCACCGTCGCCAAGTATCGCGAGCAGCTGGGAATCGCGGCCAAGCGGTTGCGCAAGACGTTCTGATCGCCGCGAGACTCAGCCCAGGTACGCGCGAATGACCCGTTCGTGCCGCGGTGTGCCCCGGTCGAAGTCGGTGCAACCTACTGAGGCCGATACTCAATCCATGTGTTTCCGCTGCCATAGGTCCCGCCGGTCATGAACCCGGTTGAGACATCCCCATCGTCGGCCAGTTGATCGGCGATTGTCACGGCTGCTATCGGGATCTTCGTGGCATACAGCCCGACGCTCGGCGGCGTGCTGCCGTCAGCAGCCCCATCGAAGAAGGCAAACCCGGGCGGAGTCGGGAAGTTCATTGTGCCGTGTTCGATGTACGCGTCGAGATCGGACCCCAGCCCACCGCTCCCATCAGTTCCCGGCCAGCGTCCATGATCGCGAAGATACGCATGGCAGGCCTGTGAATAGAGCCTCAGATTCGCGGCGATGGCTGTTCCCATCGCCCGTGTGCGGTAGTCAAGAAACTTCGGGATCGCCACAGCCGAAAGCACCGAAAGCACGACGATGACGGCGACCAGTTCGACCATCGTAAAGCCTGATCCTGCGGCACATGAACCGCGATCAATGCGAGGTTCATCACCTGGGTTGTCACGTCGTGCCGCGGCATGCATCCCAACGAGATCGGCATCCGGAGTGAGCGGCTCGAATCTCCGACCTGTATTTCGATGCCCTGACTGGGCCTCCCGTCAGGATGGGCGTTCGGACTCGATGCCCCGTGATCCCTACGAACAACCAGGTCCGGGGACCGCCGACTTTCCCAGTCCCCGCATTCTGGCAGACCGAGTCGGAAACAGCATGCATTTGAAGTCGCCCTCGACGTTCCGATGAACGCCCGAGTTCTCGGGCCGGCGTTGTCATCTTCGTGTCCGGCCCTGAACACCTTGAGCCTTCTCTTGGCATCAAAAACAAGGGCCGCCCCTTGCGGAGCGGCCCTTGAAAAATCGTCTGGCGATTGCGACTCAGACTGCGGACTCAGCAGCCCGCGGCCCAGTGGATGAAGAACATCTGCACATCCATGCCGTCGATGCCGCCGTCGCGGTTGGTGTCGGCATTGGGCTGTGCGGACTCCCACGCTTCGAAGAACGCACCAACGTCGGCACCGTCGGTGCCGCCGTCAACGTTGAAGTCACCGACGCACGGGTTGTTGCCGGGAACCTGAACGCCCGTCACCGCGATGCTGGTGGGGGTGCCGGGCTTGAACAGGCCGATGCTGGCCGTCCCGGTCACCGGTGCCATGTTCGAGTCGAAACGGAAGGTGTACGACGTGCCCCAGCGCAGCGCGTTGGCGTTCACATTCTGAGCGTACGTCTGCGTTGCGCCCCAGCTGAACGCCTGGTTGGTCCGCGTGGTCGTCCAGTCCACATTCGAGTAGGGCTCGCCGCTGTGGCAGTCCACATCGCGGAATCCGATGTTGACGATATCGGTAAGATCCGTCACGCCGTCGGTGGGGAAGTTGATGGCGAACGACGCGGCGGAGCGATCCGAGTTGAGATTGTGCAGCATGTACTCGTAGTGGTACATGCCATCGGCCAGGGGCGTCACCTTGAACGCCAACTCGAACGTGCCTTCGCCAGGAATCGTGACCTGACGGACCGTGACGCCCGACTCAGCTGTCGTCCAGCCATACACCGCCGTCAGCGTGCGCTGCGTGGGGAAGCCGGGGACCGTCGACATCGTGAAGGACGTCGTGCCGGTGATGGCCACACGGCGGTACGCGGCATTGTTCAAGCCCGCCTCAGCCGCGGCATCGTCCGCGGCGATGTAGTGCCCTTCGGCAAAGTACAGAGCCCCGGGGTTCTGTGCCGCGAGAATGTCGGAAGTCCGAACCTGAAGACGACGCCAGATGTTGGACGAGCCATCAGTCGGAATCGCCGAAGCGGTGAAGGGATACGGGTAGAACCCCGTATACGCATTGACCTGCGAACGCGGTCCCAGCCGCGCCTGCGAACCGTTCAGGCCGGATGAATAGGGGTCAGAGCACGTCGGATCGAGCGTCGCACCCGTGCCGTCAGGATTCGTGCACGGACCGCAGATCGTCCCGTTGAGCGCGGTGAAGCCGTGCTTGAGCCACGAGGCACCGATCTGCTCGAACTGGCCCGCGCCATTGACGCGCTTCCAGCGGTAGAGGTTCTGGCCGATCACCGGGTGCTGATTGGTGTTCGAGATCCAGTTGAGGTTCGCGCCGCCGATGTTGCACGAGGTCGTGCCAATGGCGAACGCCGCGATGCCGTTGTGCACGGGATACGACGAGAAATCAGGCAAGTCGCCCACGATCACATCCGGCCCCGGCGCGTACGCCAACGCCGCGCTGGAAACCGCACATCCCGCCAGGACAGCCAACAACACGCTCGACTTGTTCATGCGAATCGATCCTCGATTGATGTCCACTCGCTCACACACCCGTGAGGGAAGAACTCCACTCACGACACAACGCTCGCCGCACCCGCTCCCATGACGGCAGCAGGAATAATCCCAGACAGTAGAATACCCGCTCTGGAAGAAGCCTCCAAGCAGAATGTTGGAGATCGACCGACCCAGAACTTCCGTCAGGACGCCCACAAACTCCCGCACGGAATCGTGCGTCCTGTCAGATACGCCCAGTTCGACCCCCAGTTGCCCTCTTCTGACACCACATCTCCATATTCTTGTTGCGACTGAGTCGCAATTATCGGGCTGGAGGCCCGAATGGATGCATGGGCCCCCATTTCAAGGGGGGGGCGGCGAGGTTTTCCTCTGCCGCGGCATGGGGCGATCAGCACCCCATCAGTCCGCCAGGAGCGGAGAAGCACCATCTCGCCGGAACGGAGGAACTCAGATTCTGACCTCCGTGAGCCGCCGCAGCATCACTTGGGTCCTGACCGGCCCTGCTGCTCCCGCATCAATTGCTCCGCACGCTGCTTGGCAAGCCCCGCCTGAATCGGGTCGCCCACGGCTTCGTACATCTGCGACAGTCGATCCAGAAACGCGATGTTCGCTGGCTCCAGCACGAGCGCCTTCTTCATCGTTTCGATCGCTTCGGCGGGATCCGCCGCGTAGAACTGGGCGGTGGCCAGACCTGCCTGGAAAATCGCCACACGGGGCGACCGAGTCGCCGCGGCTTGCATCGCCTCAAGTGCCTTGTTCTGGTACCCGCAGTCAATCAGGAGCTCCGTTGCCCGCACGTACTGATACGGCAGCGGGGGCTCCTTCTCGTCTGCAAGCAGAACCTGCAGGAGTTCCGCCGCCTTGAGTCCGTTGCTGGTCTGCAATTCCAGCTGGGCCAGCGCCAGACGCACATCATGCAGGTGCGGATGCTGCACCAGGGTTCGCTCGTACAACTCCTTGCCCGACATCGCCGGCTTGCCCTGGAGCATGTAGAGACGTGCGAGTCCGAAGATCCAATCCGGCCCCGGCTTCCCCTCCGCAATCGCCTGCGTCAGGTACTGTTCGGCACGGGGCAGGTTTCCGGCCACGGCGTGGAGCCAGGAGAGACGTACCAGGGTCTTGGGGAGATGGTTCCAGCCGATGCCCCCATGGGTGCGGCTGCCACCCAGTTCGAGATGCCGGATCGCATCCTCGGCCAGGGCCTTGTCCGCCGCGGCGGGCTTGTAGTCCGGGCTGAAGACCGTCGCAAACGGCACGGTGATCGCCTGATCTCCCAGCTCCCCCTGCCAGCGGTGGTAGTTGACGATACCGCCCCAGACTCCAAGGCCGATGTATCCGAGTGCCAGGAGCATGATGAACGCTCCCGCGGCGGTGAATCGCCCCTTCACCTTCATCTGCAGGTTCTGAATGCGGACCGAAGGCTGGGTGAGTCCCTGCCAGAGTTTGGCAAGTGCGTAGACACCCAGCGACGCCATGCCCGCAGCCATGAGCAGCGGTACGCTGTCGAGGAGCCCGCGGAAGCCCAGGAAGAGCCCAACTCCGAGCGTAAAGAGAATCAGATCCTGCGCAAGTGACAGGTCGTAGGGAGGGCGGCCGCTGCCCGCGATGGCGACCGTTCCGCCATGGAGCGGCTTTGCGAATGCTGCGGGCTTGGCGAATGCGAACGAGAGCGCGCCGTTGGGGCAGACGCTCACGCAGTCAAGGCACTTCATGCACCCGGGGTCCACGACCATTCCAAAGTCCTTGACTTCCTGGTGGACGCGTACGTTGCTGGTGCAGGTGGCGGTGCAATGGCCGCACTGATGGCAGTTGTCGTTGACGACAATGCGCCCGATGGAGATCTTGTCCAGGGGTGCAAAGAAGCCCCCGTACGGGCAGCCATAGGTGCAGAAACCCTTGTTGCCCAGGAAGTAGACGCACGCGAATCCGCAGACCAGCAGGAACGGAATCGCCATGTACCACGGCGGGAAGGTTGCCCAGAAGTCTTCAACGATGAACTGGGTGGTGATGCCCGGGATCGCCGGCGGGCGGTCAAGCCAGATCGGGTGCGCGATCTTGAGCGAATCCATGATCGGGAAGAGCACTGAACGCTTGAACGCGGGCCAGACGAACATGTAGAGTGCGAGCATCAGCGGCGCCAGCAGAAGCAGCCGCGACCGGAAGGGCTTGGGCTTGATGCGCATCTTTCCCAGCAGCCACGTGCACAGGTCCTGCACCGCGATGATGTGGCAGCCCCAGCCGCAGACGAATCGGCCGAAGAGAAACGTCGAGAGCAGTGCCAGAGCGAAGAAGACAAAGCCCGAGTTGATCTCTCCGAACTCGAGTGTCCGCATCGCTTCGCTCGGTTCGACCGGGGCGATGGTGCGGCCCATGATCAGCCACTGGATGATGTGGGCGATGATCAGGAGATTGACCAGGATCAGCGAGCCGGCTCGCCAGTATGAGCGACGCGAGGTTCGAGGCTTGGTGCTCGCCCCGCGCAGCACGGGCAGCGAGATCGTGGCTCCGCTGGCCAGGGGAACGCTCTTGCGGCACTCGGCGACATCGGGTTGAATCTGCGGGTGTTGCTCTGGCACGGTACTTCTCGTCTGCCTGAAGGCACGAAACTGCACTCGCCCCCGCGTCCACAGCCTTCGAACGACGCGTGACGTGCGCCCGGCTCGACGCGGGAGGCCGTGCTGCCGGAATTCTCTCCGGTGCGCGACGCGGGAACGGTACACCCCCATCCGGCGCGACGCCGCGTCGTTCCGATGCGCTGGCGTGACACCCCTAGAGTTTGTCATCGGCTCCGCGGCACGCCGCGACCCGCGCTCTCCCTGCCAGGGCCCGAGTCGGATCCGGATTGCGGCCGCTTCATCTTCTAGCGGGAATCTCTCACGATGGCTCGATGTCTGCTTCTGGTCTGGGTACTCGCGATCGCCGGGTGCGGCACGCTCTCATCGCTTGCAACGGCATCATCCGGAGAGGGTGCCGCGCCCCCGAGCACGCAGGGCGCCAACAACGCTGCCGCAATTCAGTCCGCCGCGGTGGAGTTTTCCGGCCGCTTCATCACCAGCATGGCCGATGTCTACGACCGCGTCTACGAATCGGCCGCGAGCCCCGAAGCCGCCCTGCTGGCCCGGCGTGCCAAACTCCAGGCTGCCCATGGCGTACTGGCAGCCGCCACCGACCCCAACCCGGTGGCCGCGCTGATGGACGTGGCCGTGCTCGTCACGCTCATCCATGAAACCTCCAAGGACGCCTGGGTTGGCCAGATCTTCGCTGCCGAGTCCGTGGCGATGATGGAAAGAGTGCTCGCCCGCCACGATGAAGAAATCTGGAGTCTCGTCGCACGCTACTTGTCGCCTGAGCAGGTGGCGGAACTGCGCGAAGTCATCGCCGCGTGGCGCAAGGCCAACCCCGACCAGCGATACGTCTCGGGCATCCGCCTCGCCCAGCTGCCGCAGCCCACCCGCTCCACCAGCGTGGGTGGCGCACTTGCGCAGAGCATCTTCTCGATCATTCGAATTGATCCCTTCACGGGCCTCGATCCGGCAATCCGCGAGGTGGAGGAGTCGCGGGCACTGGCCGAACGCATCTTCTTCTACGCCAGAAACCTTCCGTTGATAGCCTCGTGGCAGGCCGAGGTCACGGTGCTGCAGCTCATGGTCACTCCCCAGGTCCGGCTGGTTCTGGAGAGCACTGACCGGATCAGCCGCAGCACGACAGGATTCGTCGAAGCAACCGACAAGTTCGCAACGGCAAGCAGCGACACCGCCGCGACCATCGAGCGATTCCGCGAACAACTCCCGGCGCAGCAGGCCACCCTCATCGAGCAACTCAATCAACTGGTGGCCACGCAGCGAGCGGATGCCATCAAGCAGGCCTTCGAGGAAATCGCCGTGCAACGCGACGCCGCGATCCTCGAAACATCAGAGCAGGTGGCCCTGCGCAGCGAAGCACTCCTCAAGCAGGCAGCGGAGAAGGTGGCCATCGAACGGGATGCCGCGATCTGCCAACTCGAGAGCACCATCACCACGCAGCAGACCCTGCTCGGCCAGACCGCCACGCGGCTCTCGCAGGAAGCCATCGACCATCTCTACCACCGCGCCATGACCGTCGTCCTCGTCGCAGTCGCCGGGGGCGCGGCACTCATCGTGCTCCAACGCCTCCTGCGCCCCCGAGCCGCGTGAGCAGAGCGAGAAGAAGAAAGGCAAATCTGAAATTTCAAGTTTCAGATTTCAGATTTGCATTCCTGTCTTTTCCTGCCTTCGTGCCTTGCCCCAAAAAAGAACCGAGGCAGCCCCCTCTTGGGCCGCCTCGGTTCGCCGCGTGTTTCATCACGCGGCGTTGAGTACGTTGTGGCGGTCTTACGCAGCGACGCGAGTGACCGATTCGATCTTGTCCACGACATCCCGCACCTGGAAGGGCTTGCGGAGGAATTCGTCAAAGCCAGAGAGACGCAGCGTCTGGGCCTGGCCGTCGGTCACCTTGCCGCTCATCGCGACGATCTTGGTGAACTGCAGCTGCTCGTTGCGACGGACGTTCTCGGCGAACGCCTTGGCGTCCGCATCCGAGAGATGGATGTCCAGCAGCAGCACATGCGGCTTGAACTTCTCGCACTCCATGCCGGCCTGGAAGGCCGTCGTGGCGGTGTGAACCTCGTAACTGGTCTGCTCGGTGAGAATGCGGTTGAGTGTCTCCACCACATCCTTCTCGCCGTCGACGATGAGCACGCGGGTCCTCCCGCTCGTCATCCCCTCCAGCGGGATCCCGTGAGCCCGCATGAACTTCATCAGTTCACCGGCCGGAATCCGCCTGTCCCGCGAACCGGGAATTCGGTAGCCCTTGAGAGCACCGGAATCGAACCATTTCGACACCGTGCGTGGGGCCACGTTGCAGATCTTGGCTACCTCGCCGGTTGTCAAAACTTCTTTGTCGAATGCCATGCAGCACCTCGATAACGCAACTTGCTCCGGCGGTCCGAGTCCTCTCGGGGCGGAAAACACACGCCTTGCCGTGGCGTTTCAATCGGCGTTTGCTCATGCTCGATTCAGTCAGTACACACACGCATGCCGACATTCATGGCCTCAAGGTGAGAATCTGTGTGGGCTCTGACGCTCAGCGAGCCCACTTTCCCCTCTTCGTGCGACCAAGGTATCACACGGTTGGCATGACTTGCGCAGGGGATTCTCGATGCATCCCGCAAGCGACTCACCCCCCGCGCGTGATGCAAGCGCCATGCCGCCGCAACACGCATCCCCTGCTCAATGCCCAGGCGAAGAACCCGCCACCACGCCAGGGCAATCGCACGATTGCTCGAACCCTGTTCAACGCGTCTCAGCAGGTCCACTGGGATCCGGTCTGCGCACAAGCCCGAACAGGTGAATCACGAGCGGCCGAGTCGGGGGTGAACGCAACATGGGACTCACGATGCAGTCCGCCCGGCTGATTGCAAGGATCAAGGCCGCACGCTGCTCCCCCGTGTTCAGTCAAGACTTCGTTCGCTCCCTCTTGACTCATCCTGTCCATCCTGTCCATCCATGTTCTTTCCTCTTCTGGGAAGAAATGGAAACATGGATAGACAGGATGAAAAGACACACAACAGCGTCAGCCCAGTGCGACGTGTGAGAGTGAGAGAGAGAGTGTGTGTGGGGGGGCTTGGAGAGTGCTGTTGCCCTGGCCGCTACTCACCAGCGAATCACGATCTTGCCGAACTGTTCGGCGGCTTCCAGCTTCGCGAAGGCCTGCACACCCTCTGAAGCGGGGAAGACGTGGTCCACCGGCAGCCGCAGCTTGCCCGCCGCGAACAACGCCGTGACTTCCTTGAACTCGTCGTTGCTCCCCATCGTCGAGCCCAGCACTCGCAACTGATTCCAGAAGACCCGCGCCAGGTCCGTCGTCGCATCCGGCCCCGAGGTGTTGCCCGGCGTCACGTACGCGCCGCCACGAGCCAGCGATTTGATGCACGAAAGGTGCGTCGCCTTGCCCACGGAATCGACCGCCATGTCCACACCGCGCTTGCCGCTCCACCCGCGCACATCGCGGCTCCAGTCCTGGCCCGCATCCAGGACACACAGATCCGCGCCCAGTGCCTTGGCACGCTCGAGCTTCCACGCATGCCGACTCGTCACCGCCACCGGACAGGCAAGGTGCTTGGCAATCGCCAGCGCCGCGGTCGCCACGCCGCCGCCGATCCCCGTGATGAGCACCGCCTGCCCCGGGCGAAGCTGTCCCTTGCTCATCATCATTGAGTAGGCCGTGAGTGATGCAAGTCCGAACGCCGCGGCTTCTGCGACGTCACACGAGTCGGGCACCACCGCCAGATTCTCTGCCGGCATGGCAAACTTCTCCGTCAGCATGCCGTTGTGGTGCTCGCCGATCAACTCATACTGCGGACACATCGTCGCGCTGGTGGGTTCCCCGGGCCGGCTGGGCTGTGCAATGCGAATCGCCGCGTTGACGATCACACGCTTGCCTACCCATGCGGCATCAACGCCTGCGCCCACTGCTTCCACCACGCCGCAGGCATCACACCCGCTGACGCGCGGATAGGTGAGATTCACCCCGCCGATGCCCCGCCCCACCCACAGATCCATGTGATTGAGCGCGGTGGCGAGCGTGCGGATCAGGACCTGCCCATGGGCCGGTGCCGCGGGCTCGGGCCAGTTGTCGACGAACGAGACGTTCGGCGTGACGGGATTGCCCTGACGATTGGTGACCAGTGCGCGCATGCCAGACAATAGAACGGTGAACCCGTAAAGTGCAAGCAGCTTGAGGCGATCGTACTGCTGCGCAACTCCCCTCCGGTTCGCCTGGTACCTCCTCAATCCGGCACGCGCTCTCAAGGCGCTTACTCAGCAACTTCCCTCATCTTGTTGATCCAGTCCATCCACGTTTCATCTCTGGGCGGAGAAGGGAACATGGATGGACAGGATGTGCAGGATGGAAAGCGAAGAACCTGACTTGTCCCTCCTGATGAACTCAGGCTTTCCTGTCCTGTTTCCTTATCCTGTCCATCCTGTCTATCCATGTTCCATCACTGCGCGGAGAAGGAAACATGGATGGACAAGATGTGCGGAATGCAAGACATAGATTGGAACGCTTCACCAGCCCACGCTCGTGAGTCGAAAAAGAACAACACGACCGGCAAGGCCAGTCGTGTTGCTTGATTGATCAGAGTTGTCTGGCTGGATCAGCCGTTGACGGGGGCGACTTCGCCAGCCACGTGCTTCATGCCGCGGCGACGGTCACGCAGACGACGCGACTTGCCGGTACGCTCACGCAGGAAGTAGAGCTTGGCACGACGCGAATCACCGCGACGAACCATGGCAATCTCGGCAACCATCGGGCTGTTGAGCGGGAAGATACGCTCGACGCCGACTTCCTCGACGATCTTGCGGACCACCACCATCTCGTCGATCCCGCGACCCTTGCGCGAAATCACCACGCCCTGGAACACCTGCTGGCGCTCCTTGTCACCTTCGACGATGCGGAAGGACACGTTGATCGTGTCGCCCACGCCGAACTTGGGGAACTTCGTGCTGTTGATGCTGTCGGCGTTGTAAGATTCGATCAGTTGCTGGGACATAGGGCTACCTCGCTACCTTCTGCCAGTGAGTTCTGGCGGGTCGTGATGATAGCCAACCCCCCGCACCTTGTCACCATCCCCTGCCCACCCAAAAGACCCGTTCGCGCGACAAATGCCGCACGATCTCCCCCGGAAGATCCGTTCATGATCCTAACAGATCCGGCCTTCTGGACTTTGTTCGGTTTTTCTTCTGCTCCAGCCTCCACGCGGCGATCTTCCCATGATCCCCATTGAGCAGCACCTCCGGCACCTCTCGACCCTGCCACTCCCTGGGCTTGGTGAAGTGCGGACAATCAAGCAGCCGCTCGCCGGTTGATTCCACAGAGAAACTGTCCTGCTGGTGACTGTCACCATCTCCCAGCACGCCCGGCAGCAGGCGTACCACCGCATCAATCAACACCATCGCCGCGAGCTCACCTCCCGAGAGCACATAGTCACCAATCGAGATCTCCTGCGGCGCGAGCGCCTCGATCACCCGCTCATCAATCCCCTCATAGTGACCGGCAATCAGCAAGAGCCGAGGCCGCGTCGCCAGTTCCTCCACCAGTTTCTGCGTCAGCGGTGTTCCCTGCGGCGTAAGCAGAATCCGATGTGCGGGCCGCGGATCCAGTGCTTCCACCGCCGCGACCGCATCCCACAAGGGCTGACACATCATCACCATGCCCGGCCCACCACCAAAGGGACGGTCATCGGTCTTCTTGTGCTTGTTCACGCTGAACGTGCGGATATCGGTGGCATGCACTTCCACCAGCCCCGCCGCGGCGGCCCGGCCCGGGATGCTCACACCCAGTGCCGCGGGCGACTGCGTAGAGAACATCTCCGGAAATGTCGTCAGCATGTCGATGCGCATGGCCTGTCCTTCTTCGTTCGCCACATCCGCCTTCATCCGGCACTCTCATCCAGCCTCACACGTACGCATCCACAATGCCCAGAACTCCCAGGATGCAACTCACCACGCCATTCACCGTGAAGAAGGCCATGTCGAGCCCTGCCTTGCCGCGTTTGGCCACAATCACGTGCTCCAGCACCAGCAACGCGGCGACCAGCACCACGGCACAGCCGAAGATCCAGCCGAACCGACCTTCCTGCCGCCAGGCAGTCACCAGACACGCCGCGGCAGCCACATGCAGCCCGCGGCTCACCAGAATCGCACCACGCGTCCCCAGCTTCGCCGGAATGCTCGAAAGCCCACGCGAACGATCAAAGTCCTGATCCGCCAATGCATAGATGATGTCAAAGCCCGCCACCCAGCAGAGCACAAAGGCCGCGAGCCACGCGATCGAGGGCATCGAGAGCACCTGCTGCGGATTGACCGCAATCGCCGCCGCGAGCGGGCTTGCCGCGAGCGCACCGCCCAGAAATACATGACAGAGTGCCGTGAACCGCTTGGTCAGTGAATAGAACGCAATCCACGCCAGCACCGGCAAGCTCAGGATCAAGGGCCAGGGGTTGTTGTTGAGAATCCAGAAGAGTGAGCATGCACCAACAAACCCCGCCGCGGCGAGGCCCGCCGCGATCCACCCCGTTCGCGCCGACAACGTCCCCGCCGCGAAAACTCGCCGCGCGGTGCGTGCATTGCCCGAATCAAACCCGCGATCCACCAGCCGGTTGAAGAGCATCGCCCACGTGCGGGCACACACCATGCAGATGACCACCAGCACCAGCGTGAAGCCAAATTCCTTCCACTGCGCAGCCGAAGCATCACGACCCGGCCCCGCCAGAACCGCGGCGAGAATCGCAAACGGCAACGCAAAAATCGAATGCGCCAGCTTGATGTCAGCCGCCATGAGCGACAGCGATCGCCCAAGGCTCGGAGCTGAAGGAGAAGACGTGTGTGGGACCGATGCAGGGCTCGACATAGAAGTCAGCAACGGTAGAAGGCAGTCGCAGGGAACGCAGCGACACGCAGACGGCCCTCATCAGAGCCCAACCGAACCCATACATCCGTCGCGGGCGGGGGGAGGGGGCCAGAGGACTCGTGAAGAGACAACCTTCGCTCCCGCGTGCCAACCCGAACAGATCACACAACTCGCGGGTCATCGCTCGAGAGTCCAGCTCCCAATCCCCAAGCCTTCCCCCTCTGAAATTCTGAACTCTGAAATTTGCAATTCTTCCTGTTCCCCGCTGGGCCGGGAGGGGGGCGGCGTTCAGGCGTTGGTGACCATACGATCCAACCAGAATGCCAGAACCTCATGCTCCTGCTTCACCGATGCGGGCCGCGGAAGCCCCAGCATCCATCATCGCGCCCGAGGGCTGGCCGATCGTTGCTGCCTTTGTGCTCGTCAGTGCCGCGATTGTCGCGATCTCCACATGGCTGCTGCACACGCCGGGACTGATCGTCTCGGGGTTTGTCTGCTTCCTGCTCACCTTCTGGTGCATCTGGTTCTTCCGCGATCCCCAGCGGGTCATTCCTACCGCGGCTGATGCCGTGATCTGCCCGGCGGATGGCAAAGTCGTGATCATCGACCACGCGGCACCACCCGCCGAGCTTGGCCTGGGCAGCGCCCCGATTCAGCGCATCTGCATCTTCATGAATGTCTTCAATGTGCATGTGAACCGTTCGCCGGTGGATGGAACGGTGGAGAAGATCGCCTATCGCCCGGGCAAGTTCTTCAATGCCTCCTTCGACAAGGCGAGCACCGACAACGAACGTTGTTCGCTGTTGATGCGGATGGCGGATGGTCGTCAGGCGGTGTGCGTGCAGATTGCGGGGTTGATTGCCAGGCGCATTGTCTGCCGCGTGAAGGAGGGGACACCTCTTTCCGGCGGTCAGCGCTTCGGGCTGATCCGTTTCGGGTCGCGTGTGGATGTGTACCTGCCAGAGGGAACGGTGCCTGCGGTGGCGGTGGGGCAGAAGACATCGGCGGGTGCGACGGTGATTGCACGGCTGTCACAAGCCAGGGGATAAACCATGTTCTTCAAGATCGGACCAAAGCAGACTGAAGTTCCCGTCGCCGCGCTGGTGCCCAACTTCATCACCACACTGTCGTTGTGCAGTGGCCTGGCTTCGATTCACTTTGCACTCGCAGAGCGGTGGGAGGCCTCGGTGAGCGCGATTGCGCTGGCGATGATCTTCGATGCCCTCGATGGTCGCGCGGCGCGCCTGCTGCGGGTTTCCTCCAAGTTCGGCGCGGTGCTTGATTCACTCTCGGATTTCGTCTCGTTCGGCGTTGCGCCGGCGATCCTGCTGCACGAATGGCTGCTTGCGCCGGCCATGAGCGCCTTTGAACTCGCCGCGGTGATGGTCTTTGCGCTCTGCTCAGGCCTGCGTCTGGCGCGATTCACTGCGAACGTGCAGGTGTCGAAGCCCGCCAATACCGCGGCGTCAAACTACTTCTCCGGAATGCCAACCCCCGCCGCGGCGGCGACGGTACTCATTCCCGCAATGTACGAACTCTCGAACACGTCCACTTGGAAGATTCCGCAGTGGGCCATCGTCGCCCTCTCGATCTCCATTGGCCTGCTGATGGTGAGCACTGTTCCGACGTTTGCGTTCAAGAAGCTCACGATCAACCGCCGCCTGGTGGTGCCGGTGATGATTCTGCTGGGCCTGATGGTGGTCTCGCTCATCACCCACTTCTGGCTCACGCTCGCCGTGCTCGCCACGCTCAACCTCTGCCTCACGCCGTTCAGTTGGTACATGCGACGCAAGGCCCGCGCTGAGGAAACGCTGCGAATCGCCAATCCCGCGGCGTGACTTTGTTGATCCGCTGCAGCGCCGTGGAAGCGCTTGGATCGCGCACTCCTAAGGCCGTGAGGCCATTGAGTCCAAAGCTCGGGGTGAAGCACGGCTTTGCGTGCGCCAACCCGAGACACGTGGCAAGAGGATCCCGCACGCCGAAGGCGTGCAAGTTGCGAGTGTCATGCGCGTCGTTGCGGACGGCGTGAATACGAATCGCGTCGACGTTCTCAACGTGCACCCCTCGCGGGGTGCGGGAATCCGGCGTTCGTGACCCGGGGTGGCGCACGCCGAGCCGTGCTTCACCCCGGGCTAAAAACGTCCAGGCCTGTCGGCCTGAAGAGGTCGCGTGCAACGATGTAGGAAAGTTTGGAATCACGCCGCGTCCTGTCTACTCGCTCGTCAGGCCGTCAGGCCTCGATATTCAGTCGCTCGAGTGAAATCACGGCTTTGCGGCTGCCACTCCAACTGCCTCAACGGCTGTTGGAATCTCTGCCTGGATCATGGTGAAGGCTTGTCCTTGATAAACCTCTCGTTCACGTCGGCTGGCTTCTGCGTCACTGCACGCGGATCGCCCGCACGCATCAGCGTTGAGGTTGTGCTGCGCCCCGGCATCATCCCGATGCGCACCACCGTGCCGCCGCGTGCCTTCACGAACGAGGCACCGGGGATGTTCTCCTCTGTGTACTCCTCGCCCTTGGCCAGCACATCCGGCACCACCTGCTCGATCAGCTGCGCGGGCGTGTCTTCCTCGAAAACCACCACCGCATCCACTGAGGCCAGCCCGCTGAGCACGCGCACCCGATCCTCCAGCGAGTTCACCGGCCGGTTCGGGCCCTTGAACTGACGCACTTTCTCATCGGTGTTCGTCGCCACAATCAGGAAGTCGCCCTGCGCCCTGGCCTGGTCCAGCAGCCACACATGCCCGGCATGCAGCACATCAAAGCACCCGTTGGTCAGGACGATGCGGCGACCCTCCTTGCGATGCGCTGCCACCTCCAGCAGCAACTGCTCGCGCGTGCGGAACTTGCCGTTCGTGCCCGTCTGCATCACCAGAATCTGGTGGTGGATCTTCTCAAGCGGGATGGGTTGCACCCCGAAGACTTCCACCTCAAGACCTGCCGCGGCATTCGCCATCGCCACCGCATCGAGCCACGAAGCACCATTGGCCCTCGCCGCGGCGAGCGCGGCCAGGAACATATCGCCCGCGCCCGTCACGTCGTACACCTGCCGCGCCTGCGTCGGCACCGCCTGAACCTCACCGTTGCGCTCCAGCAGCAACGCGCCATGCCGATCCAGTGTCAGCACGCACGCATCCAGATCAAGCTGATCACGCAGCACCTGCGCGAGCTGCGTGTTGTGAGCCAGGTTGTTTTCCGCGCTGGTGGCCATGCCCGCTGCGGTCTCGGCCTCTGTCCGATTGGGCGTGATGGCCGATGCGCCGGCATACTTCGCATAGTCGCGAATGCGGGCCGGGTCGACAAAGACCGGCTTGCCCGCAGCCCGTGCCGCTTTGATCACCGCCTGGCAGATGGTGTGCGAACAGACGCCCTTGGCATAATCCTCGATGCACACCACATCCGCCGTGGCCAGTGCCTTGGTGAACCGGGCGAGGATCTCATCCACCAAGTGGGCGGGCAGCTCTTCGCGAGATTCATAATCGAGCCGGAACATCTTCTGAGGGTGCCGCGCCTGGGCGAGGCCGATCAGGTTCTGCTTCACGGTGGTGGGGCGTGCCGCGTCTTCGACGATGCCCGAGGTGTCGATCCCGTGCCGCTCCAGTTCCTGACGCAGCTGCTGGCCGTGTCCATCAGCCCCGACAACGCCGAAAGCGACGACGCGCCCGCGCAATGCCGCCAGATCAAGGCAGACATTCGCCGAGCCACCCGGGCGGTTCTCCGTGCGCCGCACCAGCATCACCGGCACCGGCGCATCGGCCGAGAGCCGCTCCGCATCGCCGTAGATCATCTGGTCCAGCATGAAATCGCCCACCACCAGCGCGGTGAAGGGCTTCCATGCAGAGAGCGTCTCAAGCAGTGAGTTCATGTGCACGCCAACTGTAGTGGACCGGTTCACCGCCAGGCGAGCGAAAGATCAGGGGCCGGTGCCGGGTCTCCCAGCGAGGCTGTCCAGTAGCCCACATCATGCCACGCGCCGAACTTGTACCCCACATTCGTGAACGTCCCCGTGTGCTTGAGGCCGAAGGCTTCATGCAGCCGCACACTCGCGGCATTCGGCAGGGCAATCCCCGCAATCACCGTCCGCAAGCCTGCTGCCTCCATCGCCGGAAACAGCTTCGCGTACAGCCCGCGGCCAATCCCCTTGCCTTGCTGCCCCGGCACCACATACACGCCAATCTCGGCCGTCCACCGATACGCCCCACGAGGCTTCCACGGATACGCCTTCGCAAAGCCGAGCACCTTCGCGCCATCGGTGGCGGTGAACCAGGGGTGCGTTCCCGCCGCCGCGGCGAACTCCTGCTGAATCTGCTCCGGCGTCACGGGAATCATCCCAAAATGCGCCACCCGATGCAGAATCTCATCGTTGGTAATCGCCAGAATGGCCTCCAGGTCGCCAGCGATCGTCGCACGGATCTCCATCAGTGCCCCTCCTTCATCGCAGCAGACGAACCAGACCCGGAATTGGACGCCAGGTTCGACGCGGCGAGCAGTTGCTGCGTGTACGCGTGCGTCGGCTTCGTGAGCAGGTCAACGGTGCCGGCTTCTTCCACCAGACTCCCCTTGTGCATGACGGCAATGCGATCGGCCATGTGTGCCACCACACCCAGATCATGCGTGATGAACAGATACGCCACACCGTGCGTGCGCTGCAGGTCCTTGAGCAAGTTCAGAATCTGCGCCTGCACCGAGACATCCAATGCACTGGTGGGCTCATCGCAGATCACCAGCGAAGGCTTGAGCGCGAGCGCCCGTGCAATGGCAATGCGCTGACGCTGCCCGCCGCTGAACTCGTGCGGGTATCGCTGCACGCAGTCCCGCGGCATCCCGCACTCCTCCAGCAATTCACCCACTCGCTCACGCCAGGGCATCCCATGCACGATCAGCGGCTCCGCCACGATGTCGCCCACCCGCATCCGCGGATTGAGCGAGCCCGTCGGATCCTGAAAGACCATCTGCACCTTGCGCCGTATTGCCTGCATGGCGCCGCCGCGGGCACCTTGGACGGTCGTTCCCTCAATGCGCACGCTTCCCGAAGTTGGTGCGAGCAACCCCAGAATCACGCGGCAGAGCGTCGACTTCCCACACCCCGATTCCCCCACAAGCCCCAGCGTCTCCCCACGCCTCACCGTGAGCGACACACCATCCACCGCGCGCCGCCACGAAGCAGTCCCCGCCGCGCCAAACTCGACGACCACTCCATTCACTTCCAAGAGCGGTGCAACGGCGTCACTCATGGCGACCTCCGGCATGGGGTGTCTTCGACCCTCTCGTGGAATGCCTGATCCGATGGAGCACCATGCCAATGCCGATGGCTATCGCCAGCGCGACCGTGCCCAGCACCACCGGGTGGAAAGCACGCGGAGCGAGCCACCCCTGATTCACCGCCAGCGTCGGGATCAGCCCGAAGACCGGCCCCAGCGTGTACCCAAGCCCGATCAGCGCCTCATGCTGACCACCCGAATCCACTTCCTCCTCGCCCACCTCCATCGCGTAGTAGAGTGCCCCCGAGTAGATCGTCGCCATGCCCGTGCCAAAGACCAGAAGCCCGGTCATCAGGATACCGATGCACACCAGTGGCGAAAGCCCGATCCACACGCCAAGCGGCGAGAGCACCACACTCGCAAAGCCGCCAAAAAGCAGGCCCATCGCCAGAATGATCAGCCACCACCGCCCGTGCCATCCTTGCCAGACCTGGAGCGTGAAGAACGTCACCACACGCGGCACCAGCCACATGCTCGCAATCCACGCGTGGTACCGCTGCTCCACCCCCAGCGACGAAAGCGCGTCAGGCAGGAACGGGCTCAGCGTGCTCGACACCACATACGCCAAGGGCAGCATGATCCGGTGCGTCACCAGAAGATGCGTGAAGACCACCGGGTGCGGCTCATGCGCCTCATGCGGATGTTCACCAGGCTCAGCCCCGAAACTCCTGGCCACCAGCACACCCGCTCCAAGATGAAGCAGCGAGAGGGCCAGAATCGTTTCCGCGGCATGCGACTTGATCAGGGGCGACATCGCCCAGTACGACACCACCACAGCCGATGACCAGACGACATTCCAGCGTCCCATGGTGCCCCGAAGGGCCGATCCGCTGCGGCCGCCGCTGACATATCCCTCGATGACGGGCCAGAGCACGCCCGTGAGCGGGCTGTAGATGACGACCAGTGCCCAGATGGGCCAGGAGGACGTGACGCCGCTGCGGATGGCCAGAAGGGGAATGACGCAGAGGGCGGCCAGAAGGCCCATGACCCCCATCAGCACGCCGCGGCTTGAGATGCCTGCCTTCTTCACCCGCTCCAGCAGCCTCCTCGTGCCCATCGCACCCACGATGTACGTCACGCCCAGCACGACGCCCAGGATGTAGTTCTGGGTCTGGGTGAACTTGTACGCACTGGAGGTGAGGAAGAAGATGCCGTTGGTCACCACCCCCGTTCCGATGCTGTTGAGGAACGTGACCGACAGCACCGACCATTCGGCAGCCGGCAGAATTCGGGCTTGGGGGGGCGTTTGGGGCATGAATCGGAGCCAGCACACGTGCGAAGGACAAGATCCGCTTCGGGTTTGCCGTGCGGGCTTTGCCATCGTAGGATTGCCGCATCTTGTCCTTGTAGCTCAATTGGATAGAGCGTTGGCCTCCGAAGCCAAAGGTTGCAGGTTCGACTCCCGCCAAGGACGCTTTCGTTTCACTCCAAGCCGCCCGCCGGCCACCCGTTTTCGCCCCACGCTCAGCGCTGCGGTGAACACTCGCGTGGCTCGGCCTTGCCCGCTCACCCTCGAACACCCATGAAGAAAAAAGCTACTCCCAGCAGCGCGATCTTCGCAGCGGGAGGTGTCGTCATGGATTCCAAGGGCCGCGTGGCCGTGATTCATCGTCCACGCTACAACGACTGGTGTCTGCCCAAGGGCAAGCTCAAGAAGGGTGAAGACCTGCTGGTCGCCGCGGTACGCGAGGTGTGGGAAGAGACCTGCTGCCTGGCGACCCCCGAGGAGTTCCTGGGCTCACTCTGCTACACCGTGAAGGGCAAACCCAAGTGGGTCTTCTACTGGAGCATGCGGCTCGATACGCTGCTGCCCTTCAAGCCCTGTGCCGAGGTGGACCAGCTCGAATGGCTCAGCCTCTCCGCCGCGGCGAGGCGATTGGAGCACCGGGGTGAACGGGAGATGCTGGCGCGGGCTTCGGGGCGGAAGTGAGCCTTCGTGCGATCCCGCGCGTGAGCCTTTGGCGGGACATCCTGCACACGATGCTGGAGTGATCTGATTGTCACCTATCCCGCACGATCCAGACACGATCGCACTGCTCGGCGAGATCGTCGAAGCGTTTGGAACCGTGCACCGCCGCGGCGGACGTTCGTGGACCGACGCCATGGCACTCGATCTGATGGGTGTTGCTCACGTCGACTTTGCCGTCGTGCACCGCGAGGACGATCGCTCGTGGCTCGATGTTGCCGACGATGCGGGTTGGGACCCCTATCGCGGCATCGGTGGTTGGCCGTTCCTGGATGGCATCGGCATGCGGTACTACCTCGCGGCGGCGATGTATCGTTCCGTGCGAACGGGTGAGAGCGGCGATCTGGCACACCAGATGGAGCTTCCCTTCGACACCAAGGCCAAGCGACGCTTTCTTGACCGCTGGATACTGGATGAGCATCAGCAACGAGTCGCACTGCGCGTGGCCGAGTTCATGCGAGCAAAGGCGTTCGCCGCGTCCGACACCAGCGACTATGACGAGTGGGACCGCGTGGTTCAGGGTTGGGCGGGCCACAACTCGCGATGAACAGGTGACCAAATCGGCAGGGAAACCCCATTCCCCTCTCGATCGACTGCCCCGTATGTCGTCGAACCTGTGGGCCGGATCATGCGTTGCCCTGCAAGCTCACGTGAGGAGCGAGATACACGGGTGTGTCCGGGCGCGTTAGGGTTGTATTCTACCCAAAGTGGCCCAAGTTGATGTACCTCTCACCTCCGCTCTTGAAGTGCACTGCCCAAGCAGCCGATGGTTTCCTAAAAGCCTATAGTTTCCGTATCCATAAACAAAGTGGAATGAGGAATCATGAATGTTGAGATGGACATTGTGGAGCCGGCGAGGCAGCGACTCGAAGAGGTGTTGAAACGCCCGGTGAAGGCGAAGGCGGTCCACCGCCGGCACAATGGACCCGATGGCGTCTTCCAAGCAGGCAAGTTCGTGTTCGTTGTCGAGGCCAAAGCCTCCAACAGGCTTGCCAGCATCCGTCAGGCTTGCGAACAGGCTCGACGATACGCCAGCCAGAAGGGTCCGAACGCGATTCCCTTGGTGGCCGTGCCATTCATGGGGCCCTCAGGTCGCAGAGCCTGCGAAGAGGCGCAAGTCGGCTTCGTCGACGCGGCGGGGAACGCTCACATCGAAGTGCCCGGCCTGCTCGTCCACATTGAAGGGCGGCCGAACGCATCATCAGTACTCGGTCGGCCGTCGACCATCTTCGCTCCTCGAAGTTCCCGGGTCTCGAGGCTTCTGCTTCTGGATCCCAATCGCTGGTGGCAGCAGAAGGACATCGTCCTCGAGGCGGGCATTGGACGCGGCTTTGTCAGCAAGATCGTCGCGAGACTGAACGCCGACGGTTTGCTCGAAGTGAACGATGGGAAAATGCGACCGAGCAATCCGAACCTCCTGCTGGATGCATGGAAGGACGAGTACGACTTCAGCCGCCATCGAGTGGTTGCTGGTCACGTCTCCGCGCGCTCCGGCGAAGAACTTGCAGATCGCATCGCTCAAGCCGCTCAACAGCACGAGGTCGAGTACAGCTTCACCGGGCTTCCTGCAGCAGCCAAACTCGCCCCATTCGCCGGCTTTCGCCTTGTCGCCGCGTACCTCCGCCGACCACCCACGGAGACGTTCCTCCAATCTCTCGGGTTTCACGCAGACGATAAGGGCGCGAACCTCTGGCTCATCGTCCCCGCTGACGAAGGCGTGTTCGCCGGATCGAAAGCCATCGCAGGTCACGCCTGCGTCTCACCCGTTCAGGCCTACTTGGACCTGTTGAATATGCCCGAGCGTGCAAAAGAAGCCGCTGAATATCTGCGCGAGGTATGCCTCAAATGGCGTTGAACGACAAGCCCGTCATGCCGGTGGCTACGACAGGAACCGAACGGCCCTGATCCGCGAGGCCTGTCTTGAGGTCGCTACCAGATTGAACGACTCAAGGACGATCTTTGCATCGTTGGCGGACTGGTCCCAAGCCTCCTGATCGACATCGCCAGGCTGCCCGCGGGAGCGCAGGCCCATATCGGCACCAACGATCTCGATCTGGGCTTGTCGCTCGCCATCTTCGACGAGCAGAAGTACGAGGAGATTGCCAGGCGGCTCAGGCAGGCGGGATTCACG
Source organism: Phycisphaerales bacterium (assembly GCA_044371005.1). Taxonomy (GTDB): domain Bacteria; phylum Planctomycetota; class Phycisphaerae; order Phycisphaerales; family UBA1924; genus UBA2402. Next base: position 14,649 of record JBILUL010000018.1, on the reverse strand, counting down.
AGAGACGTGAATGGAGAAGGCAATCCCACGTCCCAGAGGCGGCACCTCGGCAAGGGCGTTCTCGTCGACTTTCTGATTCAGCCTTCGTCGGCAAAGGAAAAGGGCGGGAACCTCAAGAATCTCGAGGGCGACTTCGCGGCGGTGATCACTCCCGGACTCCACCTGGCGTTCCAGGACTTCGAAGAAGTCCGGGTCGAGGGCGAAGTGCTGACCGGTGGGAAGGCAGCGCGAACGGTACGAGTCTGCGGTCCTGGAGCGTTCATTGTCCTCAAGGCACTTGCGTTCCGGGGCCGTGGCGAAAACAAGGATGCGTATGACCTCTGGTACATCCTCCAGAATCGAGACGACACCATCAACCGCTTGAAGGCAATCGCCATCGACCCACAGGCGAAACACGCCATTGGCATTCTCGAAGAGGACTTTTCCAAGGCAGACAGCATCGGGCCTGCACGGGTCGCCCGCTTTCTGTACGAACGGCCCGACGAGAATCTCCAGGCCGACATTGCGGGCCTGGTTCGCAGCTTGCTCGCAGCAGTTCGAGTCTCGTAGGCTGCCTAGGTTGGAATTGCCCCGCACAAGCTCAACAAACCACGTGTGTCCTATAGCTGCCGTCCACACACGTGCCCCGTGGTTCCTTGGGGTCTGTCCCGCACCCGATCAGCCTACCTTTCGCTGCAGAATGCCATCCATCGAACAACTCACCAAGCTCCTCGCCGCGGAACCCAACGATGCGTTCCTGCTCTACGGGCTTGCGCAGGAGTACGCGAAGGCGAGCAACACCGCCAGCGCGTGTGAGTACTTCGATCGCTGCATCGCGGTCGATCCCAAGTACTGCTATGCGTACTACCACAAGGCCAAGGCCCTCATCGCGGCGGGTCGCACTGACGAAGCCAAGGCTGTGATCGCCGCGGGGAAGAACGCAGCGCTGGCGGCAGGTGATTCGCACGCACGCAGCGAGATCATGGCGCTCGAATACGACATCGATTGACGTTGCCGCGGGACAGTGCAGGCCTGCCTGCATTCTCCATGGCAGTACCTTCGCCCATTTTCGACAGATGGGGAACCTCCACGCCGGCCGGAGCCTCTCAGACATGAAGAGCGGGTACTCTCCACTGGAGTCCTGGCATGATCGGTCTGCTTCGCAAACCTCGTTGGTCTCCGTATGTGGTGGGCATCGGCATTGGCGTGCTCAGCTGGGCCACCTTCTACTTCATGGAGAAGGCTCTGGGCACCAGCACGTCATTCGTGGGTGCCGCGGGTTCGGCGGTCTGTGCTGTCGCACCCGAGCATGTGGCCTCGAACGCCTACTACGTCAAGGAATACGGCGCCAAGAGTGGAACGGGCTTCAAGCCCATCTTCGACTGGCAGATGGCCCTGGACTTCGCGCTGGTTGCCGGTGCCTTCATCGCCGCGAAACTCGGCGGCACTTTCCGCTCCGAGAAGGTCCCGACCCTCTGGGCACAGCGATTCGGCCCATCGGTGATGAAGCGCTTCGCCGCGGCATTCATCGGCGGCTTCATCCTCATCTTCGGTGCTCGCATGGCCGGCGGCTGCACCAGCGGCCACGGCATCTCCGGCGGCCTCCAACTCGCCGTGTCGAGCTGGACCTTCTTCATGAGCATGTTCATCAGCGGCATTGTCACGGCGGTGGCCCTCTTTGGCACCGGCTCGTTCGGCAAGCCCGTCAAGACGGAGGTGTCCGGTGTTTGAGCACTTCTTTGCTGATCCCAAGACCATCCTGCTGGGCGCCCTCACGGGCCTGATCTTCGGCTTTCTGCTGCAAAAAGGCGGCGTCACCCGCTACAACGTCATCGTCAATCAGTTCCGGTTCAAGGATTTCACCGTTCTCAAGACCATGCTCACCGCCATCGTGGTGGGGGCCATCGGCATCTACGCCATGCTTCAACTGGGCATGATCAAGGGCCTGAGCGTCAAGGGCGCGGAACTGGCCATGAATGCAGGCGGAGGACTCATCTTCGGCGTTGGCATGGTGCTGCTTGGCTACTGCCCGGGCACAGCACTCGCCGCGGCAGGCCAAGGCTCGCGAGATGCACTCGTGGGCATCGCAGGGGCTCTGGTCGGAGCAGCCGTCTACGCCGAGGTCTACCCCTTCCTCGCGCGAACCCTCGAACCCATCGGCAAACTCGGCAAGATCACCTTCGCCGATGCCACGCACGCTTCACCCTGGTGGTTCATCGTCGGTCTGGCGATCATCGCCATCTCCCTCTTCACCTGGCTCGAACGCCGCGAGCGACGTCTGCTCGCGTCATGATTTCCTTTCCTCACGCCACCGGCGTGGGATCACTCCCTGCTCTCTTTCTCACTAAGGAGTTTCCATGGCAGCATGCAAGAATGTCGGCTCGATTGACCGCGGCGTCCGCGCCCTCATCGGCATCGTCGCACTCGTTCTGGCCTTTACCTCACTGGGTGTCATGACCGGCGCACTCTGGGGCATCGTCGCCGCAGCCGTGGGTGTCGTCATGCTCGGCACCGCCGCCATCGGCATGTGCCCGCTCTACATCCCCATCGGCCTCTCCACCTGCTCCAAGTGATCAACCACGCCGCGCTGGCTGCTTGCTCGCTGAATCGCCACCGCCCCGACGCGTCGGCTCATGCCGTTCGCTCTGGGCGATGGCCTTGAGAATGCCCTGCCGAAGCCGCTCAGGCATCGATCCTTCGGCCAGTCGTGCGCACGCGGTCTGCGCCAGATCGAGCTCCGCAAAGACCGCGCGGCATCGCTCGCATACCACGCTCTGACCGATCGGAAAGCCCCGGCCCTTGTCCATGGCTTCCAGCTTGGCCTTGAGCAAGTCAAGGCACACCTGCTTCTCGTAGGTCGGCGCCTGCGCTGGCCTCTTGGGCAGTGAGCGTCGATCAAGAATCGCCTTGCGCAGCAGCAGTCTGGCCCGGTGTACGCGAGTCTTGACGGTCTCGGGCTTGATGTGCAATGCCGCGGCGACATCCTCGATGGAGAGTTCGAGCATCTCCTTGAGCACCAGCGGCACCCGGAAATGCTCGGGCAGCGTCAGAATCGATTCCTGCACCGCCCGCGAAGACTCCTTTTCGATCACCTGAGCCAGCGGACCCTGGTCCGCGCCCGTTCCTCCCAGATCCGCATTGCGAGTCTCATTCCATGGCATCAGCTGCGACAACGCTGGCATCCGCCGATCCACCCCGCCCTTGCGACGAGACCGTGCCTTGCACGAATGCGCCGCGATCGCGTAGAGCCACGTTCCAGGATTGGCATCGCCGTGAAACGTGTGCCACTTGCGGTGGGCTTGCATGAAGACATCCTGCACCATGTCCTCGGCATCGGAGGCGTTGCCGCACAGCCGCGACGCCAGACTGAACAGCTTCGGCCCATGCAGTTCGATCAAGCGCGGAATCGCCGCGTCAGCGGGAGAGCCTGCAACGGGCTCGATCGCCCGCGTGCTCGCCGCGTTGTGTACCCCTGCCCGTTGAACTGTTCGCGTGGAAGCGGCATTCATGATCAATCGCATGGTAGCGATGGTGCCCCCTGCCATCCGTGACGAACTCTCCCCACACGACTGCTCCCCTTCACCCACTTTCCAGAAAGTCCCAGGCATGCCCGACCGTACCCTCCATTCCATGCACGACACGGGCTCACTCGAACCATTCAAGCAGTTTGAACATCAGGGCTGGTGCCGGGTCGCGCAGCGATACGACACGGCCTTCGGATCGGCCACAACACAGGCCATCACGCCCATGCTCGATGCTGCGGGGATCGCGGCCGGTGCCAGAGTGCTCGATGTGGCCTGCGGCCCCGGCTATGTCGCCGCGGCGGCAGCTGCACGCGGTGCGAGTGTGCTCGGCATCGACTTTGCCGCGGAGATGGTGCATCTGGCCCGCCTCAAATGGCCCGCGCTGGCGTTCGAAGTAGGTGATGCCGAACGCCTCAACCTCCCCGCCGCGTCCTTTGATGCGGTACTCATGAACTTCGGCATCCTGCACCTGGCCGACCCGCAAGCCGCGATCGCGCAGGCCTTCGCAGTCCTTCGTCCGGGCGGCTCCTTCGCCTTCACCGTCTGGTTGCCACCCCCGCAGACCGTGCCCTTTGCCATCGTCCTCGAAGCGGTTGAACAGCACGGCCAACTCAACATCGGTGTGCCTCCCGGGCCGCCGATGTTCCGGTTCTCCGATCAGCAGGAGGCCGCCCACACGCTCACCGCGGCGGGCTTCGGCTCCATCCGCAACGATCCGCTCCCCATTTCACTCACCCTCGAAGCTCCCGATGATCTTTTCCAGATCATGCTCGAAGGCGGCGTGCGCACGGCAGGCCTGCTCAAGGCCCAGTCGGTCACCGCGCTGGCGAAGATCCGCGAACACATGCACGCAAGGGTCACGTCCTGGCAGGTTCCAGAGAGCCCACGCCCCATCTACAGGCTGCCCATGCCGGCACGACTCATCACGGCGCTGTGCCCAGTGCAGTGAATCAGTTCACTCCATGAGTATGGCAGGCTTCAACGCGGCTCGGGCGGACCCACAAGGTCGCTGCCCGCCGTCGCGGCCAGCAGCACATCGCGGCGAGCCTGATCGAGCCCTTCGCCGAATCTTGCCAGCACCGCCGCGGCGACATCCGTCACCCGCGACGTCCCCTTCGCCAACTCAAAACCGCGCCACCAGGCTTCAAGGTCCGCTGCGTACTTCTGTGCTTCTTCCACTTTGCCCGTAGCCAGCAGTGCGGGCACTCGCACCGCCGCGGCACGTGCCGCCCACGGCGCTTCATCCATGAAAGGCGACGCATCCAGCAGCAACGCCGCGGCAGGCGCATTGCCCAGCGAAAGATCCTCCTCCGCCAGCATCAGCACGCCCGTCACGATCGCCTCCATCGCTGTCGGCGTCGATCGTTCCGACATCGCCCGGCTCGGCGCAGTCAGCGCGTTGAGCAGCACGGTCCGAAGCAGCGGATCCGTGCACGCCTGCACCACCGGCAGCAACTGGTCCGCTGGCGTCATCGCGGCCAGCAATGCCATCGCCTGACGTCCCTCTTCGGGTGTGGGGGCCTTGAGGCGCATCACGCGGATCACTTCCTGCGAAGTGGGGCTGTCGACCATCACAGCCTTGATCGCCGCGACCACAAGATCAGGCCGGTCCGTCGCCGCGTCGATGATCGCTTCCTTGTGTACCCGTTCCCACAGCAGCGCATCAGCCACTGCTGAACGCACGCCAAGATCATCGCACCGCAGCAGCGGCAGAAGTCGATCCTGATCGGAAGAGTCTCCCAGTTCCACCAGCAGGATTGCCGCGGCTGGAGTCACCTGAGCAGGCTCAAGCCCGCGCAGCACCGCCAGCACCTTCTGTGCATCCGCAGGGCGCAGCGAGGCCGACCGCATGATCTGAAGGCACGCTTCAATCGCTGCGGGCCGAGCCTGGCCTTCGCGTCCCAGCCAGGTCAGCACGGCGCTCACGGAAGCCGGGGTCGGCCAGCGCGTCGCCGCGAGGAGCAGATCCGAGGCCGCCTGCGGATCAGTCTCGCGTTCGAGTGCCGCGGCGACTGCATCGGCGGCACCCGCGGGCGCGATCTGCCGGACCAGCAGCGCTGCCTGGCCTCTGGCGAACGCATTCGGGCTGGCCAGCAGTTCAATCGCGGCAATGCCGACCCGCTCGTCGATCTGGCCGTTATTCGAGAGTTCGCGGCCGACCAGTTCGAAACCAAGATCGCGGATCTGTGGCTGTGGATCGCGGAGCAGCTCCACCAGAAGTGAGGGGCGCTGATCGGCGGGAGTGGCCAGGTGCAGGCGTCGCATCGTCTCGATCAGGCGAGTCGTCGCCGCGGCGGTCTCGCGAGATTGCCGCGCCAGCTTCTCGGCCAGATTGCTCGCCAGCATCTGCTGCCACTCAAGGTCATTGCGGTCCTCATAGCTGCGGATCCACGTTTCCCAGGCGTCGTGGTCGGAGCCAAAGTCATCGCGGGCGGTGAGGTTCGCGAGCGATTCATACGCAGCCGCGGCGACATCCTCGGAACTCTCGCCCCGCGTGAGATCAAGCAGAAGCCTCGCCGCGGACCTGGAGCGGAAATACCCCATGGCCGTGACGATCCGCACCGACTCTTCCTCGCTGGCGTTCTGCAGGCGAGCTTCGAGCGCGTTGATGAGCCGGCTGGGAGGTTCGCCGCACTGCGCAATCGTTTCGAGCAGCACCGCGCCTGCACTCTGCCCGATCAGCGGCGTTGCCACGGCCCGCTCGAGGGCGCTGAAGACCGGCTCCATATCGCCATGATCAAGCAACCAGAGCGAGGCCTCTCGACGGACTGCCTCGCTGGATTTGTCTCCAAAGAGGCGCGTGATGGCGTCCTGTGCCTGCTCGGCAAGCCGCTGATCCGCTGCAGACTTCCGGCCCGCCGCGTCAGCAGGCGTGGTGGGGGTGGGGGTGGTGGCAGAGGCGGTGGGGGTGACTGGCTGCGGGTCGGGGTTGGAAGGCTGAGCCCATGCACATTCCCACGCAGGAGCGCAGCCGAAACCCGCGGCGAGAATCATCGCCACGATCCGTGCCCGCGTTCGAGATGGTGGACGCTTCCCCAAGGGCATGACCTTCCGAGTTGTTCCACGCCGTCATGCCCTCAGCGGGCGTTCGGGCACGATTCGCAGGGCGATGAGGGTTTCCGACACAACGCGGCCCATGGCAGTCCGGGCCGACGCTGATCAGACGCATCAGCTCTTGGGGCGTTCCTTCTCTGCACGCCGACGCTTGAGTTCGGCATCGATGAAGGGTGCGATTTCGCCCCGGAGCACCGCCTCGTAGTTGGTCTCTTCGCAGCCGGTGCGGTGGTCCTTCACGCGGTTGTCGTAGAAGACGTAGCTGCGGATCTGGGTGCCCCAGCCCTGTTCGAGCGAGCCGCCCGACGCCGCGGCGATTTCCTTCTCGCGCTTTTCATCGGCCATCTGCTGCAGCTTGGCCATCAGCACGGTCAGTGCCTGCTTCTTGTTCTGCGGCTGGTCGCGGTAGGTGCTCGCCACGACCATGATGCCCGTGGGTTTGTGGACGAGGCGGATGGCGCTGGCCACCTTGTTGACGTTCTGGCCACCCGGACCGCTGGCTCGCACGAAGGGCGTGATTTCCAGGTCGTTTTCGGGGATGTTCACATCCGCCTCTTCGATCTCGGGGATCACTTCCACCGTGGCGAAGGAGGTCTGACGCTTGCCCTGTGCGTTGAAGGGGGAGACGCGTGCGAGGCGGTGCGTGCCGCGTTCACACTTGAGGTAGCCGAAGGCGAAGTCGCCCTTGATGTGGAGCGTGACCGAGTCGATGCCGACTTCGGCGCCAAAACCCCGGTCGACTTCCTCGACATCAAAGCCCATCTTTTCGCAGTAGAAGATGTACATGCGAAAGATCATGTCCGCCCAGTCGTTGGCTTCGGTGCCGCCGACGCCCGCGGAAATGGTGAGGTAGCAGTTCTTGGCATCGTGCGGGCCGGCCAGAAGGGAGCGAAGCTCCACCTTCTCCATGCGGCCGATCAGCCCGAAGAGCTGTTCATCCGCCTCGGCCAGGAAATCCTTGTCGCCCGTTTCCTTGGCCATCTCATAGGCAAGGCGTGCATCGGCGAAGTCCTTGACGACCCCGGTCAGCGCATCGACCTGTGATTTGAGCGTCCGGACCGAGGCCACGACCTTCCGGGCCCGCTCAGGGGCGTTCCAGAAGACGTCCGACGACATTTCCGCTTCCAGTTCCCTCAGCTGGGTCAGCTTGGAATCGTAGTTAAAGCGAGTCGCGGATCGTCAAAATCCGCGCCTCAAGATCGTTGATGATGGGTTGGTGGGCATCGAAATGCATGGGCCCAAGTATAGCAGGACGCCACGGGCACGAACTCACCACACCGGCCCCAAATGCACCGTCCCAAGCCGGTCAGCAAACCCCCATCGCGTCACGAGCGACGCCGACGCGCCGTCAGATAGCCACCAATGCCGCACAGGACCAGCGCGCCCGGAGTCGGCACCACCGTGCTGCTGCCCGAGAAGGCCGGTGTCGCGGTGAACGAACTGAACGTGTTGTTGGGCCCGATGATGTCGGTGCCGCCCGCCAATGTCCGCACATTCGTGAGTGAGAACGTCCCATCGTGGGCAGGCACCAGCGAACTGCCCGCCGGAAGCAGCGCCGAAAGCCGCGGTCCGGGCGTGTAGGTCAACCCCGATCCATCGTTCATCACGATCGTGTGCGACGAACCCGACTTGATGAACTGGCCACCGGTCAGCGTGCCCGTCAGAATGTCCACACGCGTGTTGCCCGTGTAGTCATAGATCGAAAATGTGCCCGTGACGTTCGCAATGTACAGATTCGGAATCGGTGCCTGCGCCGCTGGCAGCGTGAAGGTCATGAACATGCGGGCATTCGTGAAGTTCACGATACCCCCGCCCTCGTTGGTGAGGTCGAGCGTCAGATTCAGCGGCGCCGACTGATCAGAGAACATCAGCCCCGCATCAGGCCCGCCGGCCCCTGCGATGTTGGTCAACGCGCCACCACCAACAGGCGCATTGAACGAGAACGAAATGATGCCGCCCTGGGCCGCCCCCGCGGTCACCAGTAGAGCTCCAACGACAGCGCGTTGAATCACCATACCAACCTCCTTCTCCATCGGGCCACCGAGGCGACGACAGCGAATCGGACAAGAAACCGCCCGCAGCAGACGCCGCGGGTCGAGAAAATCAATGTGAATAAGGGAGTCTCCTGCCTCTCGGATCGCGCAGTTGGCGCGCACAGCGGGGACACTCATACCATGGACCACCCCCGCGAGATTGCAACCCCAAAGGCCAAAAAGGCCGCAGAAACCGCAATCTCGTTGCAGCCAGCACCGAGAAGCGCCGCCCACTCACCAACGCCTCCCCAACAGGGCCCGCTCACGCCCTCCCCTCCCTCGCCCTTCGGCCTCGCGCCACCTGCCCGCCGATGCCGTACACTTGCCTTCACCTCCACCATGAGCCCCCCCAGCCCCCGCACCAGCCGCCTTGCCCCCAACGCCTCACCCCCAGGTGCCGCGTGGAGCGATCTGACCTCCTCGTGGATCTGGCCCAGAATCCTCCTTGCACCCACGCTCGGAGCCCGCTTCGTTCCGCTGATGCTGGGCATCCTCGCCGTTGCTGCCATCAGCCTCACTGACCGCCTCCTCGCCGCGGCTGGGTTGCTGCCCGCAAACACCCATCCAGTCGGCGAAACCCTCAGTCGCTGGCTCATCCAACTCAATCAACTCCTCCGATCCCTCACCGTCGCCGTCACCGACGGCGGCACCTCCGCGGCATCAGACATCGAGGTCCTCCTCGTCACGATTCCCCAGGAGCAGTACAAGCTCGGCCCCACCGGCGCCATCATCAGCTGGATCGTCGCCATCGCCGCGTTCGCCCTCGCCAGCACAGGCATTGCTCGCACCGCAGCACTCGCCATGGGCCGTCACCCCTTGCAGCCATTGCACGCAGTGGTCAAGTTCGCGCTCCGCCGCGCGTTCTCCAGCATCGTCGGCCTCCTCCTCCCCTGGCTCTGCCTCATCATCTGCATTGCCCTCCTCGCTGGTGCGGGTTGGCTTCTGCTCTCGTTCCAGTACGTCCAGGTCGCCGGGGCTGTTGTCGTCGGCGTCGCCGGAATCCCTGCAGGCATCGTCGTCGCCTTTCTGGCCGTCGGCACCATCCTGGGCACCCCGCTCATGGTCCCGGCCATCGCCGCGGAAGGCACCGATGCTCTCGATGCCATCCAGCGCATCATGGCCTACGTCCGCGCCGGATTCACGCGGCTCATCCTCTACTGGGCCATCGCACTCGCCACCATCTTCATCGTGGCCATCTTCGCCAACACCTTCGCCTCACTGGTCTCCCTGGCCGCCATTGCAGCCACCTCGCATCTTGTGACTCTGCCACAGGGGCCCACGTCGTCAAGCACACTCACCAACACCATCCTCGACTTCTGGCAGAGCATCATCATCATGCTCGCCAAAGGCTACATTCTCAGCGTCGCCGTCTGCGCGTTCACGCTGGTCTATCTGGCCATCCGCCGCTGGGTCGATGGTCAGGATGTCGGTGAAATCTGGATCGATTCTGCTGGCCCCGGCCTGCGCACCGATCTGGTTGCCGGAGATGGCGCTGATGAGGAGTAAGGCGCCCGAAGTTCCCGCCAGCATCCCCGGCCTCACTCCGCAGGAACGCGCCATCAACCTTGCCGGGTTGCTCGCCCAGCGCAGCATCCAGCACCTCACGATCTCAACGCCTATGGCAACACGCACGCTCGCGGCACGCACGACCGATCTGCCCGGAGAACTGCTGGCGAACACTCCGTGCACGCTTGCGTGCAGCGAAGGCACATTCTCCATCACCAGCGATCAGATTCACCGCATCAGCAAGCCTTGAGCCTCGCGACCCAGGCTCACTCCTCCTGATCAGTTTCTTCAGGTACCTCATCGGGCGTCACACTGTCGCCTGCCGCCCCCTCGATCGGCACCGGCCGCACCGGCGGCGGCAGCAGATCCTTCTGAGTCATGATCTCCGGCAGCGAATCCAGCCGCACCGCATTCTCGATGCGCTTGTCACCACTGGCCGTGCGCCGCAGCATCGTCAGCATGCCGCCCACACCCATCGAAGCGCCCAGGTCTCGCGCCAGACTTCGGATGTAGGTCCCCTTGCCGCAGACCACGCGCAGTGTCACACTCGGCCAGTCGTAGGCTTCGACCACCATGGAGTGAATCACCACCGGACGCGCGGGCAGTTCCACGACTTCGCCGCGTCGGGCCATGTCGTAGGCACGTTGGCCCGCGACCTTGATCGCCGAATACGCGGGCGGTCGCTGCTGAATCACACCCACGAACTTCGCCGCAGCGTCGAGCACGGTCTTCAAGTCCGGCGGCGTCGCACAGGCCACTTCTTCCCGCGCGCCCTCCGCATCATCCGTCGCCGAGACGCACGAGAGATCCACCGTCGTCAGATACTCCTTGGTCTCCGCCATCAGCAACTCGCACAGCGAAGTCGCCCGGCCCACCATGACCACCAAGAGGCCGGTTGCCAGCGGATCCAGCGTGCCCGCATGGCCGACCTTCAGCCTCTTTGGCGCCCCGCCGCGTCGGAACCGGGCCCGGATGTTCGCGCACACATCCATCGACGTCCGCCGCAGCGGCTTGTCAATCAGCAGAATGCCATTCAAGGGCACCATCGGGGCACCAGCCGGGCCGGATTCAGTCGGAGTCTGTGGAGGAATCGTCACGCCCCACGGTATCACCCCACACCAAACCTCCACCCGCTGAAGTTCGGCCCCAAGATACTCTGCCCTCTGAAATTCTGAACTCTGAAATTTGCCTTTCTTCCTGTTCTCCTCCCCAGCCGGTTCCCTCCGCCCCTGTCCGCTACCGTTCACCCGTGTCCGCCGCCCAACCAACCCTGCTCTCCATCCATCTGCTCCCCGCAGAGGCCCCGCGCGAAGTCTTCGCTGGCTCGACGACCATCATTGTTGATGTCCTTCGAGCGTCCACCACCATCACCGCGGCGTTGGCCGGTGGTGCCCCATTCATCGATGCCGTAGCCACGCCCCAGGCCGCACTCGACGCCGCGGCGGTGCTCTCCGGTGGTCGCTCAGCCGCCATTCTGGGCGGCGAACGAGGCGGCCTCCGCATCGAGGGCTTCGATCTTGGCAACTCGCCCGCGGAGTACACGCCCCAGCGTCTGCAGGGACGCCCGGTGATCTTCACGACGACCAACGGCACCGCCGCGGCATTGCACGCCTCCGCCGCGGCACGCCTGTGTTTTGGCTGCTTTGCCAACCTCTCCGCCATCGCCGCGTGGGCCCGACTCACACCAGCACCCATCCACATCCTCTGTGCAGGCACCAACGGCCGCACCAGTCTCGATGATGCCCTCTTCGCCGGGGCGCTCGCCCAGCAACTGCTCGAAACCAGCGGATCGCCCCCCGTTGCCGCGGCAGACCCTGACCGCATCGCCCTCTTCACCGGCGCTTGGCAGCACGCACGCAGCCAGGGCCTCGCAGCAGCCCTCGCACAGACCCGCGGCGGACGCGGCCTGGTTGGGCTTGGATTCGCCTCCGACATCGAACTCGCCGCTCGCATCGATACCTGCACTCTGGTTGGTCAGATGAACCCATCCACCGGACGCATCAACGCATGGAAGCCCGGCTCATGAACACACCCCAGCCCACCATAACCACCAAAGACCTCATCTTGCGTCCGTTCTGCGATGACGATGCCGCGGCAGTGGCTCGCAACTGCGCCGACAAGCGCATCGCGATGATGACCCGCACCATTCCGCACCCCTACACCATCGACGATGCCCGCGGCTTTCTGACGAGCATCAAGGGCAAATGGGAATCGGGTCATTCGGCCGTCTTTGCCGTTTGCGTCAAACAGCCTGATGGCTCGGCGAGCGAACCCATCGGCGCGTGCGGCATGATGGTCGACAAGATCGATGTGCGGGCGGAACTGGGCTACTGCTACGAACCCTCAACATGGGGACGGGGCTACGCCACGCAAGCCGCGGCGGCGGTGGTGGGGGTGGGGTTCTCGATACTGGGTCTGCGCAAGGTCACCGCGCACTATCTCCCGCACAATCCCTCATCAGGCCGCGTGCTGATCAAGCTCGGTTTCGTGCAGGAAGGCGTGCTGCGCAAGCAGGCGCACAAGTGGGGCGAGTCGTTTGATCTGATCGCCATGGGGCTGCTCAGAGAAGACTGGGAGCAAGGAAAAAGCCGCGGCGAGTGACGCCGCGGCTTTGAAATGTGCTTCTTGGTTGGAGAGCGGTTCAGTACGCGCCGACGATCAGCGTCACGTTGTGACCACCGAACCCGAAGGTGTTGTTCATCGCGTACTTCATCTTGCGTTCGCGGGCGGTGTGGGGCACCAGATCGATATCGAAGCCCGGTTCGGCGTTGTCGAGGTTGATGGTGGGGGGGATGATGCCATCACGCACCGCATGAATGCAGGCGATGAGTTCAACAGCACCGCTCGCGCCAAGGCAGTGCCCGTGCATGCTCTTGGTGCTGCTCATGAGCATCTTGCCGCCAGCAGCCTTGCTCGCGTGAGCTCCGAAGAGGCGAGTGACAGCAGAGAGCTCGGCCTTGTCGCCCAGGGGCGTGCTGGTGCCGTGACAGTTCACATAGCCGATGTCCGTCGGGTTGAGACCGGCCTCAGCAAGTGCCGCCTTCATCGAACGCATCGCGCCATCGCCGTTGGGGTCAGGAGCCGTGATGTGCGAGGCATCGCAGGAGTTGCCGGTGCCCACCAGCTCGGCGTAGATGGTTGCGCCGCGTGCCTTGGCGTGCTCCTCGGTTTCGAGGACGAACATCGCGGCGCCTTCGGAGAGCACAAAGCCATCGCGATCGATGTCGAAGGGGCGGCTGGCCCGCGTCGGATCGTTGTTGCGGGTGGAGAGGGCCTTCATGACGCTGAAGGCGCCGATGCACAGGGGCGTGCAGGCCGCTTCAGCGCCGCCGCTGATCATGACATCGCAGGCGCCGCGCTGCATGATGTGCATGGCATCGGCCAGGGCGTGACCGGAGCTTGCGCACGCGGTGGCGTGGGCAGAGGCCGGGCCGCGGATGCCGTACTTGATCGAAATGTTGCCCGTGCCGGCGTTCACCATGAGCCGGGGCACGGTGAAGGGGTTGATGCGGTTGGGAGCCTTGTCCCGCATCACGTTCACGCCATCTTCGATGGTCTTGATGCCGCCGATGCCCGAGCCCACGACCACGCCGCAGCGCTCTGAGTTTTCTTTGGCAAAGTCGATGCCCGAGTGGTTCACGGCTTCGATCGCCGCGGCCATCGCCAGATGTGAGAACCGATCGAGGCGCTTGGCCTCGCGGAACTCGATCACGCTGGTGGGGTCCCACCCCTTGATCTGGCCGGCGATGGTGACATCCCATTCGCCGCCGTAGCTCTTGAACTCGTCGCCTTCAATCGTGCTGATGCCACTGCGGCCTTCACGCATGCCCGCCCAGGTGGTCGCCGCGGTTGTCCCCAAATTGGTGATCGCACCAAATCCGGTGATGACCACGCGACGGTGACCGGATGAATGACTCAGGTCGCTCACGATCGTTCTCCGATGTGCACGCGTTTGCTCCGCCCGATCACCAGTCCGCGGCACCAGAGGCACCACGGCCGGATCAAGACAGCGCGGCCAGAGGGACTCCCTCCGGCCGCGGCGTGCGTCAGCTCAACACAAAACCCGCTTCGGACACCGCCGGGTCGATCCCCGGCCTGTGCACCGAAACACGAGTGCAGATCAGGCGCCCGCCTGGGCCTTCTTGATGAAGGAAATCGCATCGCCGACCGTCTTGATCTTCTCGGCATCGCTGTCGGGAATATCGGTCTCGAAGGCTTCTTCCAGTTCCATCACCAGTTCAACCTGATCGAGGCTGTCAGCGTTCAGATCTTCGCTGAAGCTCATTTCGGGCTTGATCTTGTCCTTGTCGTGACCCATCTGCTGGGCGATGATCTCGATAACCTTCGCTTCAATCTCTTGGTCGGTCACGCGCTATCTCCGTATCTTGGTCTTCTAGAAGGAAATGGCCGGCTCAACTGAACAGATCCCGCACGAAAAACCGTGACGGGCACATCTGTGCCGGTAACCGGAGTATACGCCGTCCCCTTCATTCGGGGCGAATCGGCCCGGCCGGGGGCGCGCCGGCCGCGCGGCGCGCGGGGGCGCGGCGCCG
>JBILUL010000121.1:0-14885 GCA_044371005.1 Phycisphaerales bacterium | reverse complement strand
CCAAAGCGGTCTGCTACGTGCCATTTCACGCGAAGCCCAAGCTCGAATGGCACGTAGAAGCGGCTGCTCTGAGCCGCATCTGCGTGCTTCCTACCCGATGCGTGGTCGTGAAAGTTCACGCGGCGGGTGTGAAGCACGCAGCAGCCCCAAAGCGGTCTGCTACGTGCCATTTCACGCGAACCCCTTCCCCCTCTGCGCCGCACACATCGCAATCGCCAGCGCATCCGCCACATCCGGCGGGTCCGGCGGCTCCGCCAGCGAAAGCACCGCCTGCACCGCCCGCTGCATCTGTTCCTTATCCGCGTGCCCGAACCCCGTAATCGCCTTCTTCACCGCATTGGGCTTGAGTTCCACCAGCGGAATCGCCGCCTGCTGCACCGCCAGCAGCAACACACCCCGGGCGTGCCCCATGGTGATCGCCGTCGCCGGATGCTTGTAGTGGGCAAAGAGTGACTCAATCGCCACCAGCTCCGGCTTCAATCGCCGCAGCGTCTCGCGAAAGTCGCTATCGAGCTCCTCAAGCCGCGCCGAGAGCGACATCGCCGTGCTCCCAGCCCCCTTGGTCACCCGGAAGACCCCCGCCTCGATGAGTTTGACCGGATCCGACGAGGCATCGATCAGGCCGTAGCCCGTCAACCGCAACCCAGGATCAATGCCAAGGACGCGCACAACGACCCCAATCCCGGTGCCGAAGGCACCCAGTTGAATAGCCGGCTGCGAGCGAGCGCTTCGCTCGCGAAGCTGCCGGAAATCGCCGCGTCAATCCCCGGGCCCTGAAAGGGCCCTGTTGCCGGCATTTTTCCAGCCCACCGTACTCAGGCGATATTGACCGGCATCACAACGTAGAGGAAGTCGCTGCCACTCTTGATGAGGCCCGGCTTGCTGCCGGCCTTGAGCTCCATGACAATCGACGTTTCCGTCATCACCTTCAGCGCATCGGTGATGAAGGCCGGGTTGAACCCGATTTCGACATCCTCGCCGTTGTAGTCGGTCAGATCGACCTTGATATTCGCTTCGCCCTGCTCAGGAGCGCGGCTTGTGAGTTCGAGCTGCTTGTCCTTGGCGTGGAAGGCCAGGCGCACGCCGCGTGATTCCTCGTTGGTGAGCAGTGCCGCGCGGCGGACCGCCGACATCACCACATCACGGTCGAAGGTCACCTTCTTGTCGCAATCCTTGGGAATCACATCCTCGTAGGCGGGGAACGTGCCATCCACCAGGTTGCTGACCAGCACCGCGCGGCCGGGGCTCGCGGCAGTACCGAACGAGAAGAGAATCTGATTGTCGGTGATGGCGATCTGCACCGGCTCTTCGTTCTCATTGATCAGGCGCTGGAGCATGCCCAGAGCCTTGGTGGGAACGATGCACTGCACCGGCTTCTGGTCCTTATCGGCTGCGGAAAGGGCCGCACGGGCCACCGCGAGGCGACGACCATCGGTTGCGACCATCTCGAGCCGCTTGCCATCGCGCTTGAGCAGCACGCCGTTGATCGCGTAGCGCGAAGTCTCGCGGGCTGTTGCAAAGAGCGTCCGGCTCACGAGTTCCGCCAGCGAACCCGCCGGGTGCGTCATGGTCGCCTTCGCGCCAGGACCCTCGCCCTTGCCCGTCACCGCATCGGCAAACTCAGGAATCGGGGGGAAGTCCGAGGCCGGGTATCCATTGATACGGAAGTTTGCATCCGAACCCTTGATGATGCACAGGTCACCATCGGTCTCGATGGTGAGCGTGGGCTCGTGGTCTTCGCCTGCGACGATGCCGCGGAGCTTGTCGGCCGGCACCAGCACTTGGCCGGCCTGGCTCACATCGACCTGCG
The DNA here is from genome assembly GCA_044371005.1 of Phycisphaerales bacterium. Classification (GTDB taxonomy): domain Bacteria; phylum Planctomycetota; class Phycisphaerae; order Phycisphaerales; family UBA1924; genus UBA2402. The sequence continues at coordinate 13,075 of JBILUL010000121.1, read as the reverse complement.
AGATCGAAAGCCGAAGCCCGATCTCAGCATCAGTCGCTTCCAGTGTCAGTTCATTGCCACCCGCCCCCTTGTGGCAGGTCAGCTTGATGCAAGTCAGCTGAATCTTGGGCGTACGGGCCGCGACGGCTCCGCTCACCAAGTTCACAGCATTCATCAGTGCAGCGCGATCAACAATGACCTTCATGGGCTTTGGATTCCTTGTTAAGAACCCAAGTGTACCAGCGATCGGGTACCCAAGTCACCTCTACCCCAACATCATGTGTATCCAATCCCAGTTCTCTCTCCCCACGTTCTCCACCACTTACCCACAATTGGTGGCTTTGGGTGCCCAATCTGGCGGCCGCGGCGTGGCAGTGTCGAGTCGACCCGCCACTCTGGCCTCCTGAATCACCATCAAAGGACCCCCAGCAAAAGTGCCACCGATTCCCGGCTTCGGAATCGGTGTCCCCGTTCGGGTCTTCTCCAACACGGCAACTCGCACCGGACCGGTCGATAACACACCAACCCCTCGTCCAGCCGATCACATCGGAACCACGACGGCACGTCACCGATTCCAAAGCCGGGAATCGGTGTCCCTGTTCCGGTCGTTTCCAACGCCTGAACCCACACCCAGACGGTCGATACCGCACCCATCCCTCGTCCAGCCGATCACATCAGAACCACGACGGCACGTCACCGATTCCGAAGCCGCGGATCGGTGTCCCCGTTCGGGTCTTCTCCAACGCCTGAACCCACACTACGACGGTCGATACCGCACCCATCCCTCGTCAAGCCGACCACATCGGAACCACGACGGCACGTCACCGATTCCGAAGCCGCGGATCGGTGTCCCTGTTCCGGTCGTTTCCAACGCCTGAATCCACACCCAGACGGTCGATACCGTACCCATCCCTCGTCCAGCCGATCGCATCGGAACCACGACGGCACGTCACCGATTCCGAAGCCGCGGATCGGTCTCCCCGTTCGGGTCTTCTCCAACGCCCAAACCCACACCACAAGGGTCGATACCGCACCAATCCCTCGTCCTGCCGAGCACATCGGAACCACGACGGCACGTCACCGATTCCGAAGCCGGGAATCGGTGGCACGGTGCGTCGGGTTTGCTTGTGTCAGCACAGAAGGACTCAAAGAGGGCTCACTGGAGTGCCGCGATCGCGGCTTCGATCCGTGCCAACGTTCTCTGGCACGCCAGATCAAACTCGGCCTGATCCTTTCGTTCAACCGCCGCCTGCAGCATGGGCAGCACCCAGGCGTCATACCCCGTGCTCTCATCCGGTGCCGCGAAGACGTTCCTGAACCAGGGCCGCCGCTCCAACCCCCCCTCTCCCCCACCCGCCGCCTCCAACCACGCCCGATCTACCCCCATCGAAGGCGCCAACCCACCGCGCCCGCTCGCCCGCGCTTCGAGACCATTCAGCGTCAACTCCACCATCGCCACTTTCAGCCGCTCCAGCCCCGACACATCGAGCCCCGCCTCCCGACCCGCCTTCTCGGCCCGGGCAATCCCTTCAAGCCCCACCCGCCCATAGACCTGCGGCGAGACCACCGGCTCAGCCTCAAAGGCATACCCCCCCGCGACCACCGCCGACATCCGGGTCATCATCGCCGCGGATTCATAGTCGCTCCCAACCACTTTCCAGTACCAGGGCAACGTGTCATACGCCGAGTGATACGACCACCCGGAACTCCCACCGCTGCCGAACGAGGCTGAGGCGACCCCCGCCCTCGCGATGAACGCCACATGATCCGAACCGCCCCCGATGCTCCCAGGCACCGGCACCCGAAGCATCGCCTCAGCACCACCAGCCGCCCCACTGCTTCGAGCCGCCCAGTCGGCGAAGACCGTCCGCGTCGCATCACCCGCCTGCGGCACCAGTTTCGCCGCCTCCACGATCGCCCGATGCATCGACGGCGTTGCCGAAGCCCCGAACTGCGGCCCCATGCTCGCCATGTCCAGATTGATGTACGCCACGCCCCCTTCGATCAGCATCCGCTCGTTGGCCTCCACCCACTCGCTGCTGCCGATGATGCCGAACTCCTCCGCACCCCACGCCGCGAAGACCAGCGTGCGCCGAGGCTTGACCCCCTGCCGCGCCAGTTCACCATAGATCCGCGCCGCCTCCACCACGGCGATCGTGCCGCAGAGCGGATCCGCCGCCCCGTGGTTCCATGCATCGTGGTGCGCCCCGATGATCACCCGCTGCTCGGGATGCTCAGTGCCGGGAATCTCCGCGATCACATTGGCGGTCTTCATGATGGCCCGCTCCTGCTGCACCGACAGCTTCAGCCGCGTGCCTACCTGAGCACCATCATCTGAAGTCAGTCGGTACGGAAAGCCAAGACCGCCCTGCCAGGCCTGCGGGGCCTCCGCGCCCTTCATGCTCGCCAGGATCTCCTTCGCCGCGGCGTACCCGATGGGCTGACACGGAATCCGGGGCAACACCGCCTCTTCCATCTTCATCCGCTCGACGTGCTCCGTCGCCTCACGCCCTGGCGTCAACGGATCACCCTGAAACGGCATGGTCACGATCGACCCGCGCTGGATGCAGCATTCATTGGCGTAGCCACCCTGCGGATAGACCGGCCCTTTCACAAACCCGCTGTCACCCGGATCCGTGAAGATCACGATGCCCGCAGCACCTGCTTCCTGCGCGAACTTCACCTTGAAGCCCCGGTAGTTGCCGCCATATCGCGCCAGCACGATCGCACCGGTGCAATCGATGCCGAGTTCCTTGAGTTTCGCGAAATCCTGCCGCGTGCCGTAGTTGGCATACACGACGCGCCCTTCCACCACGCCACTGCCGCTGTACGCGTTCCACCCAAACGAGCCCTTGTCGCTGTACGGATCTTCCTTGAGCGGCCGCTCCGCGACGTCGAGCACTTTCTTTTCCGGACCGATGATCTCCAGCGATGCACTGATGGGCTTGCACAGGAGCGGCCAGATCTCATGCCGCGTGACTTTGAGGCCGGCTTCGCGGAACATCGCTTCGAGCCGCTCGATGGTGCGGGCATCGCCGGGCGTTCCCGCCACATGCGGTTCCGCCGCCAATGCCATGTGCATGTCGCGAAGCCTCGTCGGTTCCACCATCCCCACCACCCGCGCCGCCAGTTGCTCGCGAGTCAGCGGCGAGGCTTCCTGCGCACTGCACGCGCTCGCCACCAGCCACGCCGCACAGACCACCGACTTCAGATGCACCGTACGCATATCAGTGTTTGCCTTCCCGTGTGTGTCCCTGAACCAGCGCTTCGATCCGTTCCGCCGCAATCACCGCCCCGTGCTCGCGCCGCAGCGCTTCACCCATCACGCGGCTTCCTACCGCAATCCGCTGCGAACTCGTCGCTTCACGCAGCGCCGCTTCCAATCGCGCGGCGTTCAACTTCCGCGCATGCAGCGTCACCGAACATCCAAGCACCTTGGCCCGCCGCGCATTGTCGAACTCATCATTCGCAAAGGGAATGATCACCGTCGGCTTGCCGGCCCGCATCGCCGCGGCGGTCGTCCCCACCCCACCATGATGCACAATCGCCCCCGCCGCGTCAAAGAGCATCGAATACGGCGCATACGCAAAGGCCGCCACACCCGGGGGCAGCGCCTTGGGTGCATACGCCATGTCGCCCACCAGCAGCACCGCGCGACGACCCAGTTTCCGGATCGCTTCCGCCGCGAGTTCATAGAAGCCGTTGTGATGATGCACCACACTCGTGCCCAGCGTGAAGACCAGTGGCGCCTCGTTGCCGCACTCGCGCAGGAAAGCCTGCACATCACTCGCCGCGGCTTCCTGCCCGTGGGCACGATCAAACGTGCAGAAGCCGCAGACATGCGCGTGGGCGGGGTCCCCTTCCATCTTGGCGCGAAACGCCGGTGACCAGAGCCCCAGCACCGAATCACTCTCCTCCACCTCGCGCCGGAACTGATCCGTCAACGGCGCGAACCCAAACGCCTTGCGCTGCACATTCAGTGGCCGATCATACAGAAAACGCAGAATCACCTTGCCCACCGAGAGCCGCAGCCGCATCAACCACGGCGGGGCCTGCTCCATCTGCACGCTTCGGTGTACCGCCGGATCATGCTGGTTGAACCAGAAGACCGGCGCGAGCGTGCACGTGGCCACCGGAATCTTCTCGCGCTGCGCCACCCACCGACTCCCCAGACTGATGTGGTGCCGCACCAGTACATCGGGCTTGAACTCTCGGATCGACTCCTCAACACCCTGAATCGTCGGACCCACCGACCCCGAGATGAGTTCGCGGATGATCAACTGCGGACTGCGCCACTGCTTGGCCAGGTCCGGGTGATGCAGCACGCGCAGCAGATCCTCTCGCGTTCCCAGCGCGCGCACCGCGATCCCCTCCGCGAGAATGCGCTCGTGGTAGTACGGATTGACGAGCATCTCCACCGCATGCCCGCGGCTCTTGAGCTCGCGCGCGATTGCGATGAACGGGTGAATGTCACCAGACGAACCAACAGTCGTGATCAGGACGCGGGCCATGTTCAACTCCAGTGCTGTTGCACACGCCCACACTCACTCACGCCGTCACCGGCTCCGCACGCTCGGTCGCCACGGGAGCCACCTTCGGGTTCCACGCCGGCGCAGCAGGAAGCGGACGGATTCCCGGGCTCTTCATGGCGAGCCGCAATGCCACCTTCACGCCGCGGCTGTAGACACCCATCGCCTTGAAGATCGTCGGCCAGGGCTTCACGCTGCGCACCAGGTATCCATCGGCGGTGACCTGAATCAGCACCTTGCCCCGGAACCAGTTCGTCGGCCACCCGGTGGGCACAATCGCCACATCCGCGCTCGGCCCAGTCAGCGCGCGCCACATTGCGCCCATCGCGTCACTGAGCATGTGACCGCCCTGCTGGCGGTTGCGCCAGATCTTCCAGTCGGCCTTCGACCACGTGTAGTCGATCTTGCGCAGTTCCTTGTGGAACGTCTCAAAGAACGGGAGCTTGTGCCGCAGGAAGGGATGAATGAAGAGCGTGGCGTTGGGACCGAACTTGCCCAACTCTTCCTTCACCGCATCGACAAAGCCCGTGTACGGCTTCATGCCGATGGGCTTCAAGATGTCCTTGGGCTCGATGGCCGGGAAGTTGCCGTCCGCCGCGTCGTTGAGCCCGCGCAGATGCAGCTCGGCCAGCTCGTTGATGCCCATCATCGTCTGCGCAATGGCACGCGGCACCTCAAACATCGCCCGCCGGAATCGCGCCATGCCACCCAGCTTCTTCATCTCCATCACCGAGAACCCATTGCGCGCAATGTAGTAGCGGCCCCAGGTGGCAAACCGGCGATTGCCCGGGGGGTGGAACGCACGAGCCTTGCGCGTCGCGCGGCAGACATACCCGGTCTTGCGCGTCATCTGCACGCACCAGTCGATATCGTCGTAGTAGATGAAGTTCTCAGGGAAGAGACCCGTCTTGCGGATCGCATCAGTGCGGATCAACGCACAGCACGCCGCGACGTAGTGACACTTCACGATCGCGCGGCGGTCGATATCTCCCGCCGCGGCGACCCCGAACGTCCCGCGCTCCTTGAAGATCCGCCCGCCCGCTTCCCAGATCTGCGCCGTGGCGATCTCACCCATGGCCGCGCCCACCGCGCCCACCTTGGGATACCGCTTCATCACATTCACGAGCGCTCGCAGCGATCGACGGCCGACGCGCGCATCGCTGTCCACCCACCAGACGAAGTCAGGCTCACCCATCTCGCCCGAAAGCCCGCTGCCGCTGAGAATGTGCGACATGCCCAGGTTGAACCCGCCCGAGCCGCCCGTGTTCTTCTCAGAACGAACGAACTCCACGTTGAGGCCCTCAGGCCGCTTGAGCGTGCTCAGCGGTTTGGTCGACGCATTGTCAACGATGGTGACCCAGAGCGTGATGCCCGGGATGTCGAGCTTGGCAAAATCGGTGAGCAGGATTTCCAGGTCCTGGGGCCGGTTGAAGCACGGACACACCGCCGCGACGCGCCACGGCCGATCAGGCGCAGGCACGAGCGACTTGATGACAGCACTCCCGGGAGCACCGACGGCGGAGCTTTGAATCGATTGAGTTCCTTCGGACATGAACCCGAACAGTAGGTAAAGCCCGCGCCAATTGCCCCTTGCGCCCCCTCCGCCAACCGCGGCAAAAGTGCTTCTGACATTTGGATTTTGATTGGTGGGGTGGTTTTTTACACCAATGCTCCCGAATGCCAACACCTGAAGTTCGAGTCACGCAATCGGTCACACGAACACCATTGCCTCATGGAACTCGCGTGCGGCACGCCAGAACCCAAAGCCGTTCACGGGAATCAACGTGGAGGCAACGCGCCGTGTGCCACTATCATGCCCGCGCTTGAGCGTCTGGCCCAACCTCTTCGAACTTCAGCGCGTGCGCCGTTTCGGAACGGCCAACCCCTGTCGCATGCGTTACTCATACCTGGAGTGGTTGATTCGGTGCCACGAGCTCGACGCCTCATCAGAAGCGGGCACCCAGCAGGAAGCTCCTTCATTCAGGGATTGGTCTCTTCGGCATGGCCACCAGCCCTGCGGCGAAGACGAACTGGGCCCGACGATCCCCGATTCGCAAGGCGTGCTTTGGGAACACGCCCCCGAGTACCCCACCTGGAGCTTCGCGCGGTTCGGCATGTCCCGGACTTCGATGCCCGACGGCCGGATCATCTGCATCGCTGGTGAATACGAGGATTTCTCCGACTCGGACTTCTGCATCTACAACGATGTCGTTGTGCTGCGGCCCGCTCCGGGCAAGCCGAGTGTTGATCTGGATTCGGGAGAAGTCGAAATCTACGGATATCCGACTTGCGTCTTCGCTCCGACCGACTTTCATTCAGCAACGCTCGCCAACAACCAGCTGTACATCATCGGCAGGCTCGGCTACAAGGGAACCCAGGCCTTTGGTGCCACACCCATCGTCACATTGAATCCATCCACCTACGAGATCGAACAGCGCGTTGCAAGCGGGCCGGCGCCAGGCTGGATCTATGGACATCACGCTTCATTTGATGCAGCCAGGAACGCAATCGTCATCCGCGGCGGGAAACTCGCGACTGCAGAGCCCGCTCAATTGACTTCGCACTACGCAGCCCATCGACTCCATCTCGATACGATGCACTGGGAACTCATCGCTCGCCAGGAAACGCACCGCCAGTTCAATTTTGAAGTGATCGAGATCGGCTCGCCAGACTTCTGCGAGCCTGTTTCCGACTCCTTCCGCCCAACCAACGTGCCCTATCAGTGGCTCAGACCTGAACATCGCGGTGTTCCGGTGTACATCCTCGACATCGAGGGCGTCCGTGTGACCTTTGAGCTCCTTTACACCCAAGTGAAAACCCTCGTCGAAGGTGATCTCCCTCGCGAGGTCGTTGACCAGCTGCTCAAGGACATTGTCGCCAACCTGGAACGGGATACCGGTGCGTATTGGACTGTGAACGAAGTTGAACCCTCCTGAACCCGCGACGGAAGCCGCCGCCACCCATTCGTCCATCGCACTACGCTCCCGCCCGTTCTCATATTCATCCGGCGGCGAGCGTTCCGCTCCCTTCCATCATCACCTCAAGGAATCACCATGCTCACCCTCGCAGATGCTCGCCGAATCATCGCCGCCGCGGAAGCCGAAGCAGTCCGCATCGGCCAGCCCATGAACATCGCTGTCGCTGATGCCGGCGGCAACCTGATCTCCCACGTCCGCATGGACAATGCCTGGCTGGGCTCGATCGACATCTCGATCAAGAAGGCCTACACCTCGCGCGCCTTTGACATCGCCACCAAGGACCTGGCCCAGCACAGCCAGTCGGGCGGCCAGTTCTTCGGCATCAACGCCAGCAACGACGGCAAGATCATGATCTTCGCCGGCGGCATCCCCCTCAAGAAGGATGGCAAGGTCGTCGGCGCCATCGGCGTCAGCGGCGGCTCGGGCGAGCAGGACCACAAGGTCGCTGAAGCCGGCGCCAAGGCCGTCTGAGCCAACCCGCAGTCACCAACTCAATACCCGGCCCGCCCGCGCACCCGACTCGCACTACAACGCTCTCCACTGGGCCAATTGCAGCGTCGAACATCGGCGAGACGCACGCCCATGGCGTGAAGCAGGCGGAGAGTCTTCTTGCGGCGGCTTCGGGCCGCGGCGGCGTTGCGGGCCTGGGTTCGTCGCATGGTGTCCGCGACGCGTTCAGCCACCGGACGCAAACAGCACCGGTTCGACACCCACAGCGGAACGAGTCGCGAGGTCGCGTCGCGGAGTTGGCTGATCGTCAGGCCCGGTGCTTCTGGGGAGTGGCCGCTGCTTCACCTCCGCCAGGAACGCGTGGCTGAGGCAACTGGTGGCATGGTGGCGGACGACCCAGGTGTACTTGCGGACCTCGAAGTGGTCCATCCCCACACCCAGTCAGCGACCAGCCCACCGTTACGCCACCTGTGGCCCGGTTTCGCACCGGTCGAGTCGGGTGCTGGTTATTCCGGGACGTGGGCCCATTTCGCACCCAATTGCGAGCCGGCGGGCGGCACGCAAGTCGCGGCGGGCGGCCTTGCGGCCCCCGCCGAACCACCGTTTCATGCCATCTACCATCCGCCATGAGCCCTTCTCTCTCTGCGCTGTTTCTGCTCGCCGCCACAGCCCTCGCTCAGCCCATTCCCGTGGCGCTCACCGGCGAGCCGGGCAGCTACTCACTCCTGCGTGACGGGAAACCTTACTTCGTCAACAGTGCCGGCGGCGTCGATGCAATCGCTTCGCTCGCCGCTGCCGGCGGCAACTCCGTTCGCACCTGGGGTGCTGATGACCTGGGCCCTCTCCTCGATGAAGCCCACCGCCTCAACATGTCCGTCACCGTCGGCATCTGGCTTGGGCACGAGCGCCACGGCTTCCGCTACGACGACGCCGAGATGGTCGCCGCCCAGTTCGAGAAAGCCAAGGCCGCCATCCAGAAGTACAAAGACCACCCGGCCGTGCTCATGTGGGGCATCGGCAACGAGATGGAGGGCGATGGCAAGAACGAGGCCATCTGGGTCGCCGTCAACAACATCGCGAAAATGGCCAAGGAACTCGATCCCCATCATCCGACCATGACCGTCATCGCCGAGCTCGGAGACAAGGGCCAAAAGGTCAAGGACATCCATCGCCTCTGCCCCAGCATCGACGTGATCGGCATCAACAGTTATGGCGGCGGGCCGAGCGTTGCTGAACGCTACAAACAGTTCGGCGGCACCAAGCCCTTCATCCTGACCGAGTTTGGACCCAACGGCTCCTGGGAAATCTCGCGCAACAGCTTCAAAGCACCAGTCGAGCCCACCTGCACGCAAAAGGCCGCCGCCTACCGCACCGCATACGAGAAGTCCGTGCTCGGTGCCAAGGGCACCTGCGTGGGCTCCTACGCCTTCCTGTGGGGCAGCAAGATGGAGGCGACCGCCACGTGGTTCGGGATGTTGCTGCCGGATGGCACCCGCCTGGCCTCTGCCGAAACCATGAGCGAACTCTGGACAGGCAAGCCCCCGGCCAATCGCGTGCCCATCATTCACAGCATCGCTTTCGAGGGCGCCGATCGCGGCAAACAGGGCCAGGACGTCAAGGTCAAGCTCAAGGCGACCGACCCCGAGAGCGATGCGCTCAGCGTGGAGTGGGTGCTGCTTCGCGAAACGACGCAATACGAGACCGGCGGCGACTTCATCGCAACACCCGAGCAACTCGTCGCCGCGGTACACGATGCATCCCTCACCGGCGCCACCATCCACCTTCCCGGACCGGGCATCTACCGCGTGTACGCCTACATCCGCGATGGCCAAGGCGGCGGTGCAACCGCCAATCTGCCCCTGCTGGTCGAGTGATCTCCGGCGGGTGGCCCCGAAGTCGTGGCGGGCGACTGACGCCCCAGGCGTGAGCAGACGTGCCGAACACGTTGATCGTGCGCGTATTGAACTTCCAACTCTACGAACCCGGCTTCGGCACTGAAATGGGGCGAACTGATACCCAGGGCACTCGTTGCCCCGTCGATCCTCGGGCCATCACGAGCACCAAAGGAGAGACCCCATGCGATTGAACCGCTCCGTCCCCTCTTCCCGCTGCGCCCTTCTCGCGGGCCTTTGTGCCTGCGGCCCCGCCCTTGCCGATGGCACGCTCCTGGGATTGGGCGACCTCCCCGGACGGCATCTTCCAGAGCTTCGCGATCGCCGTGAGCGCCGATGGCGCCACCGTCGTCGGCCAGAGCAGCTCCCTCAACGGCATCCAGGCGTATCGATGGACAGCCGCGGACGGGATGGTTGGATTGGGCGATCTCTCCGGCGGTGCCTTCACCAGTATGGCCCGCGGCGTCAGCGCTGATGGCTCCGTCATCGTCGGCCAGGGAACGACCGCCACAGGCTCGGGAGCCTTCCGATGGACTGCCGCCGACGGCATGGTCGACCTGGGCGACTTCCCCGGCGGCTCGACCATCAGCGTCGCCCGCGCGGTGAGCCGCGATGGCACCATCATCGTCGGCCGCGGCGTCTCCACCCGCGGCCAGGAAGCGTTCCGCTGGACACAGGCCACCGGGTTGGTCCCACTGGGCGACCTTGCCGGCAGCGGCTTCCAAAGCGAGGCGTTTGCTATCAGCGGCGACACTTCGACCATCGTTGGCCAGGGCTTCTCCACGATCTCGAGCCCGGGGCTCGAGGCGTGCCGATGGGTCGGTGCCTCCGGCCCTGTCGGACTCGGCGACATCACCGGCGGAGGTTTCTCCAGCGTGGCCACCGCCACCAGCGACGATGGACGCACCATCGTCGGCTCCGGAACCGGCGTCAACGTCGTCCTCGCGTACCGATGGACCACGTCGGGTGGCCTGGTGTCCCTCGACGACCTCCCCGGCGGAGTCCAGAGTTCCGGTGCCTTCGGGGTCAGCAGCGACGGCAGCGTCGTCGTCGGCTACGGCAATACTGCCGCCGGGCAGGAAGCCTTCTACTGGACCCAGGCCGGCGGCATGCGTCGTCTCTGGGATGTCCTCCTCGAACATAACGTCAATCCCGCCGACAGCGGCTGGACATCGCTCAACCAAGCCGCCGCGATCACCCCCGATGGAAATGTCATCGTCGGATTCGGCATCCGCAACGGCAATCAGGAGGCGTACCGCGCGGTCCTCGAAGCCGGCACCACCTGCCCCCCCTGCGCTGCCGACTTCAACCAGGATGGCGGCGTTGACGGCAACGATGTCGGCGCGTTCTTCGACGAGTGGGAGGGCGGCGGAGGCTGCGCCGATGCCAACCAGGATGGCGGCATCGACGGCGCCGATGTGGATCAGTTCTTCACGGTGTGGGAACAGGGAAGCTGCTGACTCGACAAGGTGGCACCAAAGTCCTTGCTCCCAAGGGCATGCAATCGTCGAACTCGTGCAGGTATTGTGTCAACGCCGGCCGGATGGCCAGCACGCCGTCTGCATCCGTGCTTCCGCACTCCCGCGGACGAAAGATCGTCCGGTGTGGAGTTCACCGGCCCGCCGCGGCGCCTTACTTGAGCGGTTCCAGCGTTGTAGTACCAGTGCCCAGGTGGCGGCATGGACGAGATTCAGAGGTTTTGACACCAAACCAAACTCCCCAACGCCGCCCCTCTGAGATATGAACTCTGAAGTTTGTCCTCTGCTTTTGCTCCACCCTCACACCGCCCCGCCATCCTTCGCCGCCTGCGCCTTGCGCCGCTTCGCCGCGACGATCGCGATCACCACCACGATCAACCCGATTGGCACCACTGAACTCGACCGCTGCGTCGAACTCGCCGGGGTCGGCACCCCGCCCGCCACCAGCGGCGCATACCGCCGATCCTCCGCCACCTGAATGCTGCCAATCAGCCCGTCAAACGCTCCTTGGTGCTTGGCAGCATCTGCCAGCGGCGCATAGCAGTTGAACTGCAGCACCCCATCCGAGAGCACCTGCCCCACCGAGTAGTTGCGCTGCTTGCCCTCAACGCCCGGCACCGACATGTTCGCCGTCACCACGTACCGGTCGCGCGTTGCATCAAAGAACGACGACTCAGTCGCATGGTCCTTCACCAGGTCTTCCTGCTTGGCCACCATGTCCTTCATGGTCGCGCTCAGATACTCCACACTGAAGGCCTTGGCCAGCTCCTCGCGGCTCATCGACCGCGTCTTGAGCGGCAGGAACTGAATCAGCACATACGCCCCATCACTGCCGCCGCCAGCGGGCACCAGCCCCGACACAAACTGCAAATCCACACCCGGTGCACGCTCCTTGAGCAGCCGGTTCATCGATTCAAGCATCGCCGGCGGCGCGACCTCCCACCCCTGCGGGATGGTCACACTCACACCCCGATCCTTGAGCTCGAGGGGTGTCTGCGCCGACACGGGCGCACTCATCAACGAGCACGCCGCGACGAGAGCCAACCCCGACTTACTTGCCCAGTGCAGCATTGATCTTCTCCTCCAGCGTCTTTTCCGCCATCGGAGAGAACCCCGCCGACGCGTAGAGCACCTTGCCATCCGCGCCGATCAGATAGAAACACGGAATGCCCGTCACCTTGTAATCCTGCGCCACCTGCTCGGCCTTAAGCAGCAGCGTGTAGGTGAACCCCTTCTTCTCCATGTACTCCGCCGGATTCCCGCTCTCCGCGAAGTTCACCCCGAAGACCTCCACCTTCCCCTTGAACTTCTCGTGCAGCTTCTGCACACTGGGCATCGCCGCCTTGCACGGCCCGCACCAGGTCGCCCAGAAATCAAGCAGCACCACCTTGCCCTTGAGCCCCGACAGCGAATGCACCTTCCCCTCGGGATCCTTGAGCGACCACTCCGGTGCCACGGTTCCTTCCGCCAGCAGACCCCCGACTTCGGGCTCGGGCGCTGCCTTCCGCTTCGGCTTGTTCGATTCCGCTGCCTTCACCCGATAGCCAGTCGGCACCGAGGGCGAGTAATACCCCGCCACCGACGCCTCATTCACCTTGAGATCCTCGAGTTCCAGCACACGCCCCGAAGTTGGCTTCTCACCTTCCTTGGCCGGTGCCTGCAAGCGCTCGATCCGCCGCGGCAGCCGATCCGCCACTCCAATCGCCACCCGCACCCCACCCGGCGCATCATCCGTTGCACCCGGCATCCACACCACATCACAGGTCGTC